>CAZJNQ010000003.1:0-95797 GCA_964547475.1 uncultured Porphyromonadaceae bacterium
GTTTAATAGTATTAATCTATCAAAAACGGTCAATGCTATTTAGGCATGGTCAATCCAATATCCAACATCCAATATCCAATATCCAACATCCAATATCTAATATCTAAAATCCAATATCCGTACCCTATCCTAAATAGGTCTTAAGTAATTTGCTTCGCGAGGTATGCCGCAGCCTGCGGATTGCTTTTTCCTTGATCTGGCGAACCCTTTCCCGGGTCAATCCGAATTTCTCGCCGATCTCTTCGAGGGTCATTTCCTGGCATCCGATCCCAAAGAAGAGCTTGATAATGTCCCTTTCCCGTTCGGTCAGAGTGGCCAGGGCGCGGTCGATCTCCCGGCTGAGGGATTCGTTGATGAGTGAATGGTCGGCGTCCGGCGAATCGTCATTGATAAGCACATCCAACAATGAATTAGCCTCCCCTTCGACAAAAGGTGCGTCCACTGATATGTGACGGCCGGATACCCGTAGCGTATCGGTAATCTTATCCGCTGGAAGATCCAACTCAGTGGATAACTCCTCTGCCGTTGGCTTTCTCTCGTGTTCCTGCTCGAACCGGGAATATGCTTTGTTGATCTTGTTCAGCGATCCGACCTGGTTAAGGGGGAGGCGGACGATTCGCGACTGCTCGGCCAATGCCTGCAGGATGGATTGGCGAATCCACCAGACGGCATAGGAAATGAATTTAAAACCGCGGGTCTCGTCGAATTTTTCGGCGGCTTTGATCAAACCCAGATTGCCTTCATTGATCAGGTCGGGCAAACTCAGACCCTGGTTTTGGTATTGCTTGGCCACGGATACCACAAAGCGCAGATTGGCCTTGGTCAGCTTCTCCAAGGCTCTCTGGTCTCCCTTTTTTATCCTCTGGGCCAGTTCAACTTCTTCTTCTACTGTAATAAGCTCTTCCTTACCAATTTCCTGCAGATATTTGTCAAGCGACGCACTCTCCCTGTTGGTAATGGATTTGGTGATTTTTAACTGCCTCATACAAGCCGTCCCGTGTGAAAAAAAATTTCCGCAAAGTTAGACCTTTAACGTCTAATAACCAAAAAGGTTGCAACTGAAATAATAATAAAACAAAAGGGGCTGTCATTATCCCTCATGACAGCCCCCCCAAGAGGTCAATCTCTTTACTTCTCAAAAGCAAAATAGGCGTACCGTCCATTGGGCATCAGCCCCTCCAGCAGAACCGGACGGTTACCCGTATGCCGTTCAATGGCGCTGCGTACATCCTGAACATCCTCAACCGGAATTGTTTTGTTGATGTCGGTAATGATGAATCCTTCCGGTACACCGGTGCTTTTCAGTTTTCCATCATGCAGTTTGACTACCCGCACTCCATACGAGATATTGTATTTTTTCAGGTCTTTCTCCGACAATTTCTCCAGATCGGCCCCCAGGTAAGCCCAGAATTCAGCAGATCCGACGGTTTTAATGCTGCCCGATTGGGTTTTTAGGGTTACCGTGAAAGTTTTCTCATTTCCGTCGCGGTTCACGGTGATGTCAACTTTATCGCCCGGGCTGTGAGGAGTGATAATCTCCTGAAGCTCGGCAAAAGAGGTTATTTTTTTGCCGTCGACGGCGACAATGACATCACCGGCTTTAATGCCGGCAGCATAGGAGCCGCCGTCTTCCGTCAGATCGCTGACATAAGCTCCCTGGTTGACTTTCAGGTTTTTCTTTTCAACCAGCTCCTGACTGACAGTTCCGCCCTGAATTCCCAGAACCACGCGTTGAACCTCGCCGAATTTAAGGATGTCATCAACTACCTTTTTAGCTATTGTAGAAGGAATAGCGAATGAATATCCGATATAACTTCCTGTTTGTGAAGCTATTCCAGTGTTAATTCCTATCAATTCTCCCTGCAGGTTGACCAGTGCACCCCCGCTGTTACCCGGATTGACAGCCGCGTCGGTCTGGATCAACGATTCGATGAAAGAGCGCGGTGTATCCGTATTTTGCTGGGCATAGGGATTCTGCAGGTTGCTTCCGATCAAACCGGGATTACGGCCTTTAGCGCTGATAATACCGGCAGTGACGGTGGATTGAAGATTAAAGGGGTTACCTACCGCCAACACCCAGTCTCCGACCTGCATGTCAGCGGAGTTGCCGAAAGGCAGGAAGGGGAACTCATCCCCTTTGATCTTGATAACGGCTATATCGGTATCCGGGTCCCGGCCGATGATTTCCGCCTTTACAACCCGGCCGTCATTCAGGGTGACCTCAATGCTGTTGGAGTTATCGATTACATGGTTATTGGTGACGATGTATCCGTCGGATGATATGATCACCCCCGAACCGTAGCCCGGCACTTCCCTGTAAAAGGTTCTGGGATTACCAAAAAACCAGTCCTGGATGTTGTCATAAGCATATTGCTTGTAGTTGGTCACGGTTTTGACATGCACGACGGCATGGATGGACTTCTGGGCTGCCAGCCTGAAATCGGGAGCAACATAGGCCGAAGCCGGATATCCTGCGTATTGAACCGGAGTGGCAGTATCCTTTTGTACGATGATTGTTTTAGGTTTCGTGAGACCTGAGTAAACGGCCACGCCTATCAGGCTGCCGGCAATGGCAATCAGCAGCATTCCAACAATTCTCTTCGCTTTCATGGTTATAATCATTATTCTGATACGGTTTTTATTTTCAACTTTATGGCGGTTTTCAAAAAGCATGCCCGCTTGGGCTTATAACGATCGAAAATAGACAAGAGTTTCACCACTTTTCTAAAGTTTAACACTGTTTAAATCAGTACCGGGGTATCTTTAACAATCGTTAACAGAATGGATGTCATGAAGTTCCAGAAATGGCAGGGAGCGGGTAATGATTTCATTGTTCTTGATAATCGCAACCATCAGGCTGACGGACTTGACTCTCAGAAAATCAATAGATTGTGCGACCGACATTTTGGCATAGGGGCCGACGGACTGATCCTGATGTCGGAACCTGACGCTGGATACGATTTCAATATGCTGTTCTTTAATCCGGATGGTTTTCCGGCCGAGATGTGCGGCAACGGCGGACGTTGCATCACCGCCATGGCTTATGAGCTCGGAATGATCGGCAGAACCTCCCTCTTCCTGGCATCCGACGGACCGCATGAAGCCAAGGTGGTTCATTCCGGTTGGATCAGGCTGAAAATGAAGGAATGTGAAAGAGTTGACAAAGTTGAGTTGGTTGAAAAGGTTGAAGGTTATTTTCTGAATACGGGAGTTCCGCACCTGGTTTTGTTTGTCGATTCGATCGAAGGCATCGACGTGGAACAGGTGGGCCGGAAATACCGTTACGATGCTCGTTTTGCTCCGAATGGCACGAATGTCAACTTTGTGCAGGTCCTGGGCAATAATCTGAAAGTCAGGACCTATGAGCGGGGTGTGGAGCGGGAAACTCTCGCCTGTGGAACTGGCAATATAGCCGCGGCCATTGCAGCCGAGTGGTTGTACAACTCCGGGTTGGCCGAATATGAATGCCAGGCACTGGGAGGGAACCTGAAGGTTAGTTTTAAGCGGCAGCTTTCAGGAAGTTTTACCGATGTATGGCTGGCAGGACCCGCTGTGAAAGTCTACGAGGGTAACTTCCTCTAGGCGTCGATCTTGGCGTATCTGGCGTTTTTCTCGATGAATTCCCTCCTCGGGGCCACTTCATCGCCCATCAGCATTGAAAAAGTACGGTCGGCAGCAGCGGCATTTTCAATCGTCACTTGCCTCAGCGTCCGGAAGGCAGGGTTCATTGTGGTAAGCCACAGCTGTTCGGCATTCATTTCACCCAAACCTTTATATCTCTGGATGTGAAGTCCACTGTCTTTCCCCCCGCCAAGCTCCTGGGTCAGGGCTTCCCTTTCGGCTTCCGTCCAGCAGTATTTTTCGGTTTTTCCTTTCTTCACGAGGTAAAGCGGGGGTGTGGCAATATAAACATGTCCCTGTTCGATCAGGGAATGCAAAAACCGGAAAAAGAAAGTCAGGATCAGGGTGGTGATGTGGCTTCCATCCACATCGGCATCGGTCATGATGATGATCTTGTGGTATCTCAGGCCTTGAAGGTTCACCTCCTTGCTGTCCTCTTCCGTTCCGATCGTCACACCCAGGGCGGTAAAGATGTTCTTGATCTCCTCATTGTCGAATATTTTGTGTTGCATGGCCTTTTCAACGTTGAGGATCTTACCCCTTAGCGGCAGAATGGCCTGGAACTGCCTGTCGCGCCCCTGTTTGGCCGTACCGCCTGCCGAGTCTCCCTCCACAAGATATAGCTCACAGGATTCGGGATCGTTGTCCGAGCAATCGGCCAGTTTGCCGGGTAACCCGGATCCGCTGAGCACATTTTTCCGTTGGACGAGTTCTCTTGCTTTCCGGGCAGCGTGACGGGCCGTGGCAGCCAGGATCACCTTGTTCACGATTGCCCTGGCCTCTTTCGGATGCTCTTCCAGGTAATTCTTGAGCATGTCGCTGATGGCCTGATCCACAGCCAGGCTCACCTCACTGTTACCAAGCTTGGTTTTGGTCTGCCCTTCGAACTGGGGTTCCTGAACCTTGACCGAAATGATGGCTGTCAGGCCTTCCCTGAAATCATCACCATTAATATCAAATTTCAGTTTGGCCAGCATGCCGGAATCCTCAGCATACCTTTTAAGTGTTCGTGTGAGCCCCCGGCGGAAACCCACCAGGTGCGTCCCGCCTTCAATGGTATTGATATTATTGACATAGGAGTGCACATATTCGTTGAATGTGGTATTGTACTGCATGGCTATTTCCACCGGGATGCCGCTTTTTTCCGTTTCGATGCAGATAACCTCCTCGATCAGCTTCTCGCGGCCTTCATCAATGTATTCAACGTATTCCTTCAGGCCTTGAAGCGAATAAAACTCCTCATACTGGCAAGTGCCGTCATCAAGGATTACACGCTCGTCTGTCAACGTCAGCCGGATCTGCTTATTCAGGTAAGCCAACTCCCTGAGCCGGTCGGCCAGGATCTCGTATTTAAAATCCAGCGTGGTGAATATCCCGGCATCGGGAATAAAATGAATGATTGTTCCCGTCTTGTCCGAAGTTCCCACCTCCTTGACCGGGGCTACCGGATCGCCTTGCCTGTACTCCTGCACATACATTTTGCCGTCCCTGTGAACCTCGGCACGGAGGTATTCGGAGAGGGCATTGACGCAGGAAACCCCGACACCATGCAATCCGCCCGATACTTTGTAGCTATCCTTGTTGAATTTCCCGCCAGCATGCAAAACGGTCATGACCACTTCAAGAGCCGACCGTCCTTCCTTTTCATGCATATCCACCGGTATACCCCGGCCATCGTCTGTCACTGTAATACTGCCCTCTTTATGTATGACCAGTCCGATATTCCGGCAAAAACCGGCCAATGCTTCGTCAATGGAATTGTCAATGACCTCATAAACCAAATGGTGCAATCCCCTCTCGGAAATATCCCCGATGTACATAGCCGGGCGTTTCCGGACAGCTTCCAGGCCTTCCAAAACCTGGATACTGTCAGCCGAATATCCGTTGCCATTTGGTTTATTTTGTAAATCACTCATAATATGATAGTTATAAAGCCAATTCTGGTTATTTAAAAAATCAGACAAAGATAGCAAAACCGGACGTTTTAACCTCATAAAACGGGGTTAAAATCAGGATACTTTTCAACAGAAAACCTGATGATTAACTAATTGATTATGTGATGATTACAAATCAGAAAATACAGGAGAGCCCGGCCAGGAAATTAATCCCCTGCATGGGGTAGTTTTGCCAGATATAGTATTTGTCTGATACGAGGTTATTTACCTGGGCAAAAACAGAAAGCCAGGTCAGTATCCTGTACTCGGCCGCAAGGTTGATATCAACAAGCCCATCGAGCTCCATGGGAGCAGAGATGGCCGGATCAGGATCCGGAACCCGGGATTTGCCCAGGAGGAAAAGCTCGGTTTTGACCATCAGTTTTTTCTTCCATGCATATCGGGCGGTAAAGTTCAGGTCCCAGGCGGGCTTATGCCAGGGAGCGGCCAGCGTGTCCAGGTCGTACTGATAGTAGTTACCTTTCAGGATGTAGGACAGGTTATCGCTCTGCCTCAGGGAGATTTCACCACCCATCTGGAGGATACTTCCGTTATCGTACACGACATTAAAGGTATTAAGCTTCGGATTTGCCCGGTCAGGTACGAAAAACAGAAGGGAATCGGCATCTTCCCAGGAAACCGCCAGGTTGAAAGCCACCATTGGAGAGAACCTTCCGCGGAGGCCGCCATAGGCGATAAAGCGGTGGTGGGTTGGCTTAAGCAGTTGATTATCCACCATGTAAGGATTCTCGCGGGAAACGGAACGAAGTGTATGGTTCTCGTAATAGCCGTTCAGTCCGACGTAGGGAACGAGCAGATCCGTGATGTTGAACTCGAGTTTGACCCGCGGGTAAATGAAAAACTTCTCCGCATTCCTCCCCATGGCAACCTTGGGACCGGCGGTCAGCTTGATGTATCTCCAATTAAAACCGATCCAGGGATCCGCATAGGCAACTACATAGTTCAGGCTGTCGGGCAAATAAGTGCGGTAAACATAATCGGCCCCTATTTCGCCACCCACCGAGATTTTATCCCACGATTTTGACAGGGCGAAGTCGAGCTGGCCTTCATGCTCCATTTCTTTTGTATCGGGGATGGTGTCTTGTCCCAGTCTCAGGCTATCTCTACCACTGATAAGGAAATCATACTGCCCGTCGATCCTGTATTGCCAGCCCTGCCGGCTCTCCCGGTCGGACTGCAGGCTCAGCCGGCTGCCCAGTATCACGAACCTTTGCACGGGAACCGAATCCCTTTGAGTCATCCGGAGGTTAAGAGGAGTGACCGGAGTCCCGTCGTTGAGGGAGTCTGTGCTGTAACCGTATAGAAAATGATGGTCTTCATTGAAATAAAAATCTGAAGTGAAGGTACTGTTCTTCAGATACTGCTGGCCACAAAATTTGACATCATTATAAGCATAACCCGCATAGGTTTTCCGCTCATCGGCCATCTTCATGAAGCCCTGGGATGACAGGTGGCTCATGTCAACACCCAGGCTCGTTTTCGGATTGCTGAGCGTATGTATGCTCAGCTTTCCCATGGGGGTCCAGTAGTTCCCGAGCCCCAGGGTAACAATCGAGGGCTTGAGGTTTTCTTTGCCTTCAGGCCGGAACTCAGCAGCTTCAATTCCCCGGACACGCAACTGCGGATTGATCCTGGCCGGCTGGATATAATAATCGAAATAG
The DNA here is from genome assembly GCA_964547475.1 of uncultured Porphyromonadaceae bacterium. Taxonomy (GTDB): domain Bacteria; phylum Bacteroidota; class Bacteroidia; order Bacteroidales; family UBA12481; genus UBA12481. The sequence continues at coordinate 7,238 of CAZJNQ010000003.1, forward strand.
GTCTGTGCATGAACCGAGTCATCCAGTTTGGGCATAAGGCGGGTTTTGACAGCATTGACGACCGATGGGCTGTACGGCCTGACCACACTGACTTCCTTATTCAGTCCTTCCTGTGCAACAATCAAGCCGTGTACTGTCACCAGAGCGATCATACCCATCAGCAACGACCTGATACCCGGTTGCTTAGAATCCCTGATTGTCATTGTTTCTTAATTTTCTTGATTTTGGTCTGCTATCCACTTCAGCTTGTCATTGACGATATTGAGAATTCCATCATCCGACCTGGAATAATTTTCTTTCAGTATTTCCAGCGTGGCCTTGGCCTGGAACAGGTCCCGGCGGTTGATGTAAATATCGGACCACAGGATATAGGCCTTGGCCAGCCAAAATTGGTGGGTGGTGTTTTGGTCCAGGAATTCAAGTATCTCTTTTTCCGATTGATCGACCTGACCTTTGCGGAAAAGGATCTCGGCGATCAGGTACTTGGATTCGGCTCCTTCTTTGTTCTTGACATCACCAGCCACGCGGGTCAGGACTCCAAGCGCCTGCTCAGGATCACCTTGTTCAAGGTAGGATTTTCCGAGAATGAACGAAGCTTCCCGGCTGATTTCCTCGGGAAGTCTGTCACTGCCAAGGACCATCCTGGCTGACTGGATCACGGTCTCATAATCTTTCTGCCGGTACGAGCAGCGCATGATCCCGATACGGGCGTCCAGGATGTTCTCCTGTGCATCAGCCTGTTGTTCAAGCTGCCTGTAGAGCACCAGGGCCTTCTCGAAATTCGACTGCTGGTAGCAAATTTCAGCCGACCGGGACAGGGCTACTTCAGTAAAGCGGTTGGAGCCTCTTGAGAGAACATAGGAATAGGCGGAAAGCGCCTCGTTCAGTTCATTTGAACGATAATGGCAATCACCCTTGTAATAGTATGCGTTGAGTAAAAAGCGACCCTGGGGGAAACGCGAGATATATTGTGCGAAATTCTGATTGGCTTTTTCGCAGTTCCCCTGCAGGTAAATTTTTTCGGCCGACAGGTAAATCAGGCTGTCCTGCTCGGAAGCTGAAATATCCGTAACCCGGCCGGTTGCCTGTGCGAAAGCAAAGTATTCATCCACACGGTTTTCTTCAACATAAATATTCTTGATCCCGGCCATGGCGTCAACGGATTCCTGCGATTCAGGCCATGTCGAGACGACTTTCTTATACATCTGCAGCGCCTCTTCATTCTGGTTGGAATTATAATGGATCATTCCCAGTTGTACATAGGATTTCCTCACATAGGAACTGCCCGGGAACTGCTGTATCAATTGATTAAATGTCCGGATGGCATCTGCCGTCTGGTTCAGGTCGACGTAGGAACGTCCGATTTCATAGAGTGCATCGTCCAGGTATTGCGATTTGGGATAATCCCGGATCAGCTTGTTGAGCACGTCCACTTTCTGACCCGGCCGCTGGACCAGTCCCAGGGAGAAACCTTTCTGGAACAGGGCATAACTTGCATCGTCCGTCTTAAGGGCTATTGATTTATCATAATAATCTATGGCCTGATAATAGGTCCTGTTCATGAACAGGCAATCTCCCGTCCGGTTATAGGCGTCGGCCACCAGTTTATCCTGCTTCCCGGCGCGGGAGATGAACCGTTTGAACCAGGTCTGTGCCTCGTCGTAGTTTTCCATATTGAAGTAGGCATACCCGGTTCCGTAGTAGGCCAGGTTATACTCAGGCAGATAGGCAGCTTCATTGAACGAAAGAAAACGGTCATAGCAACTGATCGCGTTCTGGTAGGCTTTGGTATTGTACCAGGCTTCCGCCTGCCAGTAATAGCACAGCATCCGGATGCGGTCATCATAGTTGCCGATGTCGAGTGACCGGTCGAGCATATCGATGGCTTCGCGGTATTTCAGGTTGTTGAATAATTCCAGCCCGCGGTAATAGGCAATCCGCTGGTAAGCCTTCCGGACTTCCGGCGTTTTATTGCTGATCTTATCCAGCGTTACCAACGCTTCCTGGTAGTTGCGGGTGTTCATGAAGACCTTGACCAGGTAATCATAAACCTCCTCACGATGCCGGGATTCAGGAAAAGTGTTCAGGAACTCATCAAATGCCCGGAGAGTCTCGCCGGAGATGGAAAGGTCAAAATTCAGCTTGGCATAATTCAGCAGGGATTCTTCCTGCAGGTTCTTGTCGAAAGTCAGTAAGGAGGCCTTGCGGAATGCCGACCTCGCCTTCAGCTTATCGTTCAGGTCAATCAAAATGCCTCCCAGAAGGTGCGCTGAATATTGGGTGAGCGCGTCATTTGCATCGCTGATTTGTTCCAGTTCCTTAGCGGCTTCGGGCAATTGTTCATTGACATAATAAGCGTAACCAAGGGAATAGTGCTCCTCTCGGGACATGGTCTTAACCCCTTTCCGGTATTGCTCAAGGAAGGGTATGGCTTTAGAGAACTGGTCCAGCCGGAAGTAGGAATCCCCGGTTATCCGGGCCAGTTCGGTCTGCTCTTCCCCTTTCGCGTTCCGGATCAGTTGGGAAGTTATGGGTATAGCCTCCTCAAACCGGCCCTGGTAATAGTAAATCTGGGCTATGCAATAGTTAGCTGACCGTCCGAATTCGCGGCTTTCACGGAGTCCCAGAAATCCTTTCAGGGCATTTTCATATTTTCCTGATTGGTAAAGGGTGTAATGATAATAATAGTTGGCTGCTTCGGCCAGGGGGCTATTGCTCTGCATGGCCTGTTCGAACAAGGGCTGTGCCTTTTTGTAATCCTTCTCATCAAAAAGGCAATATCCATAAGAGAAATTGTATTCCGGCACCAGGTCCCTGGGAAGCTTCGCCGGAATGACCTGCCGGAACCAGCGCAGGGCCGGTTTTATTTTCTTTTCATTGAACAAGACTTGAGCCATTTCAAAGCTGGCACGGCTGGCCTTGGAGCTCTCGGGATAATCTTGCAGGAAATTGGTGACGAGTGCTTCACCGTTGGCATGATCAAGCCGGATGGCACACATGGCTTGGTAGAAAGCGGCATCCGACCGGGAGGTTGCTTCCCCACCCTCCGTACGCCGGAGGTAGTCGGTAAACCTCGTCAAGGCGGCGCCATACTGCTCTTTATGATAGAGTTCCATACCCTCTTTGAGATCCCGGTCGGGATCCGAATAAACAGCAGATTGCTGGGGGAAAGCAACCGTGGCCGAAAGGACCTGGATCAGTAATAGGACAATTATTCCCGGTTTGCGATTCATGGTTGTAGCCCTTATGGTATATTCTGTAAAACTTATAATCCGGCGTTTTATTTTTACTTTAGTAAAGATAAACGAGGCTTCCCAGCCGGGAGGTCCCCTTTTCTACATATAAATTAACATCAGACAGTTAATAAGATCATGGAGAGCACGGAGCCGGTGATTGATCTGCGGCATGCTTCGGTGTACCAGCAGATGAACTTGGTCCTGGACAATGTCACCCTAAGAGTTCAGCCCGGTGAGTTCACATACCTGATAGGCAAGGTGGGGACAGGTAAAACCAGCCTGCTGAAAACCCTCTATGCAGAGCTGCCCCTGAGGGACGGCGAAGGATCCATCGTCGGATTCAACCTGAAAACCGTAAGGACGCGTGACGTTCCAAAACTCCGGCGCAAGATCGGGATGGTATTCCAGGACTTTCAGCTCCTGGAGGACCGGAGCGTTTTCCAGAACCTCTCTTTTGTCCTGGGAGCCACAGGTTGGAAAGACAAGATCCGGATCAAGCAAAGGGTCTCGGAAGTACTGGGCCGGGTGGACCTCAAATACAAGGACGACAAGCTGCCTCACCAGCTTTCAGGCGGCGAGCAGCAGCGCGTGGTTATCGCACGTGCCCTGCTGAATGATCCTGAAATCATCCTTGCCGACGAACCCACGGGTAACCTGGACCCGGATACGAGCGAGGAACTGATGCGGTTGCTGATCAGTATTTCCCGAAACGGACGTGCAATCCTGATGGCCACCCACGACTACAACATGATACGCAAGTTTCCCTTCCGCACGTATCGCTGTGAGAGCGGCCGGTTGGATCCGGTGGAACCGTCACAGAACTACTTCGACTTTGAGAAGGTGATGAGGCTCTAGCAGAGACCAGAGACCAGAGACAGGAGTGTGGACTCCTGTGATTCCCAGGTGTAACGTGGACAAGCTTTCAGGGCATTCTGATGCCATTGTTCCATCCGGACCCGGTCTTGGATCATGCCACGAATGACGTCCGCCAGGTATTCCGGATCAAACCGGTTGATTAGCATGCCAAAATCGGCTTCCATGACCACCCGACGGATCTCTTGCAGGTCCGATGCCAGAACGGGCAGTCCTGCTTGCATGTAATCAAAAAGCTTATTGGGCAAGGCGTACCGGTAATTCAGTCCGATATCCTGTTCCAGGCTGATGCCCAGTGTTGCCTGCCCGGTGTACCAGGCGAGGTTTTCAAAAGGGATGCGCCCTGCAAACCACACCCGGTCTTCGAAAGTCAACTCCCTGACCAGGTTTGACAGATCCCGTCTGATATCCCCGTCCCCCACAATTACCAAGCGCAGGTCCGGCAAGAAGTTCATGGCCCTGATCATCTGTTCAAGTCCCCTGCCAATGTTGACCGCGCCCTGATAAAGGATCAGGGGGTGGTCTGAATAGGAATCCGGCAGGAAACCTTTAAGCGCTTCAGGACGCTGTTCAGGGGGCAGATTCCTGATCACTCCGATCTCAACTCCATACTTTTCACGATAAATCGCTGCTATCGATTCATTGACGGTATAGATCCGCTTGAGCTTTGGGAAAATCCGGGACTCAATGGCTTCCCAAATCCTTTTCGTTCGAGGGCGTCCCACCAGTTCGGGCACTTCCGTAAAAAATTCGTGTGAATCATAGATGACCGGCTTTCCCCGGAGCCGCCCGGCAAGGAAAACCGCCGGAAGCGTATCGAGGTCATTGGCCAGGAAGCGATCTGCCCTGCAGAATGATAAAAAACAAAAAAGCCTGATATTGAAGAGAGCATAAAAGAGGGGACCTTTCCTCACCGGCAAACGGAACCTCACACAGGGATACGGGCGGTTCAAGGGTTGTGAACCACGCAACCTGCGCCCGGCCAAAACCGGGGTATAACCGGATTTCAGCAGGCTCATGGCCACTTTGTGGATCCGCTGATCCCCCGTCAGGTCATTGGTTACCGTGAGTATGATCCTTTGATTCACCGATTCCGGTCAAGTGATGATCTAAAGTAACTAAAAAACGAAATAGTCCCGATTTATTGCAGGGAGCTTATCTTTACATCATGCTGACAATAAACCGAAATCACCCTCTGGGCAATCTGAACACTTTTAACGTCGATTCAAACGCTTCTTTTTTCATCGAAACCGATTCCAGGGAGGAATTGATCAAGGTGATGAATTCGCGGGCAACTTCAGGTCCGTTATTGGTCCTGGGCGGAGGCAGCAATATATTATTCACCCGGGATTTTCAAGGGACCATCATACACCCGGTCAACCATGGGATCGAGGTGGTTGCTGATAAGAAAGAGTATTCACTGGTTTCTGCGGGTGCAGGAACCGACTGGGATGATCTGGTGAAATGGTGCGTGATGCACGGTTTGGGAGGATTGGAAAACCTCTCTCTGATCCCGGGCAGCGTGGGAGCTTCTCCGGTACAGAACATAGGCGCCTACGGCACGGATGCCGGTTCCTGGATTGATAGCGTCGAGGTTGTGGATCTGGAGGATCTGCGGGTTTTTTCGATGACTGCGGGGGAATGTGCATTTGGATACCGCGACAGCATCTTCAAGAGGAAACCGGAGAAGAAATGGTTGATTTGGAACGTCTCTTTCCGGTTGCAGAAGCATCCGAAGGTTAACCTCTCCTATGAAGCTCTCGGCCAATGTTTCACCGGTCATCCTGCACCTACACCGGAGAGTGTACGACAGGCCGTCATCAGGATCCGCCGGTCGAAGCTTCCCGATCCTGCTGAAACGGCAAGTGCCGGTAGCTTCTTTAAAAATCCTGTCATTCCTGCCTCACAGGCTGCGGAATTGCTCGCAATTTATCCCGGAATGCCGGTTTATGAGGAGAACAGCCAATCGGTTAAGATGTCTGCCGGCTGGCTCATAGAGCAATGCGGCTGGAAAGGTTTCCGGGAAGGCGACGTGGGAGTGTATCCCCGCCAGGCTCTCGTACTGGTCAACTATGGAAGAGCTTCGGGAAAAGAAGTTCTTTCGCTATCGCAGCGAATCAAAGAATCGGTGCTGCAGAAATTCGGAATTTCCCTCGATCCCGAAGTACGAATCATCTGACTTGCCTTTTTTTATCCTTTCTCCTTAAGGCTGATAGCCTTCCGGTATTTCCTGGCATTCCTCATGTGTTCACTGTAAATCAAGGCAAAAGAATGATAACCGCTGAAATCGTCCCTGGCACAGAAATAGAAAAAGTCGTGCTTCTCATAGTTCAGGCAGGCATCCACAGCCTGGATGGAAGGTATGCGTATGGGGCCGGGGGGTAAACCCGAATACAGATAGGTATTATAGGGTGACTCGATAGTCAGGTGTTTATGCAAAACACGCCTGATGGAGTAATCTCCGGTGGCAAAGATGACAGTCGGATCCGCCTGAAGCCGGATGCCCTTTTTAAGGCGGTTCATGTAAACACCGGCTACACGCGGCATTTCATCAGGCTTGAAGGTCTCTTCCTGCACAATTGAAGCCAGGGTGACGAGCTCGAATCGGTCGAAGCCCATGTCACCCAGCTTTTTAAGGCGTTCCTGGTTCCAGAAAGCGTCATACTCTTTTTTCATCCGTTCAAGGAACTGATCAGCGCTGGTATTCCACAGGAACCGGTAGGTGTTTGGAATGAACATGGCAAACCAGTTAATCCGCGAAAAGCCCAGCGATTCCATTTTTGAGGTATCATTGAAGGCCTGTATCAGGGAAGCGGAATCAGCCTCTATCTGCTTTGACAGGACTCCGGCAAGCCTGTCGAAATGCCTGGTGGTATTAAAGACCAGGGCCACTTCTTCCTGCCGGCCAGACCGGAGCAAATTGATAATGTGGGCGTTCGACATTCCCTTCCGGAGCAGATACCTGCCCGGTTTGATCAATTCCGGATAGCTTTTTCTCCTGGCCACCCAATCAAAACCCTTCTCATATTTCAGCCATCCTGACTTTCGCATTTCTGCATAGACATCCGAATAACCGGATCCGGTCCTGACAAAAAAATAGAGGGAGTCACGATCCGTTTTCACCAGGCTGGGGGAAGATATCCAGGTATAAAAGAGCCCGGCTGTTGCCACCGCAGCAAGGATCAACACCCCACCGGCAACCAGCCCCCATCTTATCAATAGTTTTTTCAAAACCATGGCAATCAGGCCAGTTTTGACAGGGCATCCCCAATCCGGTCGATAGCCTTGTTCAGCAGGTCCTCCGATGTCGCGTATGAGATCCTGATGCAGCCGGGAGCTCCGAACGCAACTCCTGAAACCAAGGCGACATGAGCATCATTCAACAGGTACATGGCCAGATCGTTTGCTGAGGAAATGGTGGTCCGGCCATCAGATTTTCCGAAAAAAGAGGAAATATCAGGCAACACATAAAAAGCTCCGGGAGGGTTATTTGAGCGAAGCCCCGGGATCCCTGCCAGGCGGCTGACCACCAGGTCCCTTCTTTTTCGAAAGATTTCAACCATCCGGTCAATCACCGAACGGTCCCCCAGCAAACCCGCAATCGCTGCTTTCTGGGCAATCGAACTTGGAGCCGAAGTGTATTGTCCCTGGAGTTTGGTGCATGCCTGGGCCAACCACAGGGGTGCGGCCAGGTAGCCGATCCGCCATCCTGTCATGGCATATCCTTTGGATACCCCGTTGATCACGGCGACACGGTCATGCATATGGTCAAACTGGGCAATGGACTCATGCCGGCCTTCATAAATTATGTATTCGTAAATCTCATCAGAGAGGATCAGAATCTGGGGATGCCTGTCAAAAACTTCTGCGAGGGCTTTCAGTTCATCCCGGGTATAGAGTTCCCCTGTCGGATTGGAAGGGGAACTGAACAGGAAGGCCCGGGTCCGGGAGGTAATGGAACCCTCGAGCTGACGGGGAGTTATCTTGTAATCCTGTTCGATGCCACCCGTGACGTATACCGGCTTCCCTTCAGCCAGTTTGACCATCTCAGGATAGGAAACCCAATATGGAGCAGGAATGATCACTTCGTCGCCGGGATCAACGACACTCAGGATGACATTGGTCAATGATTGCTTGGCCCCGTTGGACACTACGATCTGTTCAGGGGTGAATTCAAGGTTGTTGTCCCGTTTCAATTTGGTTACGACGGCCTGGCGCAGATCAGCATATCCCGGTACGGGAGTATAATGTGAATAGTTTTCCCGGATGGCACGGATGCCAGCTTCCTTTATCAGTTCGGGCGTGTTGAAGTCCGGTTCTCCCAGGCTAAGGTCAACAATATCAATTCCCTGGCTTTTTAATTCCCTGCTTTTAGCTGCCATGGCCAGCGTTTCAGAAATGGCCAGGGCCTTCAACCGGCTCGATATCTTATCAACTTTCATGGTCTCGATTTTACGCTGATCAAGCGGTAAATGTACGACAATTAGTTTTTAGTCGAAAAAACGTAAACTTGCATATTAACTTAATTTCCGGGGCATGAAAGAGATCCTTGAAATCCTGAAATATACCATTCCTTCCCTGGTTGTTTTTCTGACGGCGTGGGTGATGATCCGCTATTACTTCCGCAGTTTCAAGCGGGAACAGGACCGCGAACTTCTGATGCAGGACCGGAAAAAAGTCCTGCCCCTGAGGCTGCAGGCGTATGAACGGTTGAGCCTGTTCCTTGAGCGGATAACGGTTGATTCCCTGGTTGTCAGGGAGCAGGAGAAAGAGTATACCTGCCGGGAGTTTCATCAGCATCTTCTGGCTGTGATCCGGGTCGAATATGAACATAACCTGGCGCAGCAGATCTATGTTTCCGACGATGCCTGGAGCCTGGTCAAAAATGCCAAGGAAGGAACTATCGACATCATCAATTCCGCGGCCCTTAAGGTCAATCCCGATGGATCCGCCCTCGAGCTGAGCAAAAAAATCCTGGAAATCCAGATCGAGGCTGAAACCTCACCTTCCCAGCTCGCCCTGGGGCAACTGAAGAAAGAGTTCAGGAGAGTGTTTAATGCTTAGGCCTGATGGCCTGTAAACCGATTTTTGCACAGGGATCCTGGCGCCCTGAATCCGCTGCTTCTATTCTACGTCAACCAGGAATCCCATGCACATCGTCAGTCCCTTGTTCTTGACAGGGTTTGAATGACCAATGATCAGGGGGTTCCTGTTCAGGTCCTTTAGCCCGATATAGTATTTAAGATCCAGGGCAATGGACAGTCCCGGGCGTATGGGAGTTTCAATGCCGCCTCCGGCCACGATCCCGAAATCGTGCAAGGCGAGCCCTTCGCGGTAGGGTACTTTGCTGACCAGCTCTCCGGACCGCATACCTGTAAAATTGGCAAAGAGAAGATACCCGTAATAACCACCGGCCTGAATATAGAATTTATTGGCGCCACCCAGATTCAGCCTGAGATAGAGGGGTATGTTAATATAGTCCATGTTGGTCTTGACCAGGTAGGTCGAATCCTCCACAACGGCACCCTGGGCATCCCAATATTGGTTGGTAAACTTATTGCCCTTTCTCTGGTAACCTGCCTCGACCATGACCTGAAAACCATCGGTGATCCTGAGACTGCCGATCAGGCTCGTGGCCAGGGTTATGCGCTGGCTGCCGATTTCCTCATTGATAAACCCCGGAAAGCCCATGCCCAGCCGGGCGCCGTAAGACAAAACCTGGCCGTTGACGGTCAGGCTGATTCCCAGCATCAGGGCTGCAACAAGGGCAAAGCGTGTTTTAGTCTTCATGGGTGCGGATTAAAACCCTAAAGATAATGATCCCGGACGTTATTTACCCAGCAAACCGATGCTGCGTTTGACAAACGTATCGAGCGCTTCCCCGGCCAGGCGGTTGGTTGCCAGCAGGGCGAGATCGATCAGTTGTTTAACGGCAGGAGCCTTCGTTGCAAACGCTGAGAGAATTTCATCACGTTGCTTTTCTACCTCTTCCAGTTTTTTGTCAAGTTCTTCACGCTGATCCTTTTCTTCCTGCAGCAAGTCCTCTTCCTTTTTGCCTTTAAGTATGGATTCCAGGCTCTCCTTGTCAACCCGGATATTGTCCATTTCTTTTTCGAATTTGCCGGCCTCTTCACCGCAGCTCAGGCTCATCTCCTCCGCAAGCTTCAGGATGACCGGGTGGTTCGTATTGACCACAAGGTTAAAATGATCCGGCAGGTCACGGTAAAAACTCATGCCCCCTGACAGCTTTGACATTTCCTTCATCCTCCGGCTCCATTCCGACTGGGTTATCAGCACGGGCAGGGAATTTTCATCCAGGGCCTCGAAAGTGATAAAGTAATCCTCACCGGGGGCCTGGCTTTTAAACACAGGCTTAAGCCATCCTTCCAATTTTTTATCCAGTTTTGATTCACGCGGCTGTTTTTTGTCGATAAGCTTGTCAAGTACATCGGAATCGACCCTGACAAAATGGGATTTCTCGAGCTTTTCCTCAAGATGGTTCAGATAATGCGTGTCAAACTGCCCGTCCATCAGGAGCACATCATATCCTTTGTCCCTGGCCGCGCAGATGAAACTGTACTGTTCCTCCTTGTCGCTGGCATACAGGTAAACCAGGGTGCCGTTCTTATCTGTCTGATTGCCCTTGATGATCTCTTTATATTCATCATAGGTAAAATACTTGCCTTCTGTATTCTTCATCAAGGCAAACTCCCTGGCCTTGTCCCAGAATTTCTCCTCGGTAAGCATCCCGTAATTAATGAACAGTTTCAGGTCGTCCCACTTCTGCTCAAATTGCTCCCGGTTGTTGGTAAAGATCTCTTTCAGGCGATCGGCCACTTTTTTGGTAATGTGAGCCGATATTTTTTTGACATTCTGATCCGATTGAAGAAAAGAGCGGCTGACATTCAGGGGTATATCGGGACTATCAAGAACCCCGTGGAGCAGTGTCAGAAAGTCAGGTACAATGCCTTCCACCGAATCCGTGACATATACCTGGTTTGAATAAAGCTGGATCTTGTTTTTCTGAACTTCCCAATTGCTCCGGATCCTCGGAAAATAAAGGATTCCCGTCAGGTGAAACGGATAATCCACATTCAGGTGAATATGGAACAGGGGCTCGTCAGCCATCGGGTATAATTCCTTGTAGAAAGCGGAATAGTCCTCCTCTTTCAGATCGGCAGGTTTCCGGATCCAGGCGGGTTCGGTATTGTTGATGATCTTATCCTTTCCGGTCTCAACATATTTGCCGTCCTTCCATTCTTTTTCCTTCCCGAAAGCAATGGGAATAGGCAGGAAGCGAGAATACTTGTTCAGTAGCCCCAGAATCCTGTCCTCCTCGAGAAATTCGGATGACTCGCTGTCGATGTGGAGTATCACGTCGGTCCCTCTCTCATCACGGTCAAACTCCTCAAGCGTATATTGGGGATCGCCATGGCAAGACCATTTGGCTGCCTTAACCCTTTTATAGGATTTGGTCACTATTTCCACCTGGTCTGAAACCATGAAGGAAGAATAGAAGCCCAGGCCGAAATGACCAATGATGGCATTCGCGTCTTTCTTGTATTTCTTCATGAATTCCTCTGCCCCTGAGAAGGCGATCTGATTGATGAACTTGTCGATCTCTTTCGCGGTCATTCCAATGCCCCTGTCCGAAACCGTCAGGGTTTTTTTCTTTTTGTCAATTGACACGCGGATAGTCAGGTCGCCGAGTTCCCCTGTGAAATCTCCGACCGAAGCCAGGGTTTTTAATTTTTGCGTGGCGTCTATCGCATTGGATATCAATTCACGCAGAAAGATCTCATGCTCGCTGTAGAGGAATTTCTTAATGATGGGAAAAATATTCTCCGAAGTAACCTGGATAGTGCCTTGCTGCTTTAACGTTTCCATAAGGTATAATGGTTGATTCTCGGACTCTCTTTTCAAAGCCCGTGCCAGTGAAAAAATGTCAGGTTAATGCCGGATCAGCTCTGGATCACCGTCCCGGTGGAATAATCCAGGGTTGAACCGAACAGGCTATGAGGAATGCTGAAGATCACCAGGGTCATCACGGCAGCCAGTATGATCAGCCATGGACGCCCTTTGCCCCTGATGCCAAAGAGCGCAGCGATCCAAAACAGGAAGGCGAACAGGGTTTTATTATCGGTCAGATCCCAACCGAACGGGATTCCGGTCCACCACTCCCCGAAGGCGTACCATTGAACCCAGGGTCCGAAAATGAATCCTCCGATGAACAGGATTGCCAGTGTCCACAGAGTGTACCGGCGGTAGCGATCAAGTTTAAAGGCTGCAAAGAGTCCTGCCACGGTGGCAAACAGCATGCCCAGGAACATTAAAATGATGTGGGGTATGAGGACGGCAGCCGGGACGTTCCCCTTGAAACGGATCACAACCGGCTGCTCCTTCGCGACGGTGACCGATTTTCCGTCCTTTGTCAGGATAATGAAATATTCCAGCTTTCCGGCTGTAGGTTGCTGAGGAAGGTAAGCAGCCAGGGCCGTCTCATCCTTCTTCCTCATGACCTTCTTCATGAATGGCGAATGGTAGCGGATCTCTTTCCAGGTGAATTCTGTACGGGTATAGTCCTCGGAAACTCCCAGCTTCTTATAAAAGAGAAATGCAGTCACGCTGGTGTCCTTGATCGGTAATTTCACCCTGGCATCCCGCGGACCATTGGTCCGGATCAGTTCGAAGCGGTAAGTGGAATCACCGATGGTCACATCTTCTGACCGGGGGTAGGTCGGTCCGGTCTTGCGCTGATACAGAGCCACTGAAACAGTCAAGACAATCGCTGCCATCCATAACAGAATCTTTTTCATGATCTCTGGAATTAAAATTGCACCAAAACAACAATCTTCCGGCCTTCCCTGACCAGTTCAACGTTTGCTGTCTGCCCTGGCTCCAGGGTTTTCATCCGGGCCATGTAATCATAAATGTTCGTGACAGCCATTCCGTTGATTGCGACTATGCGATCCCCTTTCAGAATACCGGCCAAATGGGCGGGCTTGCCGGGCGTGACAAATTCCACCTGCAAACCGTCATTCCTGTCCGACAAGGCATCCGGCATGATACCAAGAGTCACCTTGAGGTTGCGCCTGTCGGAAACTGTAGGTTGAGGTCCGGCTTCCGAAAAGTTCAGTATATGATCGGTATTGGCGACGGTGATGATCAGTTTCTCACTTTCTTCCGCAAGGGTTTTCATGAACGCGTAATCCAATTTATCAGGCGTGTCTCCCGGAGTATGGTAATCGAGATGGGGACCCGTGCTGAAATAAAGTACCGGTATATTCTCGGCATAGAAGGATGCATGATCCGATGGCCCGTATCCTTCCGGCGATTTACTGGCATTCAAATTTCCACCAGGCCAAACGGAAAGGAGGCTGTCCATTTCAACGGCGGTACCGGTCCCGCTGATATGGACCTTCCTGTTTTCAGGACGGCCTACCATATCAAAGTTCAGCATGGCAGAGATACTTGTTTTTATTACTGGTTCAGGGAGATTCTTAATCATGTACTTGGATCCCACCAGGCCCATTTCCTCAGCGCCGAAAGCAACAAAGAGAACTGAACGCTTAAGTTCATTCCTTTTGGACGACAAGCTGCCAGCCACTTCTATCATTAAGGCCACACCGGAAGCATTGTCATCAGCGCCCGGATGAACTTCATTCTGACCGGGAGCCCTTGAGCTTGTGCCTGTGCCCCCTCTGCCCAGATGATCATAATGTGCACCGACGATTATCCACTGCTGCTGTGCTCCGGTATCAGAGGCGGGTATGTAAGCCATAACGTTTTGTGTAACCGACAGCTGACTGAGGATGCCGGTCTGGATTTCAGCCGACACATCCAAAACTTCTGGTATAGGCTTGCGCAAGCGGTTCAGGTCCTCTTCAATTTTATCAATGGTTTTACCCGCGATCGTAAGGTGATCATTAATAAATGAACGGGTCGCCCTGACAACCGGCAGACCCGCTGAGCTTTCCTTGGTAGTACCAAACACCAATTCATCCTTGTCATCGTAAGCGGGACCCGCCACGAGGATCACGCCCTCAATGCCTGCATCTTTTGCATGAATAAGCTTGCTCCTGACGGTTCCGTGATCTTCATACGGATCCTTTTCAACTGAAATATCCGATTCAGGAGCTCCGAGAAGGATGATTCCAATCTTTCCCCTAGTCTCCAACCCTTCATAGTCATCCCAGACCAATGAGTCCGTCCTGATCCGGAATCCGTACCCCAGAAAAATCAAGTGGCCCGAAACGGATCCGTTACCACTGATGGCCATGGGCATAAAATCGGCATCAATCGTAGCCGGATGCCCGTCCAAGGTAAAACTGTTGAGATGGCCCTTCCGTATGCCCGTGATCACTGTAAAAGGCTGGAATCCATCCTCACCCATCGTACGCAGGCCGTATTGAAGAAAACAGTTCCTTATATAGGCAGCTGCCAGGTAATCCCCGGATCCCCCCGGACTCCGGCCCTCCAGTTCATACGAAGCCAGGTACTCCACGTGGTTCCTCAACTCATCCTCAGTAATGGCTATATCATTCTGGGCACTGATTGAAGCAGTTGCAAACCAAACGTAAAGGATGCCCGCCAGTAGTCTTTTCCCTGTCATGTAAGGTCGATCTTTGAAGCGACAAAAATACTGCATCCAGTCCTGATAAAATTAAAACACTTGGTGATAAAAAAGAGGTGCTCACTTAACAAAAGTCATTTTTTCGGACGATAAATTTTATTTCTCTTTGCAATGTGATTTTCTTAACACTGATATGTGAATAGCTGTGTTGAACGTGTACCCGGCCAACAGGGGACATACAGGCAGGGTAACCCGTGAAAATCGCAAATTCTGCATACGATCCTCACTGGATCATTTCATAGGTTAGGTTTTAGGTTAGTGAAAATCCGGACTCCCAATCCGGATTTTTCCTATTTTTGAGCCTCCTAATGGTATTTCCGATGAAGATCTCCTACAATTGGCTTCGAACCTATATCAATATCGACACCGATCCGGCTGAAACTGCCGGAATACTGACCAATATTGGCCTTGAGGTGGAAGGGCATTATCCGTTTGAGACCATCAGGGGGGGATTGAAAGGGCTGGTGGCAGGTGAAGTTCTTACGTGTGTCCGTCACCCCCAGGCTGATAAGCTTAGCCTGGCGACCGTAAACATCGGGGAATCCCATCCTCTGACCATTGTCTGCGGCGCACCCAATGTCGCTGCCGGGCAGAAAGTGATTGTGGCACCGGCAGGTTCCACTCTATTCGGATTTGACGATCCCCTGATTATCCGGAAAACGAAGATCCGGGGAGAAGTTTCAGAAGGCATGATCTGTGCTGAAGATGAAATCGGGATTGGCAAAGACCATTCCGGAATCCTGGTGCTTGATCCTTCCATTCCTCCAGGGACTCCGGTTGCTGAACTTTTTGAACCTGAATCCGATCATATCTTCGAGATCGGACTTACCCCGAACCGGATCGACAGTGCCTCTCATTACGGGGTTGCCCGTGATCTGAAGGCTGCGCTGGACCGGGATAAGAACCTGCTGCTGTCAAAGCCTTCCGCAGATCTTCCTGCCAGGACCGCCGACCTGAAGATTGTTGTTGAGGTTGTCCATCCGGAAGCCTGTCTCCGGTATTCCGGCATCACACTGACAGGCATCACGGTTTCCGAGTCGCCCCAGTGGCTGAAAAACAGGCTGATGGCCGTCGGGATGTCACCCATCAACAATGTGGTCGACATGACCAACTTTGTCCTTCATGAAACCGGCCAGCCGCTTCACGCCTTTGATGTCGATCAGATTGCCGGCAGGAGGATCAAGGTTCAAACGTTACCCGAAGGAACCCTTTTCACTACGCTGGACGGAACCGAAAGGAGGCTGGGCAACCAGGACCTGATGATCTGCAATGAAAGCGAAGGAATGTGCATAGCCGGGATTTTCGGCGGACTCCATTCAGGGATCACCGGGCGGACCACCCGCTTATTCCTGGAATCGGCCTGCTTCAATCCTGTCTGGATCCGCAAAACAAGCAAAAGGCACCAGATCAACACGGATTCCTCCTTCAGGTTCGAAAGGGGCACGGATCCGAATGGTACCATTTATGCCCTCAAACGCGCCGCAGCCATGATCTGTGATCTGGCCGGCGGACAAATCGCATCTGATATCACGGATGTTTACCCGAAACCTGTAGCGCCCTATCCGGTGGAACTGAAATGGGCGAATCTTGACCGCCTGATCGGGATTACCATTGACCGTGATGAAGTGAGGCAGATCCTCAAATCACTCGAAATCGAGATCATCAGGGAAACGGAATCATCCGTTTTTGTAACGGTTCCCACTTACCGGGTCGACGTCAGACGCGAAGCCGACGTGATTGAAGAGATACTCAGGATCTATGGTTACAATAATGTCGGAACCGGCGACCAGGTAAACTCGACTTTAACCTGGTCACCGTATCCCGATCCGGACAAGTTGGAGAACCTAGTTTCAGAGCAATTAACAGCCCAGGGGTTTAACGAGATCATGGTCAATTCATTAACTCAATCGGCTTATTATGAGACCATACCCGGCTATGATCAGTCATCAGAAATCAGATTGCTGAACCCCCTCAGTTCGGATCTTGCCGTGCTCCGCAGGACACTCCTCTTCGGAGGTTTGGAATCTATCACATTGAACTCAAAATTCAGGAATCACGATCTCTGCTTGTATGAGTTTGGAAATACCTACGTCCTGAAACCGGAAGGAAACCGCTTGCTGGCCGATTCCTACCAGGAAACCCGGAATCTTGCATTATGGATAACGGGTAAGAATAATCCGGAGCATTGGTCACTCAAACCACAAGATACGTCCTTCTTTCGGCTCAAAGGGTATGCTGAAGCCATACTTGCGCGCCTGGGTGCGAACCAGCCTGACCTTATTTCCGAAGAACGTTTTGACCAGCGGTTTATCAGCGGACTGACTTACCGCAACGGATCAACGGACCTGATGGTTTTAGGCCAGGTAAATCCCGGCATTCTGGTTCGTTTTGACCTCGAAGAGCCGGTCTGGTTTGGCGAAATCAATTGGGATTATTTGCTGAACCTGGTAAATCCCCATGTAAAATGCCAGGAACTGCCGAAATACCCGTGGGTGCGTCGGGACCTGGCTTTAGTGGTTGACCGCTCTGTAACTTATGAACAGATACGCAGCCTGGCTTTTCTGGTGGAAAGGAAACTGATCAGGGAAATCAATCTGTTTGATGTTTACCAAAATGAGAAACTGGGATCCGGTAAAAAATCACTGGCTGTCAGCTTTATTCTTCAGGATGAAAATAAAACCCTGACTGACAGGCAGATCGATCAGGTCATGGAAAAACTGATCAGCGCATTTGAGAAAAAACTGGGAGCAGTGCTGAGGTAAATCCGCTCTCTTCATTTCCGGATACAACCGGATACATCCTTTTCAGCTTGTCTGCAGCATTCTTTACCACGAAGGGACGACCGACAAAAGCCAACAGGTCCGTATCGTTATAATCATTTCCGATGCCTAGTACTTCCGAAGGCTTGATTCCCAGTCGTTTGCACAGGAATTTCGCTCCATTGGCCTTGGATACGGATGGATGATACAGCTCCATCCAGATGGACTGATGATCGAGTGGAGAAGTGGCCCGGATAACTTTGACGTCGGGGAAATGCGAACTAAGCTCTTCGAACCGTGCAGGGTCATTCGGCAGGATGATGAGGAATTGGCAGGAGTCACCGAAATTGGGTGGGGTAAAAGAAATGGGTTTCTCGAAACCCCTGTAAAACTCCATCCTGCGGATGAAATCGGGATGGAGCTCGCCATTTTCATAATAAACATAGCGATGGTTCTCAGGTACCGGTCCCAGCACCTTGAATGAAATTCCCAATTCGAGTAGCCTTGAGGCAATATTATGCACCTGATCACCAGGCAGATTGCTGGACGTCAGGATTTCCCTCGTGCTATAATCCATAACACCGGCACCCGAACTGAATACCAGGTAATCAATCGGAAAATCCACCGGGATCACACAATTGAACGAATAAGGTGATCGGCCGGTGGCAATCACACGAACGGTCCCCTTGCTGCCCAGCCATTCCAGCGAGCGGTAATCCGCTTCGCTGACCTTCTGATTCCCGTTCAGGAGGGTTCCATCGAGGTCGGTAACCACCATTTTTATCATGGCGGCAAATGTACAAATTGCGGGACGATTACCTACATTAGCTGAAACAACCGGATATGAAGGGGATCAAGAACTATCTTTCACTTGTCGTTTTTGCCCATACGGTTTTTGCCATGCCCTTTGCCCTGGTTGGATTCTTTCTGGCCACGGAGTATTCTGGGTATCCTTTCCGCTGGAAGGACCTCTTACTGGTTGTGCTGTGCATGGTTCTTGCCCGGAATGCCGCCATGGGGTTCAACCGTTGGGCCGACCGATTCATTGACAGTAAGAATCCCAGAACGGCCGGGAGAGAAGTTCCCCGTGGGATAATTTCAGGCAAGTCAGCTCTGGCTTTCAGCCTGATCAATGCCGGAGCTTTCATGGCTGCCGCCGGCTTCCTCAATCCGCTTTGCCTGTGGCTCTCACCGGTTGCCCTTGCTATCATCCTGGGATACAGCTACACAAAGCGTTTTACCTGGCTGTGCCACCTGATCCTCGGGATCGGTCTTTCGCTTGCACCCATCGGGGCCTATATCGGCGTGACAGGCAAGTTCCATTGGCTACCCCTGATGTTTTCCGGAGTGGTAATCACCTGGGTTGGCGGTTTTGATATCATCTACGCGCTTCAGGACGAGGAATTTGACAAAGCCAACAAGCTGAATTCCATTCCTTCACGCATCGGGATCAGGAATGCCCTGGTCATATCCGCACTCCTTCACTCCATCACACCGGTACTGCTTACGGTCCTCGGAATCCTGGCCCGGTTTGGTATCCTGTACTGGGTTGGAGCAGTCATTTTTACCGGCTTGCTGGTTTACCAGCATCGGGTCGTTAAACCCGACAACCTGAGCCGTGTCAACCGTGCATTTGGCACCACCAACGGAATCGCC
Organism: uncultured Porphyromonadaceae bacterium; assembly: GCA_964547475.1. Classification (GTDB taxonomy): domain Bacteria; phylum Bacteroidota; class Bacteroidia; order Bacteroidales; family UBA12481; genus UBA12481. Next base: position 26,395 of record CAZJNQ010000003.1, read on the forward strand.
AGCCTGATCTTTGCTGCGTTCGTTATCGCTGAACTGTTTTCCCGGTGATCAGAGCAGGAACTTGAAACCGACGGCCAGCGTTTCCATGAACTGAACCCTTTTGCCTTCACCCACCAGCACTTTCTTCCCATCCTGTATCTCATAGAGTGGGATCAGCATGTCATCGTCGTAAATCAGGTTGGTCTTGATGGTGGTGGTAATAAACTTGTTCACCTTAAGGTCCAGGCTCAACCGCCAGTCGATGTCAACCTTTTCCGGATGATACAGGTAATTGGTAAACAGGATCACCTGGTTCGACAGGTTGATGTTCTTGAAGAGAACCGTCTTGTGGTCAATATAGACCTGTGCTCCCAGTTCAGAACGGACTTTTTGCCCTTCCTTCAGTCCATACTTGGTCTGGTCGATCAGTACAGTATCGAGAATTGCAGTGAATTTTCCGGTTACCGGAGAGACCTTGATCATCATTTTGGGATTGGGCCGGTAAACCATACCCACATCGATCTGCATGGTTCCGGGGGCCATGAATGTTGACACCGGTACTGAGTCATTCGGATAGGAATAACCCTTAAACCCTTGTGTCAGCAAGCTGGCACCGATGGAATAATCAAAATTCTTGAAAGCCTTGTGCGACAGGCTGGAACGAATTTCGATCTTATCCTGGCTCTTGCGCAAGTTAAGAAGTTCGATTTTTTGAACCCCGTAGACCAGCCAGAATGAATTATCCCAACGGATGCTTCCAACTGCATAATTGGCCCTGCCTTTAACATCTGTCGTGAGGGCAATGCTGCTGTTACCCCCCTTGGCCCAGTTGGCAAAAGCGGCCTGGTTGACCATCAGGTTGAATTCGGCTCCCAGGTTCCAGGGTTTTGCAGCCTGGACGGGGACCTTACGCCCGGTTATCCTGTATTTATTGGGACCCTGCCAGCGAATCGGGATGTTCCAGGGAGTTTCATCCTTCTTCAGTAATTGCTGAAGCATCAGGTCATCCCCGACCCACATGTAAATCGTATGCTTGTCGAGGCTTCTCATGAAAACCCGTGCAGAATCCTTATTGCTGTTCATTACATAAAAAGCCGTGGAATCGATCCGGCCGCGTTTAAGGGTGAAGGGAACCGTATCCTGCTGCGCATTGACTATCCGAAAGTGAATCGAATCGTGTGCCAGATGGCTGACCAGCCGGTCCATACTGTTCTTCAGGACTTTGGGCTTAGGCGAAAAGGCTGTGTCGTCATAGACCAGCCCGACAATATCACTGACGGCAGCCCTGACAGAATCTTCCTCTATCCCCGGAATAACCAGCTTCAGGTTTTGCCGGTTCAGGCGGTTCATCTCCCGGTTGCGGAAGTACTGGCTCATCCGGATGGCGGAATCCATCTTCCGGTCATTCTCATACCGGTGGATCACATCGTTCAACGAATCTCTTTGATCTTCAATATCCTGAAGCAGGTGTGCCAGGGCGATGGAGTCACGCCGGGCCATGCTGAGCAAGCTATCCTTGACCCTGACCATATGAATGATCGAATCTCTCGACAGCTTGACCGTGTCCTTGTCCCTGGCCTGTCCCTGGGTCACCTGTGCAATCAGACGCAGAGGCATGGCTACCCAGCAGGCCATTAAGAGGAATGTGGTTATTCTTCTCATTTGATTCGAAATTTTCGAGTAATCACGCAAAAATATAAATTTGCGTTTTATGAACGTCCGGGTTCACCTGTCTTTTGCCCTGAAAGAGGTTTATCGCAATCTCAAGGAGAGGGACCGCTTCTAAACGGTTCGTTGCGATAGATTGGGGGGATAACAAAGGAGGAAGGAGGAAGGAGGAAGGAGAAAGAAAATCCATAGCCTTGTCAACCTCCTGAATTTTCTCAACTTTTTCAACCGTTTCAACCATTTCAACCGTTTCAACCATTTCAACCGTTTCAACCGTTTCAACCATGTTACCACCTTGCGAACCTTATAAAATCAAAATGATTGAGTCCCTCTACCGGAGTACCCGTGAAGAACGGGAACGGTGGATCAGGGAGGCCTCTTTTAATGTATTCAATCTCAAAAGCGATCAGGTTTTCATTGATTTACTGACCGATTCCGGAACCGGTGCCATGAGCGACCGCCAATGGAGTGCCCTGATGACCGGGGACGAATCCTATGCCGGCTCCAGGTCCTTCACACAATTAAAGGATACCATCGGGGAATTGCTGGGTTTTGAGTATGTCTTGCCGACCCACCAGGGGCGGGCTGCGGAAAATGTACTGTTTTCCGTGCTGGTCAGGGAAGGCATGCAGGTTCCGGGTAATGCCCATTTTGACACCACGAAAGGGCATATTGAATTCCGTAAGGGCATAGCGGTGGATTGCACGATAGAGGAAGCCAATAATACCGCGGTCAATCATCCCTTTAAAGGCAATGTGGATATCGGACGGCTCGAAGCAGCCCTGAAATCCGGAGGAGAAAAAGTAGCTTTTATCCTGATCACAGCAACCTGCAACACAGCCGGCGGGCAGCCGGTTTCCATCAGGAATATCCGTGAAGTGAGGAAGCTGGCCGATCGTTACGGGAAAATGCTGATCATGGATGCCGCCCGTTTTGCCGAGAACGCCTTTTTCATCAAAACACGGGAGGAGGAATTCCGGGATCATACGATCCGGCAAATTGTCAGGGAGATGTTCAGCTATTTCGATGCGGTCACCATGTCATCAAAAAAAGATGGCATTGTCAATATCGGTGGTTTCATTGCCATGAAGGACCAGGAGCTATACAGGCATGCATCGACCTTTACTATCATGTTCGAAGGATTCCTGACCTACGGCGGACAAGCCGGCCGGGATATGGCCGCATTGGCCCAGGGACTCAGGGAGTCCACGGAATTCGATTACCTGGAATCGCGCGTTTGGCAGATCAATTGTCTGGGCAATCTGTTAAAAACGGAGGGAATTCCGGTTCAGGAGCCTTTCGGTGGCCATGCCGTCTACCTGGATGCCCTGCGTTTCTTAACGAGGGTGCCTCGTGAAGAGTTTCCTGCCCAGACACTTGTCGTCGAACTGTACAGGGAGGGGGGAATACGGTCCGCCGAGATCGGGGCTCTGATGGCTGACCGTGATCCGGTCACCCGCGAGAACCGCTTTCCGGCCCTGGAAATGGTCAGGCTTGCCATTCCCCGACGAACCTATACGTCGGATCATATGCATTATGTGGCCGCTGCTGTCGCCCAGGTTTTCCGGCGTGCCGGAGAAATCAGGTCCGGTTACCGTATCGTACGGGAAGCTCCCATCATGCGGCATTTCACCGTAGAGCTCATGCCGGTAAACCGCTAACTTCCTGCATGAATCCTGACGGAACCTGACCAAGCGCGGAATTCAGGGGCATAAAGGCATTGGATGGTCGAGTACCCACCGAAATAACGCCCGGCCTGTTCCGCAACCACTTCGTATTCAATCGTTTGCTGACCTTTAGGGATAAAAGGCAAATAAAAGACCACGCTTTCAGGTTCCCGGGCCTGGTACCACTGAAGTCCGGCCTTGTAGTGAAAACCCGACAATACCCTTACGGGAGCAAATCCGGCAGCCAGAAAATCTTTCAGCTCCAGATAGCTCAATTCACGATCGGAAGTGAGGATAATCCGGATCTTAAGCATCTGCCCCACCCTGACCTGTTGACCCTTCCGAAGTTGCCCCCAGTTCCCCTGGTCATCCTGGCATAATAATTCCCTCCTGACCTGAAGAGGACCATCAGTTGCAGACAATTGGTCAAGACTATGATTTTCACGGGTATAGAGTGTTCCCCAGGCTGGTCTTCCGCCCTGGCTGAATAATTTCAGGGATTCATCAGCCGGAACTGATTCCTGCTGATCCCAATTCATCCGGTAGTACCCGGTCGGTCCTGTGCTGCTGGTTTTGATCCTCAGGGGTGATATTTGTTCTTTCCCCCATCGGATCTCAACTTTCGCCGGTTGGACCGTCCAATCGGATCCATAAAAAAGGAGAGACCTGGCTGCCCAGGCAGCGACCATTCCGTTGCCCCAGTCGCGGCCTCTTTTCTGATGGACCAGGTATAGCCTCAGTTGATCCAGGTCTTTCCGGCCCTCTTCAAGGGCTGCGAATAGCTCAATCATCCGGCTTTGCATCCACAGGTCCCATTGATGCCAGGATGAGGCAAAACCTTTTCTGGGCCAGTAGAATCCCATCTCGTCGGACTGCTTCATCCTTTCCCGCAAAGACTTGTATATCGGCACGGCAAACGCTGTCTTGCCCGACTGGATACATGCGATGGCCAGGATTGCCTGCAAGCCTGGTTCGTGGTACATCCATTCCTTCGGAATTCTTTCCATGAAATGGATCCAGGCAATCTCATCCTCCGGGGTAAAAATCGTTCCGGCATAGAAGCTCCTGGCGTAGAGATAGTGAATCAGTAAAGGATCCAGGTGTGTTTTCTGGCGGCCCAGCGAATCGGTTTTCATGATCTCACGGAACTGTTTCGACATCCTTCCGTCCAGTGCCGAGATAGTTTCGTTTATGATCGTTCTGCCTCTCTGGCTTGACATGATGTCCAGTATTTTCCAGGCTTTCATCTCACCCAGACCGGCCAGGATCATCTGGGTGGTGAACCAGTCAGAACCCATGCCCCTGAACCAGGGCCATGAACCGTCAGGATTCCGCATGCTGATCAGTTTCTCGAGGACAAAAGCCATTTCCTTGTCCCTTTTGTCCCTGTCCATCCACTCGCGAATTTGCAGAACGCGGGCTTTCTCATTCCCCTCTACCCGGTTCCAGGGTGAAGATGCCCAATCTGTCCCCTTGATTGCCTGGTTGCGCAACATAGGATGGCTGAGCGAATCGAGGATCACTTCCGGAGGATTATCAAGATAAAACCGGGACACCTCCGGCATCCGATCAGCGATGAGGCCCGTGACGCCTGCCAGATAGAGCCTGCTGTACCAATATTCCGAGCAATCCCTTTCCTTGCCGATAATGACGGGAAGAGACTGTAGAACCTGCCATGCGGGAGTGGTGACCACCTCCAGGATGGCTTCCCTGGCCTCCCCGGTCACCTTTATTTCCTTTGAACCGGGCTCGTTCAGGTAGAAAGGCAGCGACCTCCAGAGTTCAACCTGATCGGGATAAATGTCTATCGTATCAGCAAGCCCATCCTGTACCTTCCCGTCGGAAGAAACCAGCTCATATCGCAAGTCTCCCGGCTTATCAACCGTTAATTCCCAGGTCATCAGAGCGGCATTTCCTTTTGTCAGCCGACTGGCTATGGGTTTCCAGGTTTTCAGATCCCGGCTAAGAAGGTTTCGGGCCGTAAGCAGTGACACAGGTTCAACCGTACCGTCACCGTACCAACCCAGTCGTGCAGCCAGGTTCAAGGTATCCCCGATACGGGCAAACAGGGGAAAATGGGGTTTCAGCATCAGGTCCTTGGCAGACCGGAATCGGTGTTCAGCCAGAACAGTGGACATAGCGGAAGTGTGACCGGTCACGAGCATTTTCCATTCCGTAAAAACTTCCGGTACCTTGAATGCCAACTCAGCAGTACCATCCGGATTTGTGACCAGGCTGCCGTTGAACAAGGCTGTCTCCCTGAAATCCTGGCGGATTTCAATGGCTGCACCTTCTGATTTCATCGCCGCACCATCGTCTTTGCTGATTCCAGCAGCCCCTCCGGCCTCTTCTTCATTTACACTTTGCAACGCAGCATCTTCCGCAACCGGGTTTACACGGCCGGTTGCAGCCTTCATCATCGGCCTATCCATCCGGTCAATGCCGTAAAAGCCCATACCCCACCAATTCATTTGAAGCGGTTCGGTATAGGGAACATCTACCCTTGGTGATTCGGGGGACAGCAGCAAGGAGGATGCAACCGACACAGGTGTCATCACATTGCATACCGGCCTTTCGGTGAAATCAGGCCATTTGGGAACCGCCCATCCGAAAGGAAGTATTTTATCAAGAGACGCATCATAGACGGTAATGCCGATGGAAGCCCGGACCGGGTTTCCGTTCTCATCTGCCAACCTCAGGAGCAGCCGGATACTGTCACCTGGCTTTACCCGGCCGACGTCATCAAATCCTTTCAAAGTCAGGTTCTTGTTTTGCCAGGGAATGATCAGGTTGAACCGCTTCTCATACACCCTGTTATCCTGAAGCATTACGAGGTGAATAACTCCGCCGCCCTGCCAGGAAGGATCGACCTTCCAGCTCTTTTCCATAATGGTCCTCCCGGTTCTTGACCAGACCTGCTCCGTTAACCCATGCGGCAAAAGCAATTCAGTGAAAACGTAGCTTTTGTTTTTTGCACCGATTGTAATAACGAGTGTCTCGCCCATCCTGGGATGGTCCGAAGACAGTTCGGCACGAAAAGCTGTTCCTGCAGCCAGGGATGATCCTGCAGGTTGCCGAAGGTATATGTACTGATCCACCGTGTCAGTTAAAGCAGGATCCTCCGATGACATCCCAACCCGGTACCACCCTTCCTTCCAGGCCTTGCCGGTGATAATGGTTACAGTGGATGCAGAATCAGACTGGACCTTCATTTCCAACAACCTCGACTCAACCGGAAAATTCTTCACCAGGTGTTCGTTCCTGTAAGGTAACTGCGGTACCCGCTTGCTCCATTGCTTCTTTGTCATTATGAACCGGTCTGGTTCAGGCAACACGGGGTCGATCCAGGTGCGGCCGGGATCTTTCAGCCGGCTCAGGGTGACGGTCACCGGAAGGTTCAGCCAGCGGCCATCCGGACTGATTGTCCTGACCCTTGCTTTCAGCGTGTCCCCTATTTTTAGAATATCGGGAAACTGTGACTCTAACCTTGCAGATCCTTTCCCGGCAAAGACAGTGACCTGTTCCTCACGAGTTTCACCGTTCCGGTCAGTGACGCGAAAGGTGATCTGGTAATTCAGAGGCATCCCGCTGCCGTAAGGGTTGGCAGACTCCGGTATCGATTTCCATTTCCAGGTGAAATTCCCGTTTGAATCGGTGACAACCCGGGAGGAGTGAATCCTGGCCCTCCTACCCATGACAGGATACCTTCTCCAGGGGCGGTATTGCGGGAGCAGATCGGTTTCAGAAAGCACCTCCGCACCCGGAACCGGTTCACCCGACAGTGCGGTCACCTTGCCAGTCACCTCAATCACATCACCATTCAGGTATGCCTGATGACCGCCATCGAGAACAATATCGAAGGAAGGTCTCCGGTACTGTTCCATGCTGATATTTACGGAACCATTCCTGGTAATCAGCTGGTAAGACCCTGTCAATCCTTTGGGGGGAAGGATAAAGGAACCGCTGAATACACCGAGGTCATCCACCGGTAGCCGCATTTTCTCAACAATTTGGTATCTGGGATCCTGAAGCGTCAATTCGACCGAATCCTGCCTGTGAATCATGAGTGAGTCGCCTTTCCGATCCATCAGGATTCCCCTGAAATGAAGGACATCTCCGGGTTTATAAAGTTTTCTGTCGGTATAAATCAAAGTGCTCGTCTGCACAACTTTTTCATCCCGCATATAAACCGGGAAAAATGGTTCAGGGGTCAGGAGGGTATCTCCGCCCATGATCAGTTGAAGGCGGTAGGATTTCGGCGACCGGTCAACGCGATCCATCGCGCCGTCAGGGATTGCGAGATATCCTTCTTTTTCGGACAGATAGTTTTGGCCCCGTTCGAATTCATATCTGCGTTTCTCCGGAGAATAAGTGACAAACCAGGGAATCGCCAAAAGGCCTTGAAGGGAGGCTCCTGATTGGCGGTCGCGCAGGTAGAAAGTCCGGACTCCCTGATTCTTCTGGCTGGTTATCAAGGTTATGCGACTGACCGAAAGCGGAATGGTGAGTACTTTGGCTGTACGGAAATCCCAATCCGGTTCATTCGAAAAGCTGATCAAATAAAATCCGGGAGCCAGTGGCCCCAGGAGGATATTCACCCGGTGTGGGTTCCTGTCCCCGTCATCGGGAATGGTTTCTGAGCCTTCCTCCTGTGGCGTGAGCAAATCCAGTCGGGTCAGCTTTTCTGACTGGTCCATCTCATTCCACCGGGAGAAATACTCCAATGCGTTGAACCTGAATATCCTGTAATATATCCTGTGGATATTCCTGGATTCAATGCTTGAGGGGAAAGCCCTGCCCGGTAACTGAACCGCTTCGACCTGGGCATGAAAGTCCGGTTCGAGGAGATCCGACAGCAGATTCCGGCAGTTTCTGCCGGCGGTGGTTTCATCCCACAGAATCGCTTTTCCAAGCCATCCTTCTGCCTTTTTCCTTTCTCTTTTAAACTTCAGCGTATCCTCATGGTTGATGGCGTATCTCTGTCCCATCCCCAGGTGATATTCCGCCAGGGCTTCATAGAGAATGGCGGCGTCCGCGGTTTTTTCTCTGCCGGCTGCCATTTTTTCCAGGGCTGAAGCATATAAACTGTCCCGATGGGGATGGCACGACTTTTCATAGACATATTTCAGCCTCATCAGGTCAGCCGTCAGCCGGCTATTTGAATAAAACAGCCAATCGCCGTACCACCTTAATGCCTGGTACCAGGGATTGCTGCTGTTCAGTTCCTCCTCCGGAATCGCTTTCAGAAACCGGTCGGATTCCATAAACAGCTCTTCCGAACAGAGGATGGACGGGCGCAGGGAGGCTACCGTAAAACTTTCTGATGAATTCAGGAATTCAAGGGCGCGGCGCATCAGGATATCATATACTGCAGGACTGTTAGCGGTATCCTTCAGGCTGCCGGTCCACAGGCCTTTGACGGAAGAGACGGGGATCTGGGAAAGCTTGCCCGGATAAGCCAGCGATTTCCGGTAACAATCCAGGATCACACGGTAAAAATTCCCTGGCCCCCATAGCTTGAGTTGCTCTTTCAGTTCCCTTTTCTTTATCCCTTCCTCTTCAATCTTTGTCTCCGGACGCTGGCTGATATCCCAGCGATTGACCATATAATACCTTTGGTAAAGTTCTCCGAGCATGGAAAATTTCAGCGCTGTGGGAACCAGCCTGTCATCCGCGGGTTCCCTTTCCAGCAATTCGATGGCTGCTTCCTGCCCCTCCTCCTCGAGTTCCTGAGTGTATTTCAAACGGTAGATCAATGACCGGATCTCGTTTTCCTGGTCCATATCCCTTCTTGCATCCCGGTAAACTCCATCCACGAGCGACAGAGCCGAACGATACAAGCCCTGGCCTTCCAATGAATCGATCTTTTTCCATACCAACTCTTTATCCTGCCGGATATCGAAGGTCTTTGATACAGCAGTCACCGCCACTATCGGGATAACTGTCAGGACGGATAAATACAGGATTTTATTCATGGCCCTTTTTTTTCTGATGCAATGATCCTGCCAAAGTTAATCATCCGTCAGAATTCCGGGGATTGACCGATTCTCTTAACTTTGCTTAAAAATCAATCTTTCTATGTTACGATCCATGACCGGCTTTGGCAAGGCCACTCGTGAGATGGGCAGCCGGACCGTCAATGTCGAAATCAAAAGTCTCAACGCTAAAGGTTCCGACATTTACCTGAAACTGCCGGCTTTATACCGTGAAGGCGAGAATGAGGTGAGAAATGAGGTAAACCGGATTCTTCTGCGGGGGAAGATTGAGCTGACCGTGTGGTTTGAATCCGTCGTCACTGAAAAGAGCGTAACCCTCAACGAGGGAGTGATCCTCGACTATTTGTCCCAGTTCAGGAATCTCGAACCAGCTCTGAACGTGCCTGGGAATGAGGTTTTATTACCGGTAATCATGAGGTTGCCTGATGTGATCAGGGTCGAAAAGCAGGATTTCGATGAAGAGGAATGGAAGCAGGTAATGGAAACCATTCGTCAATGCATCAGCCAGGTCGGAAGTTTCAGGGTGCAGGAGGGCGCTGCCATTGAGCTGGACTTTAAGGAGCGGATCAGGATCATCATGGAAGGCGTCGGACGGATCCGAACGATTGAAAAAATCAGGATTGACCGCTTGAGGGAAAGGCTTGACCAGGCCATAAAGGAGATATCGGAAAAAACCAAGGTGGATTCCAACCGGTTTGAGCAGGAGCTGATCTATTACATTGAAAAACTCGATATTAACGAAGAGATGGTCAGATTAAGCAACCATTGCGACTATTTCCTTGAAACCATGGAGAAAGAGGAGAGCCAGGGACGGAAGCTTGGTTTCATTTCCCAGGAAATCGGCCGGGAGATCAATACCATCGGTTCTAAAGCCAATGATTCGGACATTCAGCGGATCGTGGTGGAAATGAAAGACGAACTGGAAAAGATCAAGGAGCAGGCGCTGAACGTGCTATAAACAAAAGGCAGAAGGCAGAAGGCAGAAGGCAAAAGGAAAGGGTAAAGGAAAAAGAAATAAGTTAAAAGAGTGGGGGCTGTTGTTTACCAATGGTTTTATGAAGGGTTATAATAAGCTGATCATATTATCCGCTCCATCAGGAGCAGGGAAAACAACGATTGCCCGTCATCTGTTGGTAGCGGGGCTGGGCCTGGAGTTTTCGGTTTCAGCCTGCAGTCGGGCCAAACGGCCGGGTGAGGTCAATGGCCGGGATTACTATTTCCTCACAACCGATGAATTCAGGAAAAGCATTGAAGCTGGCTGTTTCGTTGAATGGGAAGAAGTCTATCCGGGCCAGTTCTACGGGACACTGAAATCGGAAATTGAACGGATCCACCATAAAGGTCTGTCAGTCCTTTTCGATGTGGATGTCAAAGGTGCGCTGTCACTCAAGAGGATATACGGAGAGCAGGCCCTGTCTGTTTTTATCATGCCACCTTCGCTCGAAGTGCTGAAAGAGAGATTGGAAAAACGCGGGACTGATTCGCCGGAAAAGGTACGGATCCGGCTGGCCAAGGCGGAGATCGAGATGTTGTATGTTTCAAAATTTGATGCTGTCATAGTGAATGACCAACTAGAACCGGCTTTATCACAGGCTGAAACCCTGGTCAGGAGTTTCCTGAATGACAAAGGCTAAGCATATCGGTTTATTTTTCGGATCGTTTAATCCGATCCATAACGGGCATCTGATGATCGCCAACTGGATGGCGGAATTCAGTGGTCTTGAGCAGGTGTGGTTTGTGATCAGCCCGCAGAGCCCTTTCAAAAGGCGACAAAACCTGCTGGCTGGTTACCACCGGATGGAACTGGTGAACCGTGCTATTTCCGATTACCCCGGGTTCAGGGCTTCCGACATTGAAAGCAAGCTGCCAACCCCCTCCTATACCATTGATACCCTTGTCTATCTGACCGAGCGATATCCGGATCACGTGTTTACGCTGATCATGGGTTCAGACCAACTCCCTGATTTCCATCGGTGGAAAAATGCGGAGCATATCCTTGACCGGTACAAAGCCCTGGTTTATCCCAGGCAGGAAGGCAAGCGTAGAGCCGAGAGCGATATGAGTGACAAGGATAGAGTCAATCCTGCCGGACGCTTGACGACCCACGATCTCCTGAACCACCCGTCGATCAAGCTGGTGGAGGCGCCAATGATTGAAGTTTCATCCAGCTTTATCCGTAAATCGATCAAGCAGGGCAAAGACGTACGGTTCTTCGTACCCCCGGCAGTATGGGAGTACATGAGGGAGATGCATTTTTACGAGTGACTCATGACTCGTGACTCGTGACTCGTGACTCGTGACTCGTGACTCGTGATTCGTGATTCGTGATTCGTGACTCGTGACTCGTGACTAACCTTTAAAGCGATTGAAGCGGATGCCTTTAACGAGCCAGTCAGGCAGGTTCTTAAGGGGATCACGTTTTTTCATATCGACGTAAATCCCCAATTTCTTGAGGATTGGAACCCGGTGTGTCTCAACAAATTCTATCAAGGTCCCGTCGGGATCTTCGATATAGCTGAAATGTCCGGCTGCACTACCCATGCCGAAAGATTCGTCAAGTTTTTTTGCACTGTCGACTGTGAAAGGGAATCCTTTATCCTCGCATTCTTTCTTCAGATGATGCATCCCCTGGATATCAAAACACAAATGAATGAATCCCAGGTCACCCCACAGCCGGTTCTTAAAAATATATTCAGGTTTGCGGTTCAGAGCCTGTAATAGTTCGATCTGGCTCTCACCGAAAAGCCGGCTGAATCCGCCGGTTCGCTTTTCACTGTGGCTCAGCAGGACTCTTCTGAATTTTCCGGTTCCGCCGGGTAAGTGATAGAAATCGGCAAATTCACCCGTCTGATCGTATTCGACCCGGTCATATCCGAGAATACCTGAATAAACCTTACTCGCACGCTCTATGTTGCTCACCCCGATGATCGCTCCGTAGGTTCCGCCTCCGTGCTTCTTGTCGTCGTGGAACCAGGAACTTCCTTCCACAACCTCAAAAATATTGTTGAACGGGTCCTTTACGAAAAAATGTTCCTTCCCATCGGGTGTGAGCGAGATATCCCCCAGAATCCGGGCTCCTCCCTCCAGGATAGCCTCATAGCTTTCACGAACAATCCTTGACTTGACTTTGGCGGCAAAGATGCCGAGATCGCCGGCCTGAAGGGTAAACGCCGGAGCCTGAGGAACCCGTTTTTTGTACTGCCATATTTCAAAGCCGCCTCCACCCTGAAGGTTGACAGCGAGAGCAGCAAGTCTCTCCCGTGGCTCACCACCGGTATAGGGCAGCATCAGTTCGGCTACGGCCTCATCCTCGAAAATGCGGATATCCATCCCAAAATTATTCCGGTACCACTTCCACGCTTCCTTCAGGTTCTCCACTCCTATCCCGATTTGCTGTATGCCCGTTATTCTTTTTTCATTCATATTCTGATATTAGGTCACAAATATAAGGGTATCAACTCAGTTCCACAGGTTTTATTATTTTCGCCATGAAAGATTAAGCCATGAAAACCCTGAAAGATAAAGTCGTTTGGATCACCGGAGCTTCTTCCGGAATTGGTGAGGCGCTTGCTCAGGTGTGTGCGGGGGAGGGCGCAAGACTGGTTCTGACTGCCAGGCGTGAAGAGGAACTTCTGAGGGTGGCCAGGCAGACGCAGCTTCCTGAAGAGTCCCTGTTTATCCTGCCGGCCGACCTTTCGCAGTACGATCAGGCTGGAAACCTCGCCAGGCAGGTCATGGAACATTTCGGGCGGATCGATGTACTTTTCAATAACGCCGGAATAAGCAGCCGGGCCATTGCGTTGGAGTCTCCGGTTGAGATCGATCGCAAGGTCATGGACCTCGACTATTTTGGCGCAATCGCCCTGACCAAGGCAGTGGCTCCTGGCATGGTGGAGCGGAAAGAAGGGCACATCGTTGTCACGTCCAGTGTGATGGGTAAGATCGGAACTCCCATGCGGTCTGCCTATTCTGCTGCCAAGCATGCGCTTCATGGTTTTTTTGAATCGCTGCGGATGGAAATTGACGGCACGGGAGTCCAGGTAACCATCCTGTGTCCCGGATATATCCATACACAGGTATCTGTCAATGCCATTACTGCATCAGGAGCTAAGTTCAACAAGATGAGCCGCTACCAGCAGAACGGAAAAGATGCGGTCCTGTTTGCCCGTAAGGTCATCAGGGGAATGAAAAAAGGCAAGCATGAAATATCCTATGGCGGGGTTGAAATCCTTGGCCCGTTGCTCTACAGGCTATCCCCGAAAATAGTTCACCTATACATGATGAAACAGCAGAAGAAGAGCAGTTACTCGGAATAGAATATTGGATTTGGGATATTAGATTTTGGATTTGGGACATTAGGGTTTTATAGAAGGTTTTATCCCGAATCCCGAATCCATCTTACACCTTCTCCACTATTTTCTGTCCTTCCCCGATCGCCTTCATGTTTTGTTCCAGAAGGTGACTGTATCTTTTCGGTATCGATTTCTCCAGTCCTTTATACACATTCTGAATCTCGACGATAGGCTTGATCTTCAGGAATGCTCCGAGAACGATCATGTTAAAAGTCTTGGTACTGCCGATCTTACCGGCAGCATCTGCAGCGTCCACCCGGTAAATCCGGATATCCTTTCTTTCAGGATGGCGTGTGATGCCATTCGAGTCATAGAGCAATATACCGCCGGGTTTCACGGATCTCTCGAATTTATCGAGCGACTGCTGATTCAGGAGAATGGCGGAATCATAGAGTTGAAGAACCGGGGAACTGATCCGGGTGTCACTCAGGATGACGGTTACATTAGCAGTTCCGCCCCGCATTTCCGGGCCATAGGAAGGGAACCAGCTGACTTCCTGATTCTGCATGATGCCTGAATAGGCCAGGATCTTTCCCATCGAAAGGACACCTTGCCCTCCAAAACCGGCTATAATGATCTCTTCAGTCATTTTTTGAGGTTAAATTATTGATTAACAACCAGTTTCCCATCCACCTTGATATCACCAAGCGGATAATAGGGAAACATATTCTGTTCCATCCATTCGTTGGCTTTAACGGGTTCCAGCTTCCAGCCCGAATTGCAGTTGGAAACGATTTCAACCAAGGAGAGGCCTTTTTTTGCCAGTTGAACTTCAACAGCGGTACGGATGGCCTTCTTGGTCCGCCTGACATTTCTTGGAGAGTGGACTGATTGACGTGTAACATAATGCACACCAGGCAAGTGAGCAACCAGTTCAGTCATTTTGATGGGGTGACCCATGCTCTGGATCTCACGCCCGAATGGGCTGGTCGAGGTTTTCATCCCTACGAGGGTAGTCGGGGCCATCTGGCCTCCCGTCATGCCATAGATTCCGTTATTGATAAAAATTATGGTGATGTTCTCACCCCGGTTGCAGGCATGGATGGTTTCCGCGGTTCCAATGGCAGCCAGATCTCCGTCTCCCTGATAAGTGAAAACGAATTTGTCCGGCCAGCATCTCTTTATACCCGTTGCAACGGCGGGTGCCCGGCCATGCGCCGCACCCAGCATGTCCACATCCATGAAATCATAGGCCAGTACAGAACATCCTACCGGAGCCACACCGATTGTCTCAGACTGGAGATCCATTTCCTCGAGAACTTCCATGAGTACACGGTGAGCCGTACCGTGACCGCAACCGGGACAATAGCTCAGGGTTTTATCGGTCATCAGCCCGGTTTTCTTGTAAACCAGGTTTTCGGGTTTGATGATATCCTTTATATCCATAGGTTATTTCCTGATAAATAGTTTTTCAAAATTTTCCAGAACTTCTTCAGGGGAAGGTATCATGCCTCCCATCCTGCCATAATGTTCGGCCTGAATCCGGCAATCAATTGCCAGCTTGACATCTTCTATCATCTGACCTGCACTTTGCTCGACACAGAGGATGCCTTTCAATTGAGGTACCAGTTTGGCCAAAGGCACTGCAGGGAATGGCCAGAGGGTGACAGGACGAAACAAACCGATTTTAATGCCCTTGTCTCGTGCCAGTTGCATGGCCTTCTGGCAGATCCTGGCGGAAGAACCATAAGCCACGAAAAGGTATTCTGCATCCGCCGTGCTCAATTCCTCATACCGGACTTCAGCAGCTTCAATATTCCTGTATTTCTCCTGCAGGTGCTGGTTATGCCTTTCCTGGCGGGAAGTGTCGAGATCCAGCGAGGTGATAATTTTATGAGGCCGGTCCGGGATCTTGCCGGTCGCAGTCCATGAGGGATCAAATTCAGTGGCTCGTGGTCTCTGCTCACAGAGTTCAACTTTTTCCATCATCTGGCCGATCAGTCCATCCGACAATATCATGACAGGATTTCTGTATTTAAAAGCCAGGTCAAAGGCCAGGAATACGAAGTCGAACATTTCCTGGACAGACGCAGGGGCCAGAACAGGCATCCTGTAATCTCCATGGCCTCCACCCTTGACAGCCTGAAAATAATCGGCCTGTGACGGCTGGATGGTTCCAAGGCCAGGTCCCCCTCGCACAACATTTACTACAAGGCAGGGAAGCTCAGCACCCGCACAGTATGAGATCCCTTCCTGCATCAGGCTGATACCCGGGCTGGACGAGCTGGTCATTGCCCGTTTCCCTGTCCCCGCCGCACCGTACACCATATTGATGGCGGCCAGCTCACTCTCTGCCTGAAGCACAACCATTCCGGTACGCTTTTCAGGCTGCTGGGCTGTCAGGTACTCCATCACCTCCGACTGGGGAGTGATGGGATAGCCAAAATAAGCATCGGCACCCGCACGGATAGCGCCTTCGGCTATCGCCTCGTTGCCTTTCATCAGACGTAATTCCTTCATCATTCCTGATATTAATTAGTTAATCGGAGACTTTGACCCGGTATACGGTGATCACTCCGTCCGGGCAAACGACGGCACAGTTTGCGCAACCCACACAATCTTCCGGCTTAGCCTGGAAGGCGTAATGATAGCCCTTGTGGTTGACCTCCCTTGCCATGGCGATCACCTCATTGGGACAGGCAACCCTGCAAACCTCGCAGCCCTTGCATTTCTCAATATCAACTACTATTGCTCCTCTGACTTTTGCCATATGCTACTATTTACGATTTAAATTTTTTTTGGTCATATATCACGCATCAGGCGTCACGTTACAAAGTCTTCATGAAACCTCCTGAGTCTTTTTTCCAGTACAGGATACAAAGAGGAATGGATTTGTGAAACACAAGCCCTCAAACCTTCCGTCCGGGTGCTTCCGGTAATATTCAGGGAGATGGCGCTGATGCCGTAGTAGAGCAGGTTTTCAAGCAGCTCCGATCCGGACATGCCCGGATAGGAGATCGTAAAATAGAACCCGTCAGCGATCGGATCATCGATATCCTTATCGTAAACGATTGAAAAACCGTTATCGGTAAAGATCTTTTTCAGGGCGTGCGCCCTCCGGCCATATTCCTTGACGACCTCCACAAAATTGAATTCACTGTCATTGGCCGCCCTCAACATTGCCGCCAGCCCGTACTGAGCCGAATGGCTGACACCTGATGAGAGGGCATAAAGGGCTCCGTAAACCATGGAATGCCCAAACCGGTCACTGGTGTAATATCTTTTTAGATCGGGGTAAGTGCGGTTGAACAAAGCTTCGCTGACCACCATGCAACCCACCCGCTCCCCGGCATAGGAAAAAGCCTTTGAGCTGGATACGAGGAGCAGCCAGTAATCACAGTAACGCGCCACCGTCGGTTGGTATGGGGGTTTTCCGGGATGAGAATAATCCTTCCGGAAATCCATTCCGAAATAGGCCAGGTCCTCAATTACAATGGCATCGTATTTCTTAGAGAGGGATCCGATAGTCTTCAGTTCATCCTCGGTAAAACAGATCCAGGAAGGATTATTCGGATTGGAGTAAAGTATGGTTGAAACGGTTCCTTTCGACAGGAAGGATTCCAGCTTGGGTCCCAGTTTATCACCCCGGTAATCATAAACATCAAAGGATTCAAAATCGTGGCCCAGTACGCGGCATTGCTGCTTCTGCACCGGGAAACCAGGATCGATGAACAGCGTTCCCAGCTTTTTCCTGTCAGAACGGTTGGCGACCATAAAGGCGACCATCGCTCCTCCCATGGATCCTACGGCCGGTATGCAACACTCTTCCGGTATGCTGATATTGAGGAACAGGTTGATGAACCTGCTGACTTCCCTTTTTAGTTCCGGAACCCCTTCAATCAGGGGATATTTCGAAGCCACTCCCCGGCGAAGGGCAGCAACCTGCGCTTCAATACCGATCTCGGGCGGTTCGAGCCCGGGAACGCCCATTTCCATCCGGATGAATTTCTCACCCGTAAGATGCTCGATTGAATTGACCAGTTTAACGATTTCCCGAATGGAAGCAATGCCAAGGTCCGGCAATCGGGACAGTTTAATCTGTTCCCTGACGATTTTGCTGTTTATCGGAGTTGTAGGTACCATCGAGCAAGATAAGATTTTTTCTGATATTCCTGAATATTATTACTTATCTTCCTTAAAAATGATCAACTGCC
The DNA here is from genome assembly GCA_964547475.1 of uncultured Porphyromonadaceae bacterium. Taxonomy (GTDB): domain Bacteria; phylum Bacteroidota; class Bacteroidia; order Bacteroidales; family UBA12481; genus UBA12481. The sequence continues at coordinate 44,211 of CAZJNQ010000003.1, forward strand.
TGACCTGAAACCAGATAATAGCCCCTCATCAAATTGGCGGTCAGGCACGCATGGACCGGCAGGAATCCTACCGTTGTACCGGGTTTGAGGGCCTGAATGACCGTCGTGGGTGCTTCCAGGATACCGTGTTCCTGTGACAAAGAAACCAGGAATCCATTCTCTGTAGGTTCAGCCCAGGATCCCGGCTGACAGGAAGCCATCTGTCCGTAAACGGTCTTTTCACCGACCAAAATCCTTTCTTTGGAAAAATGGACGGCTCCACCGTATATCACAGCCTGGTTGCGCCTGGGATGAACGGCTACGACCGGGCAAACCATCATGGCAGCTATCTGGCGACAGGAACAGGTGCCAAGCTCTTTCTGCATCAGGTCATAAAAAATAAAATTACCGGGACGGATTTCGCCCATGCCCGGGAACCGGTCCAGAAGGCTGCAGGAAGGAGTGTCCCCTATGGACAGGAGGTGCCGGGAAGCAGGGATTCCGGCCTCCCGGGCTATATCCGTGAGGTACTGCATGGATGATTCGGCGATCCGGCGGATTTCACCGGGAGAAGAGGCACTGTAGGTGTTTCCGGCGTGCGTGATCATTCCGCGGTAGGTCAGCAATGAGCTTTTATCCAATATCTCAAGGATCCGGAGAAGCTCGGGCAGATCCCGTTTTTCCAGGCCCGTTCTGTGGTAGCCCGTATCTATCTTAATATAGACCTCAGCCGGATACTTCAGCTTCCGGAGCAGGGAGTAAGCCGTTTCGCCGTCTTCAATGAGCAGTCCCAGACGGATCTTAGCTGCGAGCTCATTGATCAGGTCTGCTTCGAGGAGGTTGACCGGAAAGGCTACCGTTATATCGTCCCACCCGTCCTGCTGAAAATAAGCCGCCATCCCCAGTGAGGATACCGTTATGCGGGTTACTCCCGCATCCCGGAACCACCGGGCAACCAGGCGGGACTGGTGGGTCTTGAAATGAGGCCGGAATATCACCCCGGCGGAGGACGCTTTAGCCGCCATGGTCCGGATATTCTCCCTGCAGATATCTTCACGGATCAGGTACCGGGGTCCTGCGGGTTCCATCGCTCAAACCTTTTCAATCCGGATCCGGGCATCCACTGCAACAACGCGGTCGGGCAATCCCATCACCGGATTCAGGTCCATTTCAGCTATTTCGGGCACGGCAGATACCAGGTTCGAAACCGAGAGGATGAGTTTCGCCCATTCACCGGCATCCACCCCGTCTTGTCCCCTCACTCCGTCGAGCAGCTTCCTTCCCTTGAGCCTGCCGATCATCTCAACCACCTCCTGCCGGTTCAGCGGAGCCAGACCAACCTGGATATCCTTCATTATCTCGATAAAAATGCCACCCAGACCGACCATGACCAGGTGCCCAAAGGTGCCTTCCTTCTTGGCTCCGACAAACAATTCACGTCCTTTCAGCATGGGCTGCACAAGCACACCGGTTGCACCCGGGATGGCTATCAGGGAATCATAGGCAGCCGTCACTTCCTCCTGGTTGGACAGGTCCAGAAGAACCCCGCCGGCATCTGTTTTATGGAGGGGACCGACAACCTTCATGACTACAGGAAACCCGAACGAGAGGGCTGCATTGACGGCGTCCCCGACGGAATTGACAACCCTTTCCGGTATGCGTGAAATTCCAGCGAGGTCAAGGAGTTGCTGAAGCTGTAAAGGAGGCAGGTACCCGTTGGTAAATGATGCAGCCAGGTTTCTGAGCTGGCCAAAGGAAGCCTCATTCAATTCAACCGGAGCTTCGGCGGGTTCAGAGGTGTAATAGGCTTTGACCAGAGCTTGTCCGAATAAAACCTCATCAAAAAAGTTTATCCGTCCTTTAGCCAGGAAATCCGCTATATCCTGACGGGCATTGATGGCTGAAGGAAAAATCGGGTATATCGGTTTGGTGCAACTTTTCAATTTCTCATTAATGAGGGAATACACAGGACCCGGGGATACCAAGCCCGGACTTCCGAAAATAATGCACATTCCATCAATATTGTCAAGCTGCCGGTCGACGCACTCAATCACGGCATCCATTTGTTCAACCGTGCCGGTTGCCAGGACATCGATCGGATTGGCGACCGAGGAACCGGGATGTAGTTTGGCAAGCAACCCATCAGCGGCTGGGCCGCTGATGGCCGGAACCACCACTCCGCCGTCGGACAGGATATCGGTCAGCATAACCGCCGGTCCGCCCGCGTGGGTAATGATAGCCATGCGGTTCCCATCCATTTTCTTATGCATGAACAGGCAGCCCATGGTAACCAGCTCCGAACGGCTATTGCAGCGAACGATCCCGGCTTTACGGAACAGGGCATCAACCGCTGTATCGGGAGTGGCCATGGCGCCCGTATGGGATGAGGCTGCCCGGCTTCCAGCCTCGGTATGGCCCGCCTTAATCGCGGCTATCCTGCACCCTTTTCGTATCAGGGAGGCAGCATGTTTCAGGAGCTTGCCGGGCTTCCTGACGCTCTCCATATAGAGAAGCTTGACCCGGCTGGATGCGACAGGATCAAAATTCAGGTCCATGTTTTCAAGGACCTCCTCTACCCCAATCTGGGCTGAATTACCTACGCTGAACACACTTGAAAAAGTGAGTCCGGTAGGATCAGCCGCTTCCATGATAAATACCGCAGTGGCTCCTGAAGCTGAAATAAAATCAACACCTTGAGAATCCAATTTGGGAACAGGCAGCGAAAAACATCCGGCATAATTAGTGGTAATGACCCCGATACAGTTGGGCCCGATGAGGCAACTGCCGGTTTCCTCCATAATCTCAACCAGTTCATGTTCCAGACTTGCGCCTTCGGCATTCTCTTCTGAAAAACCGGCCGATATTATGATAAAAGCCTTCGTTCCTTTTTCGGTAGCTAAAACCCATGCAACCACCGTACACATCGATGCCGGTATGGCAAGGATCGCCAGGTCGACGAGGGGCAGATCCTTAACGTTTGGATAACAAGGTATTCCCTGGACTTCAGTGGCTTTTGGATTGACGGCATATAAGGTACCCTTGTACCCGTAATCAATAATATTCTTAAGAATCTTGCCGCCGGGTTTACGGTCGTCGTCAGAAGCTCCTACAACTGCTATACTGCTGGGATTCAGTAATTGGTCATTTATCATACCGTGACACTACTTGACGGCAAAATAACCAAAATACATTTACGATTGATCATTTACGATTCACGAATCACTGATCGCGAATCACTAGAACGTCATCACCAGCTTCAGGAAAATATTCCGGCCCGGTTCGGAGACGATCAGTCCCCGGTTGGTGGCCAGGTGGTTGCGGTAAGAAGCATTAAAGAGGTTATCCACGCCGGTAAACAACTGAAACGAAGTGATGCCCACTTCCCAGGGTGCAGAATAGAGCGCAACATCGGTAAGGAAATAGCTGTCTGATTCCACCTCTCCTTCCGCAATTTTACGCTGAGCCGCAACCCATGCAGTGGTCCATTCAGCAGTGAAAATGCCCGGAAGCTGATACCGGACACCCGCAGCAGATGAGAATGGCGGAATAAGGGGAAGATCAGTATCCTGCCTGAGGTTTAAACCCCTTACAAAGGATGCTTTCGCGTAGAGGACCAGATTCCGTAGAGGCTGGTAGTTCACAGATGCATCGAACCCGGCCAGCAAAGCTTGATCCACATTGGCGTTGATCAAGGCCGGGAGCGTATCGGTCAGGCCGGCTTCAGAGCCCGTATTTAAAGTGTAAACAAAAGTTCCCGGTGTTTCGACAATCATGTCATGGATAAAATGAACAAATCCGTTTACCTGTAACTGGAAACGATCTTTCCACACCCGCAAGCCCAGGTCACCGAACCATCCCTTCTCCGGTTTAAGCAATGGATCTCCCAGCCTGACTTTGGAACCCAGGTCAATATACTTGAACCTTTCCTCGAGGGAGGGACTGCGGAACGAACGGCCGGCGTTGATGGTCAGGTCGAGGTAACCTGACAGGTGATATAAACCGCTGATGTTTGCCGACCAGGAGAGGGCTCTTATTGTATCGGCAGTAAAAGTGATCCGCTGGTTAGGGACAGGATCCCGTTCGTTCCCGTCCACAGTAATGCCGACCGGATCCAGCCCGATTTCATTGGATACCCTGATTACATCCGCCCGGGCTCCGCCAGTGATCTCCAGCTTTCCGTCCATCAGGAAGAACTCCTGCTGAACAAACAGTCCGCCGCTTCCAAAACGCGATGGCGGAACAGGATTCTCATAGCGAATGACCTCCATGGTTTGAATGGGCATTTGAAAGGCATCGAGAACCTCCTGCCGGATATACTTGGTCCGGGTCGACAGGAGTCGGCGCTGCCACAGATCAATACCTGCGACCAGTTTGCCACGGTCTCCCGTTTTCCAGTTTGTTTCAAGCACCATACCGTTTGTATTATGCTTCCCACGGGGTAAAAGCCTCAGGGCGGTTACCCGCATGCTGCCGATCATGGATGAAGGCGTGTTCGGCAGAATCTCCACGTCGCGGAGGATAAACTGGTGATAAACCCTCAGGCTCATCTCGCTCATCCCGGGTAATAAATCCTTTATGGTATATTTTGCGGATATGAGTTGCCTTTTTTCCTCAGGATAAGTGGCTGTTGCTGCGGCACTAAAAGGAGCACCTCCAGGAATGCCAACATCACATGCCTGGTAATGTTGCCCGTTAATCTCAAGCTCATGATTTTTAAAGGGTTTTATCCCGACAGTGGCATTTAGGTTCCGGTCATCGAATCCTGAATTTTCCATGACCCCATCGGGTGTCCGGTAGTCGCCGGCTGTTCTGTACCCTCCGCTAACCCTCATTTTCCAAGCCTTTGAACCGGATTCAAGAGCGACATGAGTTCCCCAGAGGCTGTTAACCCCTTCAAAAATTCCGGTTGCCGAACCATGGATGGTCGGCTTGTCATAATACTGTCCCTTGCGCGTCAGGATATTCACGACACCTCCCATGGCTCCCGTTCCGTAAATGGATGAGGCCGCACCCTTGATGACCTCCGTCCTTTCGATCTCATTCACGTCGAACAGGGATAAACCGGCAACCAGGTCATTGGCCGTCTCGATACGGTCACCGTCAACCAGGGTCACCAGCCGTGATTCCCCAAGGCCCCTTATACTCACTGATGTACCCCATCCACCATCTCGCACCAGGGCAATGCCAGGTTCGCTTGACAAGACATCGGACAGCGTTGTTGCCGCCTGTTTCGGAAAATTCTCGCGGGGGACTACGGTCAGCGGAAGTGCAACATCACGCTCCAGCTTGTCATATCTTAAGCTGGATACGTGGACTTCACCCAGAGGAATGAGGGCCGGCAGAAGTTCAAACAATACGGTGGCGGTTTCATCCCGGTCAAGTTCGACTTGCTGGTTTTTTGAGTAATAACCAAGATAGCTGACAGAGACCTGGTAACTGCCCGCTGCCAGGCCGGTTATTTTGAACTTTCCACTCTCATCGGTCAGGCTGCTGACGGTTTCCGTTCCAGTGGCATTGGCAGCCTGAACATGCACATAGGCGAGTCCCCGTTGCGTTTGGGCATCGGTAACCCCGCCCGTAATGGCCTGGCCCATAGAAAGAAAGGGAATGGCCAATAAAAAGCCTGCAAAGAGGAAGTGACTAATGTTTTTCATCATGATCCTTGATTTTAAGTACAACCGATTTGACATCGACACCGCTGAGGCGACCGAGCTGGCCGGTCAGTGAGCCGATCTGATCCGTTGTTCCCTCAAGAACCAGGGAGATGATGGCGCTGTCAGAGTTTTGAGCAGGCAAACCCTGACGTCCGATAATGATAGGCGAATGGCTGGAGATGATCGAATTGACCTGGGGTGAGATCTTTTTATCCTTGAGCAGGATAAGCACGCTTCCAATTCTCTTTTCCATCAGCAATCCTCCGGATCAGATTGATTATAAACACCTTGGGACCAGAATACCGGTCACTCAGCAAATTGTTGTCACGGCGGTAAAGTTAGGAGGTTTATTTCAGATTTTTATGACTGATTGATGTATTTTCGCCACAAAATGGAGGGATTCGTGAAGCGGTTCTGTTTTGCCATCTTGTCTTTTCTGGCCGTCCTGATCCTGAACGGGTGCCGGAATCCCGGAGAGGGACCGGGAACGGTCACTATCCTGGCCCTCAAAGGCCCGTCCGCGATGGGTATGGTCGTTCTTATGGATTCCCTGAAGACAGTGGATGGAAAAGGGGTCAATATCGAGGTCCTGGAGGAGCCGATGCAGGTCAGGGCCCGGATGCTTGTTGACAAACCCGAGATAGCCCTGCTTCCGCTCAATATGGCGTCTATCCTCTATAACAAGGGTCTGAAATACCAGTTGCTGGCTGTGCCTATTTGGGGCACCCTGTACCTGTTCGGGACCGATACGCTGATATCGGCGTGGCAGGACCTGAAGGGGAAAACGGTTTATATGATGGGAAAGGGAGCCACTCCGGACATCCTTTTCCGTTACCTTCTGGAGAAAAACGGGCTGGTCCCTGGCCAGGATGTAATACTGGATTACTCCTTCCCCACCCATCTGGATCTCGCCAATGCGGTCATTGCCGGGCAGGCGGATCTCGCGGTTCTCTCCGAACCGGAAGGCAGCCTGGCGCAGGAACGCAACGGTGCTGTCCGCTTGATCATGGACCTGAACCGTGAATGGGCCGAAGCCGTTCCTGAGAATCCGGGATTGCCACAGACGGCCCTGCTGGTCAGGAGTGATTTTGCCCGGGATCATGCATCCGGAATACTGGGAATTGCTGAATCCTGGAAGCAATCGACGGAATGGGTGACACTGCATCCAACGCAGGCTGCCCGCCTGATCGTAGATCATCGTATATTACCCGACTCCTCAACGGCAGCCCGATCCATACCCAGATCCAACCTCCAGTTCAAGTACGCTGAAGATGTACGCTCCTGCATTAACGGTTACCTTAAAGTTTTTTTTACTTTTAATCCTGATGCGGTGGGCGGCCACATGCCAGATGAAAAATTTATTTACACGAAACCGGATCATTAGCCTTTCAGCAGTCGTCCTGCTACTGATCCTGTGGGAAATACTTTCGGTAACATCCGGATCGGACCAGATCCTGCCGGGACCTGACGATACTCTTGTCACCCTGGCCAGGATGGCCGGCACAACTGCTTTTTATCATTCCCTCCTGGCAACTCTGCTGAGGGGTTTGCTGGGTTTCGCCCTGGCTTTGGCCGTGGCGCTGGCCTTAGGCATCCCGGCCGGACTGAATTCGAGTTTTGAGGCGGCCATCCGGCCTGTCATTGTCATCTTCCGTTCGACTCCGGTCATTTCCATCATCCTCCTGGCGCTGATCTGGTTCCAGGTAAACCAGGTTCCGGTTTTCATTGGTTTCCTGACCATGTTCCCCATCCTGACTACCAATATCTCACAGGGGATCCGCCATACCGAACCTTCCTACATCCAAATGGCGCGTCTGTATTCGGTGTCCGATTCGCGTATCCTGCGTGAAATTTACCTTCCTTCCATCCTGCCCTGGCTGGTGTCGGGGATCTCCACTGCCGTGGGTTTTGGCTGGCGGTCAGTGATCATCGGAGAGGTTTTGAGCCAGCCGCGATACGGAATCGGAGCCCTCATGCAGGATGCCCAGAGTTTCCTCCTGGTTTCCGAAGTGATCGCCTGGACGCTGGTGGCCATCCTGGTCGGATCCCTGTTCGAGTGGCTGATTCACCGTGGAGAAAAACGAATCATCCGATGGAAGCCATGAGCCTTGATCTAATAAATATTTCCAAATCCTTTGGCGACCGGACCATTCTCGATGGCTTCAGCCTTTCGGTCCGGCCCGGTTCCGTCACCTGTCTGTTCGGACCATCGGGTTGTGGCAAAACGACTCTCTTGAACATCATGGGGGGGATCCTGGTGCCGGATTCAGGCATGGTGACCGGTTTTCCGGAAGAACAAAAGTCCTATATCTTCCAGGAAACCCGCATCCTGCCGTGGAAAACCGTCCTGGGCAATGTCCTGTTTCCGCTGGTTGACAGGATGCCCAGGCAGGAGGCTTTGGATCATGCTCGCGCGATGATCCGGATGGTCGGCCTGGAAAAAGAAGAGAAACTGTACCCCGGTCAGTTGAGCGGAGGGATGAAACAACGGGTGTCGATTGCCCGTGCATTCGCATTCCCGGGCACCCTGATCCTGATGGATGAAGCTTTCCAGAACCTCGACAAAACCTTGAAGTACAACATACTGAATTCTTTTATGGAGATCTGGAAAAAGGACGGCCGGACCGTGGTATTTGTAACCCATGACATGGAAGAGGCCCTTTACATGGGACAACAAATCGTCCTGCTGGATGACCGACCCCTCCGGATCAGCAGGATCCTGGGCGAAGGCGACGAAAAAAACAGGGAAACTTTAATCCCCAAGCAGTTTTAAGGAGAACATCAGCCCGTCGGTGCCCGTCGCATCGGGATTAAATCTCCGGGCATAACCGGCCGACCAGGTGGTTTTAAGATAGGAAAAAAGCACCAACTGGATATCAACCTGGGCTCCCAGGTTAAAGATGTGAGATATCTCTTCAGGCCTGTCAAAGTTCGTCATGATGTGGGTTCCGAAAAGGGAGGATTTGATGAATGTCGGATAAAGCCAGCTGGTTCCCACATCCCTCAGCCTGATGGGACGGAGGTTAATTTCTGCCATCGTTTTCACGTAATTATACGCCGGTATCTCGTCAATCTGGGCACCCGGGAAAGCCAGTGTTTTCCTGTAGTGTTCCGAAGGCTGCCAGTCGAGATAATTGTTCCTGAATCCACCGAAATAAAAACTGGCCAGGCTCGATTCGCGGTCCCCGAAAGATTGGCCGACACTGTTCCGGATCCAGAAGCTGGTATTTTTTACGAATGGGACCATAACCCCGAAATCCTGGTTGGAAACGACCGAAGGGTAAAATTTTCCCAGTGCCAGGTAAGAGGTGGTGATCAGGTTCCAGGTATATCCGCATTCATCTTCCACGCCACCCAGGGTTTTTCTGAGCTTTGAAATGCCGATGGAGGCTGTCGCGGCCTGCATGCTCCTGATCGGTGAAGTCACGTTCTGGTAATCGGGTAAAACCTCCAGGTCACCATAATGGTAAACGCCGAAATCGTAGTTCCATTTGAAAGGCGACTTAAGTGTATATTGCCTTTCATGGGCGATTCCCAGGGTATATCCCGCGCGGCTTCTCCGTGTCGGACCGAAAAGGTCATAAAAATGGGTTGGATTGTAGTTAGCCTTCAAACTCCAGCTCCAGAATTTCCATTGAAGCTGGGCATGGATCTTTTGCTTGTTGTCATCGGAGCTCCAGGGTGAAGCGGCCAGGAAAAGGTCAATGTCACTCAGGCCCAGCGGATCCCTCCAGTTCAGCCGGTAACCGACAGCCACCGTTTTCTTGAACCCGGCCAGATCGGGATAGGCGTTGGCAAGCCTCATCTGGGCGATGGGCCTGTAAGCCTCCACTTTCAGGGAATCAGCGCTGGGGCCTGATTGGGAGGCAGGCGGCAGAGACCACTCTTCAACCACAGGATTACTTTGATGCACCAGGTTCCCCAGGTAAATGATCGAATTGGCATCTTCCAGCACCTTGACCGGTATGATCCCCGGAGTCATCCCATCGCGATGGAACTTCAAGACCAGCAAGGAATCACTGTTCATCTGCAAGGGCATGAAAAGACCCGTTTCCGTATTGGACATCAGTTCAAAACTGTTGTCCTCCAGCCTGATCCGCCAGACATTGGATACGCCCGTATAATAAGAAGTCCCGATCAGGTACCGGTCATCCAAAGAAAATTTGAACTGGGTCAGGGTATTGTCCTCAAGCGTCAGAACGCTATGGTATCTGATCATTCCCTGGTCCAATTCATTAATATCAAACAAGATAACCGATTGTTCACCCCGGATTCCCGACAGGGAGGCACAGAGCCGGTCACCCCGGTTGGAGACAGCCAGGTCAAAAATGGCCTTGCCGAACGGAGCCGTGTAAATCGGGATCACACGGTCATAAGGCTCCGGGATTTTAACCAGGATGGAATAACCGTTATCGTTCCTTATTCCCCACAGGCTTCTGTCAACCGGATTGTAAACCAGGTCGCCCGCCCGGGTCATGCGGTTGATTATTCTCTTCCTTCCGGACTTAACGTCTATTTCCACCAGGTTGCGGTATTTCTGGTTATGTTCGCTGATAAAAATCTTTTCCCGTGCCGGGTCATAGGCCAAACTGGTCGAGAAATACATCTGCGGTGAATCCAGGGTGGCTACCTTCCGCATTTTTCCGGTCCGGACATCGATTTCGGCAATTTGCGAGACAATGCCGGGATAATTGACCGCTGCATAGATTTTACCGGTCGCGGGATTATATCCGTAATTGGAAACATTGCCCAGCGGCTTGGTCGTAATGGCAGAGAACGGTGTAAGTGGAAACTCCTTGATCCGTCCTATGTTCTCCTGCTGAAAACGGATTTCCCACCGGGTCCAGTCGTCCCATGCCTTCTTGAGAGGCATCTGGTATACATTCCGGAACTGGCCGGCAAAGAAGGATCTGCTGCTGTCTGTCCGCGTATAGAATGCTTTCAGTTTGTCAATCCCGTACTGGTTGGCCAGATAGGTGACGAAACGGGTTCCGTAGAGGTAGGAGTTGGCGCCAACCTGAAAATCAATGGTCGTGCCTTCGGTCTCCAATCCGACAAGGGAATAGATGCGCTTGTTTTCATTGACGATGCTGCGGAAATACATCTCGTCATAAGTTCCCATCGTCCGGCCCAGGCCACCCGACATCCATGTTTCCATGAAGCACGCAATCCCTTCATGGTACCAGCGGGGAGTGTACCAGCGGGGAACGGTGACATAACTCCACAGCGCAGACACAGGCTTTTCCTCATTCCTCCTGACTTTGCCGTAAATGGCATTGCGGAATACTTGATCGGTCCGGTTGGCCTTATCGGCCATGACGACATGGGTGAGTTCGTGGTTGAAGAGCCACTGAAACCGTTCGTTTGACGGAATGATGCTGAAGGCAAATCCATAGGGTTCGATCCCGATCTGCACCTGGCTGAAAGGCATGACCAGTGCCCCGGCATGACCCATGTCCTCGAAATCATTCAGGATAACGTACAGGGTTGTATCCTCGTAATTCCAGAGATTATGGTGAAAAGCCATGGCGTTGGCATAGGTCTGGGAAACATGAGGCAAGAGGTATGAATAACGTTTCCCGAAAAAGATCAGGTCGAGATTGTCAATCTTAACATGGTTGATCCTTTGGGCGAACAGCCCTGCACCTCCTGACCATAACAGACCGGATAGCAGAACAGGCAGCAGGCACCTCATCCGGAAGAAATGTTTTATCTGATGGTACCCAGTTTGTCGGCGTCGAGGATGGCCATACCCATCTTATCTGCGTCCATGAATATACCCAGCTTGTCTGCATCCAGGACATAGCCCATCTTTTCCGCGTCACGAATAATGCCCATCTTTTCGGCGTCCAGGATAGTGCCCATCTTTTCGGCATCCACTATTATGGTTCCCATTTTTTCGGCATCCAGATACGTGCCCATCTTTTCAGCGTCCGCTACCAAAAACCCTATTAATTCCGCATCGAAATAGACCTCTCCCAGTTTATCCGCATCGGTGATGATGAAAGGCCCGAGTTTTTCAGTGTCAAAAATCGCCAGTTGTTCAATATTCCCTATTAGACCGAGCTGTTGTGCATCCAGATAATAATCACCCATTTTCTCCGCATCGGCGGCCATTCCCATTTTTTCAGCATCCATGGCACCCAGCTTTTCAGCATCAACGATCCGGAGCTTTTCAGATTCGCTCCAGGCGCCCATTTGTTCAACGTCATGTTGTACCTGCTTCATTGTAGCCGCATGGTCATACCAGCGGAGTTTGCGGTAATCCGTCAGCAGGGTCTTTTTGCCAAGGAATTTTTGCATGACCTTGTCTCCTGTGACCAGTGAAGCGTTAGCCATATTCACCGCCAGGATGTCATGAGCCTGTTTGAGCCCCTCATAATCACCTGATTGATTGGAAGACAGGAAGGATTCCGCCTGGTTGATGAAATCCACGACCACCCGGCAGCGATAGTTCTTTTGTGCGATCACGTTGTTGACCTGGTTAAGGGAGTTCCGGATCAGGGCCGGATCCGTGTTTTTAGGATCCTGCACGGCAGCCAGGGCAGCCAGGAAATAACCTCTCGTGGATGCCAGGTAGGTCCCATAACTGTTTAATTCCTTGATCTGTCTGGTCCCAAATGCCTTGAAAGCTTCGGCTCCATTCGCTTCAGTCACGGCCTTGCTGATGTTCCCCGCTACCTGGATCGCATCCAGGTAATGGTACGTGATGTAATTACGGAGTACCCTTAGACCAGCAGTGTCTGACACCAGGTCATTCTGAAGCCGGATATCGGCTTCGGAAACCTTGATGTTGCGGTATTTGTCCACCTTGGTTATGGTTCCGGCCAGTTCTTCATCCTCCACTTTCGGATAATCGACCGTAATGCCCACCAGGAAACCAATGATCAGCCCGGCTACAACACCGGCTACGATCATAAGGATGCTCGACTTTTTCATACAATGAGTTTTAGGTTGATACCAATAATCAGGTCAATAAAGATAACATGTGCTCAAAACAATTGCAAACATCCAGCTTAAGTATAGCTAAAATAACCAAGATTTAATGAGGGGCCGGTCCTGATTCTATTCCACGCCCAGTTTTTCGACATCCAGTAAAGTCGCCAACCTTTCAGCGTCAAAAAAACCAAACTTTTCGGCATCCAGTAAAGTCGCCAACCTTTCAGCGTCAAAAAAACCAAGTTTTTCAGCATCGAAGAAGATATCCAGTTTGTTTGCATCGTAAAACCGCCCACCCAGCTTTTCAGCGTCCGCAATGATAGTGCCCACCCTATCCGCATCCAGGAACGCTATAGCCATTTTCTCAGCATCACCGAAAAAAACCCCTCTTTTGTCGCTATCCCGGACAATGGCATAACCCAGCTTTTCCGCATCGATAAACTGATATTTCTCTACATCATCCATTGCACCGAGTTTCTCAGCATCCTGGCGCACCTGTTTCACCGTCTTACCCTGATCGTACCAGGCCAATTTCCGGTAATCGGTCAGCAAAGCCTTGTTACCCAGCAATTTCTGCAAGACTTTATCACCTGTCTTGACAGAGGCGTTAACCAAATCCAAGGCGAGGATGTCATGCGCCTCCCTGAGTCCCGGAAACTCACCCGGTTTGACTGATACCATGAAGGATCCGGTCTTGTCGATAAAATTGAGGACCGTGCGGATGCGATAGTTCTTTTGTGCAATGATGTTATTCGCAAGGTTCAGTGAATTCCGGATCATTTCAGCATTCGTGTTTTCGGGGTCGCGGATGGCAGCCAGGGCAGCCAGATAATAGAGGCGCGTAGAGTTCAGGTACAGGCCGAAATTATTCATGCCGTCAATCTGGTTTTCCGCTGAAGACCTGAAAGCTTCTGCAGAATTGGCTTCCGCAACTGCCTTCTCTATGTCCCCTGCCAACTTGATGGCATCCAGGTAGTGAAATGTGAGATAGCGCCTTAGCATGCCTAAGCTCGCTGTATCCGAAACCAGGTTATTCTGGAGCCTGATTTCAGCTTCTGTCACCTTGGTGTTCCGGTATTTTTTCACCTTGGTTATGGTTCCTGCCACCGAATCATCCGGGACAACGGATTCTTTCACCACGATGCCGACCAGGAAGCCGATGATCATGCCTGCGACTGTACCGCCTGCGATTATAAGAGCAAGTGATTTTTTCATTGATGAAGGTTTAAGCAATTGCCTTAATATAAACAAAAATATGACCGTTCAGCAGCTTGATGGCAACAATTCTGTTTGCGGAACCCTTGTATCATCCCGCACCCCGCCCAATCCTTATTAAAAGAAATTACCGGTTCTTGGTGTTTTAGAGAGATTATCTAACTTTAAAGTCACTGATCTGACCTTGTTGAACAGAGGATTTACATGGGGAGCAACCAAAAATATAAAAGACTGGACATCAGGAATGACATCCAGGAGCTCAACCGGGTCGTTCCCTTCCTGGATCAGTTGCAGGAAGAATGGGATCTGCCTGTCAGCGTAATCCCGGCAATAAACCTGGCGTTGGAAGAAGCCCTCTCAAACATTATTTTTTATGGCATTGATCCCGGGATTGAAGAAGAGATCAGCATCGAGTTCAAAGCAGAAGGAAATTGCCTGAACATAATATTATCAGACACCGGAAAGGCTTTTGACCCGACGCAAAACTCGGAACCGGATCTGGATCTTCCGGCCGAGGTAAGACCGATAGGCGGCCTGGGTATTTTCCTGATCCGCAAAATGATGGATGAAGTCAGTTACGAGCGGATCAACGGCACCAACCGCCTTGTGATGGTCAAACATTGGGATATCAACAAATGACAAATAACCTTAACACATGAAAATCACAACACAAACCAAAGGGAACGACATTTATGTTCAGGTTGAGGGACGTATAGACACGACCAACTCAATTGATTTTGAAAATACAGTCAGTCAGGCATTGACGAACGAAGTGAAGCAAATTTATCTCGACTGCAGCGAGCTGAACTATATCAGCAGCTCCGGGCTGCGCGTATTGCTTACTTTTCTTAAAAAAATGATGGCTGCCGGGGGAACCCTCAAACTCTATTCGCTTCAACCGGCCATAAAAGAGATATTCGACATTTCCGGATTTTCCACCATCTTCCCGATCTTTCCTGATCTGGTGGCAGCACAGGAAAATTAAACCCATTGATCCGTATGCCGTAAGCGGCCCGGAAACGCAGAATAAGAAAGACAACCGAATGGAAATTGTTGTCAGCATATTTCCGGTTTTTCTTTTCACCGCTTTTCTCTTTCTGCTCGACAGTTTCAAGCTGGTCATCAAAAAATACCTCGCCTTCGCTCTCCTTTGGGGTATCGCCAGTGCCGTGCTGGCTTATTTCTGCAACAATTTCATCCTTGATGTGGCGCGGATGAAACCGGTGACTTACTCCCGGTACTTGGCTCCGGCTATCGAGGAAGCCATCAAACTCTTGTTTATCTTTCTGATATTATCCAGAAAACGGATCGGCTTCATGACGGATGCCGCCATCTACGGATTTGCCGTCGGAGCCGGATTTGCCCTTGCCGAGAACATTTTTTTCCTGAAAACTGCAGGTAATTCAAACCTCCTGGTCTGGATCATCCGCGGCTTGGGAACGGCAACCATGCACGGAACCTGCACTTCGCTGGCTTCGATCATCCTGATTGGCGGTAAAAGCCGGAACACCTCGTTTCTTCTTTCCATCACCCTGGCCGTTGCCACCGCCTACGTGATCCATTCCGCTTTCAACCATTTCTATGTCAACCCGATATGGCAGACCATCGCTATCATCATTCTTGCCCCTATCCTGTTTATCCTGATCTTTAAGCTGACCGAAACGCAGCTCCAGAAATGGCTTGAAATTGAATTCTCGAGCGAAATAGAATTACTCAAGATGATCAACCAGGGTCGGTTTTTATCCACCCGGTCGGGTCAATTCCTGGCCTCCCTGCAATCACGTTTCGTCGGGGAAACCATCCTGGATATGTATTGTTTTATCAGCCTCTACCTGGAATTGTCAGTCAAGGCCAAAAGAAATGTCATGCTCAGGGAAAATGGCTTTCCGGTGATGGCTGAAAAAGACACGGGCGATAAGATCCTGGAGCTGAAACAACTCAGAAAGAGGATCGGGAAGGTCGGGGAGTTGACGTTGGCGCCCCTCATCCGGATGAACTACCGCAGCCTGTGGAAACTGACTTATCTGGAATAACCTGAGCCTTTCAGGCTATGAGATATTTTACTCCCGGTGGTATTTCACGTAAAAAGCCACTTTCTCCAGGGAAGTGATCATGTCATATTCCTCAAGAAAGATATGCGGCGGCATATTGAGCGGAACGGTTGTAAAATTCATGATCCCGCGTATGCCCGTGTCTGACAGCCGGTCAGCGATCTTCTTGGCATTCTCAGGAGGTACTGTAAGAATGGCAATGGATATCTGAAGGTCCCTGATGAGTTGTTCCAGCGAATCCATGGAGTAGCATTTGACACCGGCAATCACATGGCCAATCTTATCCGGATCCACATCAAAAGTCGCTGTGATTTTGAGCTTCGAACGTTTACCCCTGAAATAGCCCGTAACAGCGCGACCGAGGTTACCGGCCCCGATCACGGCCACGTTCAGGCCTTCATCCGTATCAATCAAATTCCCTATTGCTGCAATCAGTTCACTGATATCATAACCTTTGCGCTGCATGCTCGTGAAACCCATGAGCATCATGTCCCTGCGAACCTGAACCGCCGTAATATGGTTCAAAGCCGCCAGCTCGTGGGAATAAATATGGGTTTTCCCACCGGTCAGGCAAACCAGCAGAATCCGCCTGTAAGCACTGAGTCTTTCGACCGTTTTCTCAGGTAAGTTCATGGTTTTCAGGAATTAATTAATCAAAAATAATAAATCAGCCCAATACAGGCAACAACAACCTGAAGGCCTTGTCCTGCAAATGGCTTATACCATTAATATACGCAAAAGGGAGGCTTTCCAATGGATGAGTCTCCCTTTTTACAGACGGTGGTCCCGAAAGGTCTAATAGCGTTTTCTCGGAACGTAATGGGTATGCAGCAACGCGTGGGACTTATGGCTATTGGGAGTTCCCAGGAACTCCTCATAGATCAGCTTGACCTCAGGATTTTCATGCGATTTCCGTATAGGCAAGCCTTCATCTTCCTGATAAATGGCCGCTGCACGTTTTTCGCGGATCTCCTGGCTGGTGGGAATCGGTTGGCCGCCACCGCCCAGGCAACCGCCGGGGCAGGCCATGACCTCGATGAAATGATAATGGGCGGTGCCATCCTTGACGGCCTGCATCAGCCGGCGCGCGTTAACCAGGCTATGAGCCACGGCACAGGATACTTCTACGCCTTCAAGGAATTTCCAGTCGGGCAGGCAGCCTTCGATTTTGATTTTGGCTTCCCTGACTCCTTCCATTCCCCTTACTGGGGTTATTTTCAGGTCAGTGAAGGGCACTTCCCGTCCGGTGACCACTTCATAAACGGTTCTTAAGGCGGCTTCCATCACACCACCGGTGACTCCGAAGATCACCGCTGCTCCGGTCGAATCGCCCATGATGCTGTCATAAGGGCTTTCTTCAAGGTTCTGGAAATGAATTCCAGCCTGCTTGATCATCATCCCCAGTTCACGGGTGGTCAACACATAATCCACATCCTTGTATCCGCTCGACCGCATTTCCGGACGATTGGCTTCATATTTCTTTGCCGTGCACGGCATGATGGACACCACGCAGATATCCTGGGCCTTTAATCCCTTCTTCTGGGCATAATAGGTTTTAGCCAGTGCACCGAACATTTGCTGGGGCGATTTGCAAGTCGAAACATTGGGTAAAAATTCCGGGAAAGTGTGTTCGATGAACTTGATCCAGCCCGGCGAACAGGAAGTAGTCATGGGCAGGGCGACGGTCGTGTCTTTCTCCACCAGGGCTCTCTTCAGGCGTGTAAGAAGTTCGGTCCCCTCTTCCAGAATGGTGAGGTCGGCTGTAAAATCTGTGTCAAGCACGGAATCAAAACCCAAGCGCCTCAGGGCCGTGACCATTTTACCGGTCAGCCTTTCACCCGGATCGTAACCGAGTTCTTCTCCGATCGCCACCCTGACGGCAGGGGCGGTCTGAACCACGACATGCACGTTCGGATTGTTGATCGCGTCCCAGACCTCTTCAACATAGGTTTTTTCAACCAGGGCTCCCACCGGGCAACGGTTGACGCATTGGCCGCAGTTGGTGCAGACTACTTCAACCAAAGGCCGGTTAAGGAAGGTGGATATCTTCATTCGATCGCCCTTGTAAGCGACATCCAGGGCGGAAACACCCTGTAACTCGGCACAGGTCCTGACGCAGCGCTGGCACCGGATGCATTTGCTGTCGTCCTTTATGATTGAAGGTGACAGATCATCGATTCCCCTCTTTTTGGTGCCCAACAGATCGATGAACACGTGATCCCCGACCCTGTACTCATAAGCCAGGCTCTGAAGCTCGCAATTGCCATTCTTGTAACATTTCGTGCAATCTGCATTGTGCTCAGACAAAAGAAGTTCAATGATGGTTTTCCGGGCTGTCCGGACCTTGGCGCTATTGGTGTGGATCTGCATCCCTTCAGAAACCGGTGTGGCACAGGCCGCGATCAGTGTTTTACCTGCGATCTGTTCCACGACACAAACCCGGCAATTGCCGGCCACGCAGAGATCCTGATGGTAGCAAAGGGTCGGAATCCTGAAATCAAGTTTCTTGGCAGCATCCAGGATCGTTGTTCCTTCGGGAACAGAAACCGGTATATCGTTTATTGTCAGATTGACCAGATATTTCTTCATGATATCCGCTGTTTTGCTTAGTAAATGATTTCCTCTTTGAAATTCGTAACGATGGAGATGAACGGATTGGCAACTGACTGGCCCAGGCCGCATTTAGCGGCGATCTTCATGGTTTTGGCCAGTTTTTTCAGGTCCTCGAGGTACACAGGAGGCCTTTCACCCCGCTTGACCGCTTCGATTCCTTTCAGCAACTGCTGGCATCCCACCCGGCAAGGCGTGCATTGTCCGCAGGATTCTTCAGTGAAGAACTCCAGGTAATCGTGCAGGACATTGTACATCGACCGTGAGCTGTTGAACAGCATCATGGATCCGCCCGTAGGAATGCCTTCGTACCCGATGATCATGTCCTTGAAGAGTTTTCTCGGGACACATCCGCCGGACGCTCCTCCCACCTGGACAGCCTTCGTGTCCCCATCACCGAATTCATCGACAAATTGCTGAACAGTCATGCCGAGTTCCAGTTCATGTATCCCGGCTTTCGGGGTGTCGCCCGAAACTGAAAAGACTTTGGATCCCCGGGAGTCCTTGGTTCCTAATTCCTTGAATTTCTCCACGCCGATCCGGCTGATCATGAAAGCGTACACCAGCGTTTCGACGTTGTTGATCGCGGTAGGCTTGCCCAGATACCCCGCAACCGTCGGATACGGAGGCTTGTTCCTGGGTTCACCCCTCTTGCCTTCCATGGATTCGAACAATGCACTCTCTTCCCCGCAGATGTAGGCTCCGCTTCCCGAACGCACCTGGATAAAGAAATCCAGGCCAATCTTCTTCAGCCCCTCATTGAATTTTTTCAGTTTCTCGGTCAGTTTGGGTAGGAGAAAATTATACTCACCCCTGAGGTAAATAAAACCTTCGCGAGCCCCGATCGTGTAACCGCAAATTGCCAATCCGGCAAAAACCTTCTCGGGAACCCGATCCAGGATCTCCCGATCTTTGAACGTCCCGGGCTCGCCTTCATCAGCGTTGCAAATAACGTATTTTTCCACACTGTCTTCATTCCGGGTGAATTTCCATTTCAGCCCGGTCGGGAAACCGGCACCACCCCTTCCCTTGAGCCCCGAATCAATCATTTCCAAAATGATGTCATCCGGATTTTTCTTGATGGTTTTCTCAACAACCAGAAGGGGATCAATCCCTTCCATGGTAAAAATGATATCGACCCTTTTCGGTCTGTTGCTTTCCATTGTTTTCAGCTTATAGATTCGACAGTCAATCCAATTCCACCTTATACCTGTTGATGATCTCCACGGCCTTTTGAGGCGTGAGTTCAGGAAAAACCTCATCATTGACCAGCATTACCGGTCCTTTGTGGCACCAGCCCAGGCAGTTCGCCGTCAGCAAGGTGAATTGCCTGTCGAGAGTGGTTTCGCCGATCTTGATTTTCAGGGCTCCTTCGATCGCTTTGATGATCTCATCTTTCCCGGCCATATGGCAGGAAATGGTCTTGCATACGCGTATAACGTACTTGCCCCTGGGAACCGTGTCGAGAAAGGTATAGAAACTTGCAGTCCCGAACACTTCAGCAGCGGATAGATCCAGTACCTTGGCAATGGCAACCAGATCCTGGTCATCGAGATAATTTTTTGCCTTGACAACCGCTTGCAATATCGGCATCAAAGCTTTTCTCTCTATACCGTGAATCTTGGTTGCATCCTTAATAATTTGTTGAACATCAGCCATTTTAATACTCCTTATGATTGGGTCGTCGGTTAACCGGCTAAAAAAAAAGTTTTTTGATTAAACGGTCAAAAGTATCACAATCTAAAAAACAGAAACATGACGATTATTAGTCGTAAATATGACAAAAGTCAGGAACGGTTTTGTGAAAACTGTCACTTAACGGATGAGCTCCATTTCATCAATCAGGTGTGAAGCTCCCGCAAACTTGTCAATAATGAACAGCGCGTAACGGATATCCAGGCTGATATTTCTGCACAGGTCAGGGTCATACATGATATCGCTCATGGTCCCTTCCCAGTTCCGGTCGAAGTTGATCCCGATCAGTTGGCCATCCGCATTGATCACCGGGCTCCCTGAATTACCGCCGGAAGTATGGTTTGAGGCTATAAAACAGACCGGCACCGTCCCGTTATACTCATACGGTCCGAAATCCTTCGTTTCGTAAAGTTTCTTGAGCTTATCCGGTACCCGGTAATCGTAGATCTCAGGATTATCTTTCTGGATGATGCCGTCGAGGGTGGTCAGATGACGGTATTTGACACCGTCAGCCGGCTGGAAATCATCCACCTGGCCAAAAGTGACGCGGATAGTCGAATTGGCATCCGGGTAAAAGAGCTTTTCCGGCTGCATTTCCATCTGGGCTTTCATATACAGCCGTTGCAGATTGGGCAGAATGTCCTGCCCCAGGGCCAATACAGGCGTAATAAGGTTCTTTTGCAAATCGACCAGGCTTGCGGACATAGCCAAGGCAGGATCATTCAGAGTCTTTTTTGCCTTGGAGGGTGTCATCCCGTTCAACAGCCGAAGAACGGTCTCTTCACGGCAAAAGATGGTTTTGGCGAATACGTGATCAGCATACGCATCGAAATCACCCTTAAACTGCTGGTTCATCCTGACCAGCAACTCCGGCTGATAAACCGGACCTATGCCGGTTGCATAGGCTTGCATCAGGGAAGCCAGCAGTTTTTTATCGGTCGACGCATCATAATCCTTGAAAAAAGAAGCGATGCCCGATCGCAACTGTTCAATGATCCTGGCAGCTTCCTCCATCTTACCGGCAGCCGCCTGTTCGAGACAGGGACGGAAACGCCCCGCAAATCCGATAATTTCCGCAGCTCCTCCCGCTTCCCTGGCATAAGTGCCAGCCAGTTCATAGGGGGCCTGGGCTGTCACAAGGCTTCGGTATTGCTCAAGGATTGAACCGTATTGCAGGTTGCGTTGCGGATCGGATTCAGCCCATTGCTGGAAGCGCGCTTCAAACTTTTTCTTGCGCTCGATGGCTTTGATCCTTTTCAACCCAAGCAGCACGCCCTGGTTCTTCTTCCACGAATTGGCGATGCCTGACTTCTTGGCCGAGTACTGTATCCGGGTTAACGGGCTTTTTTCCATCGCGGCATCAATGATCTCCAGGCGTTTGGTCCTTAATTGAATGGAAGCGGGGATGGTATAATTGACCTGGTTCTCGATGACAAATGACGGTACATATTCGGTGGTCTGGCCGGGGTATCCAAAAACCATGGTAAAATCTCCCTTTTCGACACCTTTCAGGCTGACGGGCATGAACTTCCTGGGTTTATAAGGCACATTGGACGGAGAATAAGGGGCTGGCTTGTTATCCGGACCGGCATAGATCCTGAACAGGGAGAAATCACCTGTATGGCGCGGCCAGATCCAGTTATCGGTTTCTCCTCCGAACTTGCCGATTGCGCTGGGCGGGGCTCCCACTAACCGGACATCATTGTAAACCTCGTTCAGGAAGAGGAAGAACTGGTTTCCGCTGAAAAAAGAGGAGACGCGGGCTTTCAGGTTAGTGCCCTTGACAGCATCAGACTCTATTTTCCGGATGTTTTCCCTGAGGATCCTGTCGCGGTCAGATGGCTTGGTCTCTTCGGTGATCCCAACGAGGCAGGCATCAGTCACTTCTTCGATGCGGACGAGGAAGGTCACCGTCAGCCCGGGATTTGGCAATTCTTCTTCCCGGGTCATGGCCCAGAATCCATCTGTCAGGTAGTCATGTTCAACCGTGCTGTGACGCTGGATGGTACCGTATCCGCAATGATGGTTGGTGATCAGGAGCCCCTGATCGGAGATGAGTTCTCCCGTACATCCTCCGCCAAAGATCACGATGGCATCCTTGAGGCAAGCCTGGTTGACTGAATAGATGTCATCAGCCGTCAGCCGGAAGCCGGCTTTCTGCATATCCTCGATCTTGTATTTTTTCAGCAACAGGGGTATCCACATCCCCTCATCCGCCCTTAGCAGCTGGCCACAAACCAGTGCGAAAATCAGGATAAAAGAAATTTTCTTCATGGTATGAACTCGTTATTGATTCGGTTGATAGCCGGTAAAAGTTCTTAATTCCTTATAGAGCCGTTGAACAGGCAAGCCCATGACGTTGAAATAGGAGCCCTCGATCCGGTGGATACCGATAAAGCCGATCCATTCCTGGATACCATAGGCTCCTGCTTTATCATAAGGTTGATATTCATCAATATACTCACGAATCTCGGCTGGATCGAGGTTATCGAACCAGACCGACGTAGTGGCTGTAAAAGTTGATTCTCGGTTGAGTGAGGCCAGGCAAACCCCGGTGATGACCTCATGATGCCGGTTGGAAAGGTCGGCAAGGATCCGGAAAGCATCTTCCCGGTCAACCGGCTTGCCTATGATCCTGTCACCCAGTACGACCACCGTATCGGCAGTAATGAGGATATCCGTTTCTTTCAGCTCGTCAGCAAAGGGTTTGGCTTTCATCCTGGCCAGATAGAGGGCAATCTCCTCCGGTGTAAGGCCGGAAGGATATTCTTCGGGAAGCTCTTCCTTCAGCCAGACCTGGTAAGGTATTCCGGCCAGGCTCAGGAGTGTTTGCCTCCTCGGGGAACGTGAAGCCAGGAAAATCCTGTATTTCTTCAGATGATCCAGAAAATGCTTCATGAACCGGCAATGAGCTTGATTATATAATGGGCCAGCGGTGCATACAGGAGGCCCAGCAGCATGATGATCTTGGAGAGCTGGCTGAGTATATGGTAATCCCTTGAATTCTTGGCGGTTACCATTCTCACCGTAAGTACCAGGAACGGAATGACCAGTCCGATGAAATAGTAACCCAGACTCAACCAATCGGTCAGGTGCCATATGAAGAAATATCCCAGTATGATCAGTGTCAGGAGGGACAAGGCTACAACGAGGACCTTGGTGTTTTTGAATCCGAAACAGATCGGGAAGGTCCTGCTGCCCGATTCCTTGTCGCCGGCAAAATCCTCAGCGTCCTTGATGATTTCACGGATCAGGTTGATGATAAAAGCGAAAAAACTGAAAAGGCCTACCCAGAACAGCAAGGCATTGATACCCTGAGGGAAAAAGTCGGTATGGG
This sequence comes from uncultured Porphyromonadaceae bacterium, assembly GCA_964547475.1. Taxonomy (GTDB): domain Bacteria; phylum Bacteroidota; class Bacteroidia; order Bacteroidales; family UBA12481; genus UBA12481. Next base: position 67,691 of record CAZJNQ010000003.1, read on the forward strand.
ATTGGTAGTTTCTTGAGAGCAGAGGATATTCAAAAAGGATGACCAGCAGAGGAACGGTCCCGGTCAGCAGGGAAACAACCAGGTTCCCTATCAGAAGTTTGTGCTTAAGATTGACTGAATAAAGCCACAGGAGCAAGGGTGCACCGGCAAAGATCAGGATCATCCAGGGTACCCTGTAAAGAACTGAAAAGACAACTCCTAGGAACACGCCTGCAACGTTCATGAGCCAATGCAGGAGCAGGGCCGTGCGGCGGCTGACCTGATCATCAATGACCACGCGCCTGGGCTGGTTGATCCGGTCGGCCTTGACATCATGATAATCATTGATGACATATCCGGCGGCAGTGATCAACACCGTCGACAGGGCCAGGCAGAAAAAAGCCAGCTCCGAAACCTGAAGGTCAATATCATACAGTCCCAGGATGGGCCGGATGATGGACCAGCGCATGAGATACATGGTTGCCGCCACCATCAGCAGGTTGGGCATCCTGACGATCCGCACGAATCCGGCAACTTTCATATCTGGCAATATTACGAGAAATTCCAGAATCCCCGGGCACGCAAAGCCTGTTCTATGACATCGCGAACACATCCGTGCCCGCCGGGATAGGTAGAAATATACCTGGCCACCGCCTGGATTTCCGCAGTCGCATCCGACGGGCAGGTTGGCATTCCAACCCTTTTCATGACCTCGAGATCCGGGATGTCGTCTCCCATATAAAGGACGTGTGCAGGATCGATCTTGCACTTTGCGGTCCAGTCCAGCAGGTCTTTGACTTTATCAACGGATCCAAGATAGACATCCCGGGTCCCGAGGTCGGCAAACCGTTTCCTGATGGATTCCGAGCGGGCGCCTGACAGGATGGCAACCCGGAATCCTGAATCCAAAGCGGTCTTAATGGCAAAGCCATCACGGGTGTTAACGCTGCGCAGCAGATCGCCTCCCGGATGCAGGATCAGTTCGTTGGGCGACAAGACTCCGTCCATGTCAAAGGCAAAAGCCCTGATTAAGCGAAGATCTTCTTTGAAGAAACTCATTTTTTCTTTCCTCCTTGCCGGTTATAAACCAATGGATTCACTGATCTCCCGGTATAAATCCTGCATGCCAGTTTCCTCCGCCAGCATCTCAAGATGTTTCCGGATAGTGATACGATCCATCCGGATGGCGGGACCGGTCTGTGATTTCACCGGGCCGATATCAAGCGCTTTCTGAAAAGTTTCCCGGATCAAAGGTTCCAGGATTTCAGGCTGAAGGCCTCTTTTTTCCAATACCTTGTAAGCCTGGGCCAGCATATGGTTGGAAAAATTGTTCGCCCAGACTGCTGCGAGGTGTATCCAGCGCTTTTCCTCGAATGAAATTTCCTGGACCTTGCTGGTAAAACCTTCGGCCAGGCTCCGGATGGTCCGGGTGACTGACGGCTCGCTACCCTCGATGAACACGGGAACCTGGCTCATGTCCACGGCTCTCCCGATGGTGAAAGTCTGAAGCGGGTACAATGCGCCATATTTATATTTCTGGCAGGCAAAGCGTAACGGCGAGAAGGTCCCGCTTGTGTGCACTGCAATGCCGCGGTAATCACTGATTTCATTAATGATCTCGACCAGCGAATGATCGGGAACGGTAAGGAATATGACCTGCAGTTCCTTGTCAAGTTCGCTGATCCGGTCGGAAAAACCACAATTCAGCCTGCCTGCCAGTTTCTGGGCACTCATCGGTGACCGGCTGATAACCTGGGCGACCCGGTTTCCCGACTGCTGCAGCGCGGGAGCCAGATGCCAGGCCACTTTTCCTGCGCCGATGAAACCAATCCTGTAGCCCATGCGGTAATCAGAAGGGGTAACGGTTATCATCGATCAAAACGGCAGCAATTCTTCTGCGGGCTTCCTTAACATTGACTGGATCAGATATGGTCCAATGCTTCATGCCTTTAACAAGCCGGATCAGTTCATCACCCTCGGCGAAACTGTTGGCAGCTTCCAGGGCCGACCGATGCACCGAAGCTACGGTATCGAACAGGTTTACATCCAATATATCACGGAAAACGGTTCCGGCGGGAACACCTTTGAGGAGTTCAATTTTCTGCACTCTCAGCAGGGTGGATTCAGAGACGTAAAGGTTCATGATCATATCGGAGAGGTTGCAGAGGATCTCCTGCTCCCAGATCAGGTTTTTCTGATGCTTCACTGAGGCAGCATGGATCAGGCACAGCGCCAGTTTTTTAAGATTGGCGATGATCAGGCTTTTTCTCTGGAAGTAATCTTCCGGCAGACCGATGAAATCGTCCAGGTCATCAATGGATCGATAAGCCGCTTCACCCTGTCCGTACAGGTCTATGTCTTTTTTCTGTCCTCTTTTAAGCAAAGTGTCGATGACCAGGATCCTGTTGATCTCGTTTGTTCCCTCGAATATCCGGTTAATGCGCGAATCACGGTAACAGCGGTCCACCGGCATTTCTGCCGAATAGCCCATACCCCCGAAAACCTGGACGGCTTCATCTACCACATAATCAAGTGCTTCTGATCCGTATACTTTCAGGATGGCAGCCTCGATGGCCATATGTGCAAAAGCCGTAATGGTCGGGTTCTCGTTCAGGCAAACGGTTTTATATTCCTCCGACAGGAGATCCACATCATGTGCTGCGCGGTAAACCGCAGATTCGGTTGTAAAGGTCCGGATCACCTGTTCTGCCAGCTTGTACCGTATGGCACCGAAGGCTGAGATCTTCTCACCAAACTGTTTTCGCTCATTGGCATACCGGACGGAATGACTGGTTGCCATCTTGGCCGCCCCGATAACGTTCCCTCCCAGCTTAAGCCGTCCCATGTGCAGGATACTCAGCGCTATGCGGAATCCCTGTCCCCTGCCGGCAAGCAGGTTTTCGACCGGGATCCGTACATCATTGAAAAAAATCTGGCGCGTGGAGGAACCCTTGATCCCCATTTTCTTCTCTTCGGGATTAAAGACTATGCCAGGGAAACTGCGCTCAACAATGAAAGCACTCAGGACACGGTCATTGTCTATCTTGGCAAAAACGGTCATGATATCGGCAAAACCGGCGTTGGTAATCCACATCTTCTGACCGTTGAGGATGTAATGCGTACCGTCGTCCGACAGGATTGCCTGGGTCTTACCCGAGTTGGCATCCGATCCGGCCCCGGGTTCCGTAAGGCAATAGGCGCCCTTCCACTCTCCGGTGGCCAGCTTGGGCAGGTATTTTGTTTTCTGAAACTCATTTCCATAATAAGCGATCGGCAACGAACCGATCCCTGTATGGCAGGAATAAGCAACGGCAAACGAGTGTGCAGCGCCCATAACCTCGCTGGCCAGCATGCTGGTAACCACCGACTGGCCAAAACCCAGGTACTCTTCGGGCAGCGAAATTCCCAGCAGCCCCAGTTCTCCCGCCTTGGAGAGGAGTGCTTGCATGAGACCCTCTTCCTGGCTGTCGATGCGATCCAGGACCGGCATCACCTCTGTATCAATGAAATCCCTGCAGGTTTGGGCAATCATGCGCTGTTCTTCGGAAAACTCCTCCGGAATGAAAATATCGGCAGGCAGGGTCTCTTCGACCATGAACCTTCCGCCCCTGACTGTGGTTTTGATTTGCATCTCTTTCGTTTTTAATTCTTTACTGATCTCTTAAAGATGTAAGGACCGGGCTGTGATTTCAGCCAGGTCAAGAGCCTTGACATCCCCTTCCCTGTTATGGTACTTGATCCCGTCGGTCATCATGACCAGGCAATAGGGACAGGCAGTCACGATGATGTCTGCACCGGTTTTCAGGGCATCATCCGTGCGTAACTGGAAAACTTCACGGTCTCCCTTTTCGGCCTCCTTGAACATCTGGCCCCCGCCAGCTCCGCAACACAAGGCGAAACTGCGGTTCCGGTCCATTTCTCTGAAACCGCCTGCCAGAGCCCGGATCACCGAGCGGGGTGCTGAATATTCCCTGTTGGCCCGGCCCAGATAACATGGATCGTGATAGGTCAGGACCTGGTCACGAAAAACTTCAGGATCGGGTTTCAGGGTTCCTGACCTGATCAAGGATTCAAGAAACCGTGAATGATGGATCACCTCGAATGTCCCCCCCAGGTCGGGGTATTCGTTTTTGAAGGTATTGTAGGCATGGGGATCGCACGTCAGGATACGTGTTACCCCGTAATTATTCAATAACCCGATATTCATCAGTGCCTGCATCTGGAACAGCATTTCATTGCCGGCCCTGCGAGCCACATCGCCTGAACTGGACTCTTCAGTGCCCAGAACTCCAAAATCAATATCGAGATAATTTAAGATCCTGACGAAGGAACGGATTACCTGCTTATAGCGGTCGTCAAAGGCTCCCGCGCTGCCGATCCACAGCAGGTATTCGGGTTTTCGTCCTTGTGCGTTCAGCTCCGATATCAGGGGAACCTTCAGGTTTGCCCCGTCCGCCCATTTCATGCGGTCCAGCATCGAGAACTGCCAGGGTGCGCCATTGTTGCCGATATTGGCAAAGACCGCATTTAGCCCGGCGGGTGCAGCAGACTCCTCCATCACCAGGAACCTCCTCATATCAACGATCAGCGATGGTTGGTTGATGTTGACCGGACACTCCCGGGCACAGGCATTGCAGGTAGTGCAGGCCCACAGCTCTTCAACGGCCACGTAATCCCTCAGCAGGGACTTGTTATCAGAGAATCCTGGTCCCTGCCGTATGAGCCCAGGAGCTTTTTCCTTCATCCGGGCCCTGACGTCCATCATGATCTTGCGAGGGGACAGTTTTTTGCCGGTGAGGCTGGCCGGGCAAACAGAGGTACATCGCCCGCACTGGGTACATGATAAGGAATCAAGGTAATTCTTCCAGGTGATATCCTCTATATCCAGTACGCCGAACCTGGGAACGACGGAAGTTGATGCAGGAGCCGCAAAGGCAGCCGGGGGGTCCATCATCAATCTGACTTCTGACGTTACATGCTCCAGGGTCTTCAGTTTTCCAAGCGGTTCGAAGTTGGAGAGGAAAACATTCGGGATGGACAGGAAAACATGGAAATGCTTTGAATAAGGCAGGTAGTTGGCAAAGATGAATATCAGGAGAATATGGATCCACCAGTTGATTTCATGACCCGTATGCAATTGTCCCGGCGTCAGTTCCGGAAACAGGCCGGCCAGCCGGCTGCTCACCGGAAACCATGCTGTTCCTGCCTGACCGGAGATTTCGTTCAGCTTGCAGGTGAATGTATTCATACCCAGCAGACTGACCATCAGGAAAAAGATCAGCGACAGGGCCACTGCGGCATCGAGATGATTCCGGCGGGTTAGTTCTGGTCCGTGAAACCGCTTGATTTTCAGGAGCGACCTGCGTCCCAGAAAGGCCAGGATCAGGAACAGGATGAGGATGGCAAAGATATCTCCGGAGGCAATGAAAACCCGGTACAGGATGCCCAGCGCACGGAATGAGCCCTCGCCAGCGGTCAATCCGTCAATCACCATTTCCATGCTGCCAAAGAGGATTACGCAGAAACCCCAGAAAACCAGGGCATGCATCAGGCCCACCACCGGCCGGCGTAGAATCCTTGTCTGTACGAAAGCCACTTTGATAGTCAGAAGCAGTCGGCGGAAGATATTCCGGATGGGAAAGGCCTTGCAGGTCAGGCGGAAACGGGCGGAAAGCCGGACCACGGTGTAAGAAAAAACCGCCAGTGTCAGCACAAGGGCAATAGCAAAGAGAACCTGCTTAATCATTTCTTCTGATATCGGTCCTTGTAATCATTCAGGCGCCTTTAGCTTCCTTCACTGCCTCTATCAGGGCAGGGAGCACTTTTTGGGCATCTCCGACGATTCCGTAATCGGCTGCCTCGAAAATGGGAGCATCCGGATCAGGATTAATGGCCACAATGAATTTGGAAGAACTGACCCCTGCAAGGTGCTGGATGGCTCCTGAAATCCCGACTGCAATATATAAGGTTGGAGCAATGATCTTGCCCGTCTGACCGGTATGTTCTTCATGGGGTCTCCACCCTTCGTCCGATACGGGCCTGGAACAGGCTGTGGCCGCTCCGAGAAGGGCCGCCAACTCCTCCAGGGGACCCCAATTATCGGGTGATTTCATCCCACGCCCCCCGGAAACGACAATATCTGCATCGGTCAACAGGATCTTGCCGGTTTGTCTGAATACTTCCCGGACGTGCGTAGATACGGCCTCTGTCGAAACCGGATCAAAACCGTTGATTGCCACCTGTATCTCCTTCTCAACCAGTTTGAATGAATTTTGGGCCAGGGTCAGTATTTGTTTTTCCGTCCTTATTTCAGCCAGGGCAAAAGCTTTGCCGCTAAAGGATTTCTTGACAACCGTAAAGGGATTGATCGATTTCGGCAAGCCGGTAACGGCCGTGACCAGGCCGGCTTTTAGCCTGACCGACAACCGGGGAGCCAACGCCTTGCCGGTAACATTATGGGCAAGGACCACGGCAGAGGCCTTCACAACATCCGCAACCTCTGAAATGACCCTTGTATACGCACGGGTATCGAGATGTGCCAGACGCTCATCCTCCACCCGGATAACCTGACCGATGCCGTGCCGGCCGAGTTTCCTGAGTTCGGATTCCTCCACACGTCCGATCGAAAGAGCAACTGGTTCGGTTCCGGTCATCTCCGCCAACTGAGCGGCATAGGAAACCAATTCAAATGAGGCTTTTTTAAAGTGACCGTCCCAGTTTTCGACATATACCAATACTGACATGATTCTGTTTGTTAATTAACTGAATTTAAAGGACTTTTGCTTCTTCCTGCAATAATCTGACGAGCTCCCTGACATGATCCGGATCGACTTTTTTGCAGGGTGGCTTGGATGCCGGCAGTTCAAAACTGATCATTTTGACGTACTCGGCGGTTTCAGAGGGCTGGATCACGGTCAGCGGTTTGGTGCGGGCCATCATGATACCGCGCATGGCAGGGATGCGGGGCTCCTTGGCGATACCTTTCTGAACCACGGCAACGACCGGGAGGTCCTGACTGACCATCTCTTTTCCCCCGTCAATATCGCGTGAAAAAACCAGTGCGCCGTCAACCGGATTAATGCCTGAAACGGCAGAGAGAGAAGGATAATCCAGCAATTCCGCCAGCATGCCTCCGACCGAATTACCGTTATAATCACAGGATTCGATGCCGCATATGATCAGGTCAAACGGTTCCCTTTTTATTAACTCCGATATTTGGACTGCCACCTGGTAAGGCTCCATGGGTTCAAGGTTGATCCGGAAACCCGAATCCGCCCCGATGGCCAAAGCCTTGCGGATCGTAGGTTCCGCTTCAGCAGACCCGACCGTCACCACTGAAATGGTTTCAACGGGTAATTGTCCGCTTTCCCTCAGTTCAACCGCCCGTGTCAGGGCAAATTCATCCCATGGATTGATCACCCACTGGACACCGGACTGATCAAAACGGGTTCCCTGATCGGTGAAACGGATTTTCGTGGTAGTATCCGGTACATGTCCCAGACACACAAGAATTTTCATTGACCTGTTATTTAGTTTATAAGTTTAGTCATCAAACGGATGGGGGCAAATATATAAAAAAAACCCCGCTGTCGGGCGGGGCTGATTTCTAAGCTTCGGCGGTCGGGCCGCCAAATGTCATCGGTATAATGGGTCCTCCCTGCCTTTCAATATGCTTGATCGGGCCATGCACGGATTCATATTTTGAAATATTGTCCTGAAGGGCCAGCAGAAGCCGCTTGGCATGTTCCGGGGTCAGAATGACCCGGCTTTTGACATTGGCTTTCGGCAGGCCCGGCATGATCCTGACAAAGTCAAGGACAAACTCGGAACTGGAATGGGTGATGATAGCCAGGTTGGAATAAATGCCCTGTGCCACTTCTTCACTCAGCTCAATATTGATCTGATTACCTTTTGGTTGCTGATCTGACATCTTGTTTTGTTTTATGATTATTCCGTATCGGTTGCATCACCCGGTTCGCCGGTCTTCCCCTGCATCAGGGCCTGATAGTCCTCGAGTGAGCCAACAACGATTTTTTCATACAGCCGGTTACCGGTTCCTGCAGGGATCAGGTGCCCGACAATGACGTTTTCCTTAAGTCCTCTCAGGTCATCCACCTTGCCCAGGATGGCTGCCTCGTTAAGCACTTTGGTGGTTTCCTGGAACGAAGCGGCTGACAGCCAGCTGTTCGTTTGCAGAGCCGCACGGGTAATGCCCTGAAGGATCTGGCTTGATGTGGCCGGAACGGCCTCCCTGGCTTCGATCGTACGCATGTCTTTCCTCTTCAGGACAGAGTTTTCATCCCGGAGTTTGCGGGCCGATACAATCTGGCCCGGTCTGAGTGTCTGGGAATCCCCTGCTTCGGTGATCACCTTCTTGCCATAAATCCAATCATTTTCCTCCATCACCTCAATCTTATCAACAATCTGTTTTTCAAGGAATTTTGTGTCACCCGGATCTTCCACCACCACCTTGCGCATCATCTGGCGCACGATGACCTCGAAATGCTTGTCATTGATCTTAACTCCCTGCATCCTGTAAACTTCCTGAACTTCGTTCACGATATATTCCTGCACTGCCGTCGGGCCTTTGATTGCCAGGATATCGGAAGGTGTGATGGAACCGTCGGAGAGAGGTGTCCCGGCCCTCACGTAGTCGTTGGGCTGCACGAGAATCTGTTTTGACAGTGAAACCAGGTATTTTTTTATTTCGCTTGATTTAGAGGTGATCACGATTTCACGGTTGCCCCTTTTAACCTTACCGTAGGAGATTTCTCCGTCAATCTCAGCTACTACTGCCGGATTGGAAGGATTACGGGCTTCAAACAATTCCGTTACGCGGGGCAGACCACCGGTGATGTCACCGGCTTTACTGGCTGAGCGCGGGATCTTGACCAGAGTTTCGCCGGCTTTTACTTTGTCACCCTCGTTAACGCTGATATGCGATCCGACCGGAAGGTTATAGATCTTGAGCGGCTCGCCATTCTTGGCGAGGATCTTGATCTCGGGATTCTTGGTCTTATCCTTGGTCTCGGTGATCACTTTTTCCCTGAAACCAGTCTGCTCGTCCGATTCATCCCTGTAAGTAATCCCCTCGATCACGCTGTCGAACGAAACCTTGCCCGCCGCTTCAGAAACAATGACGGCGTTGAAGGCATCCCATTCACAAAGCAGATCCCCTTTCACCACATCGTCCCCTTCATGGCGGTATACTTTCGCTCCATATGGAATGCTCTGGGTGGTCAGGGTGATGCCGGTATTTTTGTCGACGATCCGCATCTCAGCCAGACGGCCGATGACAACCTTGGCCTTGATTCCTTCATTCTGGTAATCAACCGTACGAAGCTCATCGAACTCGAGTCGTCCGTCGTACCGGGCATAAATGCTGGATTCAATGGCGATGTTGGAAGCGGTACCCCCGACGTGGAAGGTACGCAGGGTCAGCTGCGTGCCAGGTTCGCCGATGGACTGTGCAGCGATCACGCCGACGGCATCACCGTTCTGCGCCAACCGGCCGGTAGCCAGGCTGCGCCCGTAACATTTAGCGCAAACCCCGAATTTGGATTCACAAGTCAGCACCGAGCGAATCTCCACCTGTTCGATGGGAGAAACTTCAATGGCCAGGGCTATCTCTTCAGTGATCTCTTCGCCCGACTGGACGATCAGTTCGCCGGAAGTGGGGTGATAGATGTCATGCAGGGTGACACGCCCGAGAATCCTGTCATAAAGTGACTCGACTACTTCCTCATTGTTTTTGAGAGCGGTGGCGATCAGCCCGCGCAGGGTTCCGCAGTCTTCTTCCGAAACAACCACGTCCTGCGAAACATCCACCAGGCGGCGTGTCAGGTAACCGGCATCAGCGGTTTTCAGGGCGGTATCGGCCAAACCCTTGCGTGCACCATGCGTTGAAATGAAGTATTCGAGAACCGACAAACCCTCTTTAAAGTTTGAAAGGATCGGGTTTTCGATGATCTCGGCACTGGTGGAACCCGATTTCTGGGGTTTGGCCATCAGTCCCCTCATCCCGCAGAGCTGGCGGATCTGCTCCTTGGAACCACGGGCACCCGAGTCAAGCATCATATAGATGGAATTGAATCCCTGACGGTCAGTGCTCAGTTTGTTCAGCACAGTCTGTGTCAGACGGGCATTCGTATGGGTCCAGATGTCAATGATCTGGTTATATCTTTCATTATTGGTAATGAAACCCATGTTGTAGTTGCCCACCACCTCGTCAACCAGGTCATAGCCTTCACGGATCATGTCATCTTTCTCTTCCGGGATGATGACATCTTCGAGGTTGAAGGACAACCCGCCGTTGAAAGCCGACATGAAACCGATCTCCTTGATGTCATCCAGGAACCTGGCCGTTTTGGCCGTGCCGCATTCCTTAAGAACACGTCCGATGATCTCGCGCAGCGATTTCTTGGTCAGCAGAGTATTGATATAACCCACTTCTTCCGGGACCACCTCATTAAAAAGGACCCTGCCGACAGTGGTTTCGATGATCCTGAAAACCTGCTGACCTTCCACCATGTCCCGTGTTTTTACCCGGATGTTGGCGTGCAGGTCAACGGCCCCTTCATTATAGGCAATGATCACTTCTTCAGGAGAATAGAAAACCAGGCCATCGCCCTTGACGTGTTCGGTTGAAGTGCTGATGCGGCCTTTGGTAATGTAATAGAGCCCGAGAACCATGTCTTGCGAAGGCACGGTTACCGGCGCGCCGTTAGCCGGATTCAGGATGTTATGCGAAGCCAGCATGAGCATCTGGGCTTCAAGGATTGCAGCATTTCCAAGCGGAAGATGCACGGCCATCTGGTCTCCGTCAAAGTCGGCGTTGAATGCCGTACACACGAGCGGGTGAAGCTGGATGGCTTTCCCTTCGATCATTTTAGGCTGGAATGCCTGTATCCCTAACCGGTGCAAAGTAGGAGCACGGTTCAGGAGTACCGGATGGCCTTTCATCACGTTTTCAAGAATGTCCCACACCACCGGATCCCTGCGGTCCACAATCTTCTTGGCGGTTTTGACGGTCTTGACAATACCCCTTTCAATCAGTTTCCTGATTATGAAAGGCTTGTAAAGCTCAGCAGCCATGTCTTTGGGCAGTCCGCATTCATGCAGTTTAAGCTCCGGGCCGACCACGATTACCGAACGGGCCGAGTAGTCGACCCTTTTACCGAGCAGGTTCTGGCGGAACCGTCCCTGTTTCCCTTTCAGGCTATCGCTGAGCGATTTCAAGGGCCTGTTTGCATCGGTTTTGACTGCATTGGACTTGCGTGAATTATCAAACAGGGAATCCACGGCCTCCTGCAGCATCCTTTTCTCATTCCTGAGGATCACCTCGGGAGCTTTAATTTCAATCAGCCTTTTCAGGCGATTGTTCCGGATGATCACCCTGCGGTAAAGATCATTGAGATCGGAGGTGGCAAACCGTCCCCCGTCCAGCGGGACCAGAGGCCTCAGTTCAGGGGGGATGACGGGCACAACCTTGACGATCATCCACTCGGGGCGGTTCACATTCTTGGAAGCCCTGAAGGATTCCACGACCTGCAAACGCTTGAGAGCTTCGCTTTTTCGCTGCTGCGAAGATTCGCTGTCGGCGCGGTGGCGCAGGTCGTAGGATAATTCATCCAGGTCGATCCGCTCCAGCATTTTATAGAGCGCTTCGGCGCCCATGCCGGCTATGAATTTCCGCGGATCGGTATCGTCAAGCAAATGATTGTCTTTCGGAAGTGATTCAAGAATATCCAGGTACTCCTCTTCACTCAGGAAATCATAGAGCTTGATCCCGTCAGCTTCTTTCATGCCCGGGTTAATGACCACGTATTTTTCATAATAGATGATGGAGTCCAGCTTCTTGCTGGGCATTCCCAGAAGATACCCGATCTTGTTCGGCAAGGAACGGAAGTACCAGATATGGGCTACCGGAACGGTAAGGGAGATATGTCCCATCCTTTCCCTCCGGACTTTCTTTTCAGTGACTTCCACGCCGCACCGGTCACAGATTATACCCTTGTACCGGATCCTTTTGTATTTCCCGCAGTGACACTCATAATCCTTGACCGGACCGAATATCCTCTCGCAGAAAAGTCCGTCACGCTCGGGCTTGTAAGTACGGTAATTGATGGTTTCGGGTTTCAGCACTTCTCCACTCGATCTTTCGAGGATCTCTTCGGGGGAAGCCAAACCCAGAGCCATTTTGGTAAAAACGATTTTTACCTTGGTTTCTTTCCTGAACGCCATGTTATTACAGAGTTCTTGATTTAACTATTCAGAATCAGATTAACTTAACACTGAGCCCAAGACCCCTCAATTCGTGCAACAGAACGTTGAGGGATTCCGGAATGCCCGGAATCGGCAGGGGCTCACCCTTGACAATGGCCTCATAAGCCTTGGCACGGCCAATCACGTCATCCGATTTTACGGTCAGAATTTCCTGGAGGATGTGCGCAGCACCGAAGGCTTCCAGTGCCCAGACCTCCATTTCCCCGAACCGCTGCCCGCCGAACTGGGCCTTGCCACCCAGCGGTTGCTGCGTTATCAGTGAATAGGGCCCTATGGAACGGGCATGCATTTTATCCTCGACCATATGACCGAGTTTCAACATATAGATCACACCAACCGTCGCCGGCTGGTCGAACCGTTCGCCGGTCCCCCCGTCAAACAGGTAGGTTCTGCCGTATTTTGGTACACCGGCCTTGTTGGTCAGCTCGGTGATCTCATCCAGAGTGGCTCCGTCAAAAATCGGGCTTGAAAAGGTCATTCCCAATTCGGATCCCGCCCATCCCAGCACCGTTTCATAGATCTGGCCCAGGTTCATGCGGGAAGGCACACCCAGCGGGTTGAGAACGATATCCACGGGAGTACCGTCTTCAAGGAAAGGCATATCCTCCTCCCTGACGATCTTGGCTACGATACCCTTGTTCCCGTGACGGCCCGCCATCTTGTCCCCAACTGTCAGCTTGCGCTTCTTGGCGATATAAACCTTGGCCAGCTGTACAATGCCTGCGGGAAGTTCATCTCCGATCGTGACATTGTATTTCTTGCGCCGGTAATCACCTTCGAGTTCCTTGTACTTGATAAGGTAATTCTGCAGCAGTTCCCTGATGGTATCGTTCTTGTCCTTGTCAGTAGTCCACTTATTAGGATTAACCATCAGATAATCAATGCTCTGAAGAATTCTCTGGGAGAACTTGGTACCTTTGGGAACAACATCCTCATTGAGGTAATTCTTAACCCCCTGGGAGGCTTTACCGTTGACCAGGGTGAACAGCTTGTCGACCAGGATACCGGTAAGGTCGTCAACCTGCCGCTTGAATTCCTGATCGAACTTGTCAATCAGGGTTTTTTCGGCTGCACGGATCTTCCGGTCCTTCATGCTTTTCGAGAAGAGCTTTTTATCAATGACCACGCCGCTGAGCGAAGGCCCCGCCTTAAGGCTGGCATCCTTGACATCACCGGCTTTATCACCGAAGATAGCCCGCAGCAGTTTTTCCTCTGGTGAAGGATCAGATTCTCCTTTCGGTGTGATTTTCCCGATCAGGATATCCTGGGGCCTGACTTCAGCACCGATGCGGATCAGGCCGTTTTCATCCAGGTTCCGCGTGGCTTCTTCGCTCACGTTCGGAATGTCGGCCGTGAGTTCCTCAAGGCCCCGCTTGGTATCCCGGACTTCGAGAAGGTACTCATCGATATGGATCGAACTGAACAGATCCTCCCTGACCACTTTTTCGGAAACCACGATGGCATCTTCAAAATTGTATCCTTTCCAGGGCATGAAGGCAACCTTCAGGTTTCGTCCCAGCGCCAATTCTCCGTTATTGGTCGAATAACCTCCGGTGAGGATCTGGCCCTTGGTGACCCGGTCGCCCTTGCTGACCACCGGTCTCAGGTTGATCGTTGTATTCTGGTTGGTCTTGTTGAATTTCGGGAGAATATAGGTTTTAACCTCGTTGTCAAACCGGACAAACTTCTGATAGTCATCGCGGTCATACCGGATCACGATTCTTTCGGCATCGGCATATTCAACCAGGCCGTCGCTTTCAGCCGTAAAATGAATGCGGCTGTCGCGGATCACTTCTCCTTCGATGCCGGTTCCCACAATGGGGGCATCGGGGTTGACCAGCGGAACAGCCTGGCGCATCATGTTTGATCCCATGAGGGCCCGGTTGGCATCGTCATGTTCCAGGAAAGGGATCAGCGAAGCGGCGATGGAAGCGATCTGGTTCGGGGCCACGTCCATGAGCTTGACCTCTTCAGGAGTGGCAATCGGGAAATCGCCTTCGTAGCGCGACTTGATCCTTTTGTTGATGAAAGTGCCGTCGTCGTTCAGTTCCGCATTGGCCTGGGCAATAATATTCCCTTCTTCTTCTTCGGCGGTCAGGTACAGGATCCCTTCGTCAGACAGGTCTACCTTTCCGTTTTCCACTTTGCGGTAAGGAGTTTCGATAAAACCCAGTTCATTGACCGTGGCATAAACGCACAGTGAAGAGATCAGACCGATGTTCGGACCTTCAGGGGTTTCAATCGGGCAAAGACGCCCGTAATGAGTATAGTGAACGTCACGGACTTCGAATCCGGCCCGTTCTCTCGACAAACCTCCGGGTCCCAGTGCCGACATACGGCGTTTGTGGGTCATTTCGGCCAGCGGATTGGTCTGGTCCATGAATTGGGACAGCGCATTGGTGCCGAAGAACGAGTTAATGACCGAAGAGAGTGTTTTGGAATTGATCAGGTCGATGGGTGTAAACACCTCATTATCCCTTACATTCATACGCTCCCGGATGGTTCTTGACATACGGGCGAGGCCGACTCCGAACTGGCCGAAAAGCTGTTCGCCGACGGTCCTTACCCGGCGGTTGCTCAAATGGTCGATATCATCGACATCGGCCTTTGAATTGATCAGCTGGATCAGATACTTGATAATGCTGATGATGTCTTCCTTGGTCAGGACCTTGACACCCATATCGATCTGGAGTCCGAGCTTCTTATTGATCCTGTATCGGCCCACGTTGCCAAGATCGTACCGTTTTTCCGAGAAGAACAGTTTGTCGATCACATCCCTGGCGGTGGAGTTATCCGGCGGATCGGCATTTCTGAGCTGCCTGTAGATATGGATAACAGCTTCTTTTTCCGAGTTGCAGGGGTCCTTTTGCAGGGTATTGTAAATGATCGCAAAATCAGAAAGGTTGGTATCATCCTTATGCAGGAGGATCGATTTGGTGCCTGATTCGACAATGGCATCCACATGTTCGTTTTCCAGAACGGTTTCACGGTCGACGATGATTTCGTTCCTTTCGATCGAAACGACTTCACCCGTATCCTCATCCACAAAATCCTCGATCCATGATTTCAGGACGCGGGCTGCAAGTTTCCGGCCGATCACCTTTTTCAGTGCGGCTTTGGAAACCTTGATCTCATCGGCCAGGTCAAAGATTTCAAGAATGTCCCTGTCACTTTCAAATCCGATGGCCCTGAGCAGGGTGGTCACGGGTAATTTCTTTTTACGGTCGATGTAGGCATACATCACATTGTTGATGTCGGTCGCAAATTCAATCCAGGATCCCCGGAACGGGATCACCCGGGCTGAATACAGTTTACTTCCGTTGGCATGTATGCTCTGTCCGAAAAAAACGCCCGGTGAGCGGTGCAACTGCGATACTACGACGCGTTCGGCACCGTTGATCACAAAGGTGCCCCTGGGTGTCATATACGGAACGGTACCCAGGTAAACATCCTGGATGACCATGTCAAAATCTTCGTGCTCGGGATCGGTGCAATAGAGTTTGAGCTTGGCTTTCAGCGGCACGCTGAAAGTCAGTCCCCGCTCGATACATTCCTCAATGGTGTACCGGGGCGGATCGATGTAATAATCAAGAAATTCCAGAACGAAATTATTCCGGGTATCGGTAATCGGGAAGTTCTCCTGGAAAACTTTGTAGAGGCCCTCATTTTTTCGTTGTTCCGGGGTGGTTTCCAGCTGGAAGAATTCCGTGAAGGATTTCACCTGGACCTCAAGAAAATCCGGATAGTTTAACTGGCTTTTTGTGGAACCAAAATTGATTCGCTGTGTGCTTGTCTGTGTCATCGACCAGGAAGGTGTTTATTAAAACAGGAAATCAAAACAACAGCAAAAAGGCTTAGAACCCCGGAAAACCGGGATTCTAAACCTTGAGAAATGGGTATGAAAGATTCGTCTTATTTAATTTCAACTTCAGCTCCTGCTTCAACAAGTTGATTTTTCAAGGCTTCAGCTTCTTCCTTCGAGACTTTCTCCTTCACGGCTTTAGGAGCAGCATCTACCAATTCTTTTGCTTCTTTCAGTCCGAGGCCGGTGAGTTCCTTAACCAGTTTCACAATCTGGAGTTTGGCGCCGCCCGGGGCTTTCAGAATTACATCAAATTCGGTCTGTACAGCGGCTGCAGGGCCTTCAGCCCCGCTGGCAGCCGGGCCGGCAACTGCAACTGCAGCGGCAGCCGGTTCAATTCCATAGTCATTCTTAAGGATATCACCCAGTTCGTTGACTTCCTTAACGGTAAGGTTAACCAGTTCTTCAGCGAGCTTTTTTAAATCAGCCATTTTCTTATGATTTTACAAATGGATTCAACAATAAAATACTTATCTGTCAGACAGGGTCTTGACGACTCCTGCCAAAATCTGTTTACCGGAATTGAGTTGTGTCATCACGTTCCGCATCGGTGATTGCAGCAAAGCAATGACGTCAGCAAGAAGTTCTTCACGACTTTTCACGGAGATTAATGTATCGATGAGGTTTGCACCCACATAGATACATTCTTCAACATAGGCGCCTTTGAGTTCGGGCTTGTCATGATTCTTGCGGAAGCTTTGAATCATTCTGGCCGGCTTGTTACCCGTATCCGTGATCATCACGGACGTGGGTCCATTCAGGACCGGGTAGAGTTCCTCATAGTCGCCTCGGGCGCGTTCCAATGCTTTTTTCAGAAGGGTGTTTTTCACTACCAGCAACTTCACATCCTCTTTAAAACAGATCCTCCTTAAAGCAACCGTATCACCAGCATCGAGTCCACCGATATCAGTTATGTAAAAATGTTTCGCCTGATTTATCTCTTCGGTGAGTTGATCGATGATGGCGTTTTTATCTTCCCGTTTCATGATTTGTACAATCTCATTTTAGGGTTTTACGCTTCAATTGACCTTGGGTCGATCGGAATACCTGCGCTCATGGTACTTGACATATAGACGCTTCTAACGTAAGTGCCTTTGGCAGCCGATGGTTTCAGCTTGACGATGGACGTAAGCAGCTCGCGGGCATTGTCCGCGATCTTGTCAGCATCAAAGGAAACCTTTCCGATGGCCGCATGGACGATACCGAATTTATCCACCTTGAAGTCGATCTTACCTTTTTTCACATCGGTAATAGCTTTCCCGACTTCCATGGTAACCGTTCCGGTTTTTGGGTTCGGCATCAAACCGCGCGGACCCAGTATACGGCCCAACGGTCCGATTTTAGCCATACAGGAAGGCATCGTAATGATCACGTCGACGTCGGTCCAGCCGCCCTTGATCTTCTCGACGAATTCGTCGAGTCCGACAAAGTCGGCACCTGCATCCCTGGCTTCGGTTTCTTTATCCGGTGTTACCAACGCAAGCACCCGGATCTCTTTACCCGTACCGTGAGGCAGTGTGACCACGCCGCGAACCATTTGATTGGCTTTCCTGGGATCAACCCCGAGGCGCACATCCAGATCCACCGAAGCGTTGAACTTGGTGGTTGTGACCTGTTTTACCAGGGCGGATGCTTCGTTCAGGGTATACAACTTATTCGCCTCGATCTTGTCGATGACGAGTTTTCTGTTCTTGGTCAATTTAGCCATGATTCTCCTTAATTAAAAGGGTGCATCACCTTTGATTGTTATTCCCATGCTCCGTGCTGTACCTGCAACCATCCTCATGGCCGATTCGACGGTGAACGCATTCAGGTCGTCCATCTTGTCCTCGGCAATGTGACGGATCTGTTCCCAGGTAACCTGGCCGACTTTTGACCGGTTTGGTTCTGAAGAGCCCTTTTTTATTTTTGACGCTTCAATCAGTTGAACAGCGGCAGGCGGGGTTTTAGTGACAAAGTCGAATGATTTGTCGCCGTAAACCGTTATCACCACGGGAATAATTTTTCCGGATTTGTCCTGTGTGCGGGCATTGAACTGCTTACAGAAGTCCATGATGTTGACTCCCTTGGAGCCCAACGCCGGCCCAACGGGAGGCGAAGGGTTCGCACCCCCGCCCCGGATCTGCAATTTGATGATTCCCGTTACCTCTTTTGCCATACGATTAAAATCAAAGTTTATAATGAACACTCATACAGGTTGCCTTAGTAACAATGTCAGGCGAAGAACCGAAACAGGAGGAAGCTTTGGGTCGACCGGAGGTTTGGAAGCAACTTTCCGGCCGGAGATCCTATTCCTTTTCAACCTGCATAAAACTGAGTTCCAACGGTGTTTTTCGTCCGAATATCTTGACAATTACTTTTAATTTCTTCTTTTCGTTATTAACCTCCTCGATGACCCCTGAAAAACTGTTGAACGGTCCGTCGACCACTTTGACAGCCTCGCCCACGAAGAACGGTACATTCAGTTCTTCTTCCGTTTCAGAAAGTTCATCCACCTTTCCAAGGATACGGTTTACCTCCGATTGCCTCATCGGAACCGGATCGCCGCCTTTCTCAGCTCCCAGGAAGCCGATCACGTTGGGCACATTTCGCAGGATATGCGGGATCTCACCCACCAGGATGGCCTCTACCAGCACATAGCCGGGCAGGTAGCTCCGCTCCTTTGAAACTTTCTTCCCATTCCGGATCTGATAGATCTTTTCAGTGGGAATCAGAACCTGGGTGATATAGTCCTGCAGGTTAAGATGAGAAATCTCACTCTCGATATACTCCTTCACCTTCTTTTCTTTACCGCCGATGGCGCGCAGGACATACCATTTTTTCTCGTTCTGATTCATGATCTGCCCGGTTAGAAAGTAACGCTGTAAACCAGCTCCATGATGTTCTTGAAAGATACATCCATGACGAACACGACAACGGCAATGAGCAGTGAGGCTACCAGCACAACAATAGCCGAACTCTGCAGTTCAGGCCAGCTGGGCCAGGACACCTTGTGAACCAGCTCATCATACGCTTCTTTGAAGTAGGTCTTGATTTTCATTGATTAAGCACTTGGCACGGATGGAGAGAATCGAACTCCCAACCTGCGGTTTTGGAGACCGCTGCTCTACCAATTGAGCTACATCCGTGTGAGAGGAAGATAGTCCGGTTTATCACAAGATCATTTTCCCTCAGTCCGTATTATTCAATAATCTGAATGACCTGGCCGGCACCCACGGTCCTGCCGCCCTCACGAATGGCGAAGCGGAGTCCGCGGTCAATGGCAACCGGGGTGATCAGCTGAACGATGATCGTCAGGTTGTCGCCCGGCATGACCATTTCAGTTCCTTCCGGAAGCTGGATTTCACCGGTCACGTCAAGGGTGCGCAGGTAGAACTGCGGACGGTACTTGTTGTGGAACGGGGTATGTCGTCCGCCTTCTTCTTTTTTCAGGATGTAGACTTCAGCCTTGAATTTGGTATGGGGAGTGATGGAACCCGGCTTGGCAATCACCTGGCCACGACGGACTTCATCCTTGTCCACACCGCGAAGCAGCAAGCCAACGTTGTCGCCGGCCTCGCCACGGTCCAGGATTTTCCTGAACATTTCAACGCCCGTGACAACGGATTTGCGACCTTCGCCCAGACCGACGATCTGGATTTCATCGCCTGTCAGTACAACACCGGTTTCAATCCTGCCCGTGGCAACGGTACCCCTTCCGGTAATCGAGAAAACGTCCTCGACCGGCATTAGGAATGGTTTTTCGATGTCACGCACAGGAAGCGGGATATATTCATCTACGGCATCCATCAGTTCATATACTTTTTCCACCCACTTGGGTTCTTCGTGCATGGCACCCAGAGCGGAACCACGGATAACCGGAGTATTGTCACCGTCGAATTTATAGAAAGTGAGCAGTTCACGAATTTCCATCTCCACCAGGTCCAGCAGTTCAGGATCGTCAACTGCATCGCATTTATTGATAAAAACCACAATACGGGGAACGTTCACCTGGCGCGCCAGCAGGATGTGCTCGCGGGTTTGCGGCATCGGGCCGTCCGTACCGGCAACCACCAGGATGGCACCGTCCATCTGGGCGGCACCCGTTACCATATTCTTGACATAGTCGGCATGGCCGGGGCAGTCAACGTGGGCATAATGCCGTTTCTCGGTCTGATACTCGACGTGCGCGGTGTTAATGGTAATACCTCTCTCCTTTTCTTCAGGAGCGTTGTCGATCGCATCAAAACTTTTTACATCAGCAAGACCCTTTTTGTTCAGAGCCATCGTAATGGCCGAAGTTAAAGTAGTCTTACCATGGTCAACGTGGCCGATCGTACCGATATTGACATGTGGTTTTGTCCTTTCAAATTTTTCCTTAGCCATGGCTACTTTTTTTTATGATCTGTTTACTTAAAAATATGATTACACAATAAATTCGAGCCAACGACGGGAATTGAACCCGTGACCTCATCCTTACCAAGGATGCGCTCTACCAGCTGAGCTACGTCGGCTTGCCGCTGAGCGGGAAACGAGATTCGAACCCGCGACCCTTAGCTTGGAAGGCTAATGCTCTACCGCTGAGCTATTCCCGCCTTTGTGGGGAGAGAAGGATTCGAACCTCCGAAGTCGTCAGACAACAGATTTACAGTCTGCCCCAGTTGGCCACTTTGGTATCTCCCCGGTAACGACCAAACCAGAGCCAATGGAGGGATTCGAACCCCCGACCAGCTGATTACAAATCAGCTGCTCTGACCTGCTGAGCTACATTGGCAGAATTCAGTCTTTTGCAGCAAAAAAATCAAGAACACACCCGATGCCGGATTTGGGTTTGCAAATGTAGTGCATAGAAATCAGACGTCAAAACATTTATCCTAGTTTTTTTACCGTCCGATCTTTTTCCCTTTTTGCTTGGTCAATTGTTTTTTCAAGGCTTCAATTGTCTGATCCGTAGCTTCTTCAAAAGACTTGCACTGTTTCTTGGCAAAGAGGTCATTTCCGGAGATGGAAAGCCGTACCTCCGTGACCTTATTATCGGTTGTGTGGTTCTTATCCAGTCGGAGGAAGATTTCAGCCCCAAGTATTTTATCATCGTACTGGTTCAACTTGTTGACTTTATCCTCGATGAAATTCAGCAGTTTGCTGTCAGCATCGAAATGAACGGAATGGATCTTGATGTTCATGATGTACCTCCTTCGTTTTATTTCCTTCGTTTATATATTGTATCATGCTCGCGGGTGAGCCTTTTGAAACACCTGTTTCAGTTTCTCAAAACCCGTATGCGTATAAACCTGCGTGGCGCTCAGGCTGGCGTGGCCCAGCAGCTCCTTGATGGCATTCATTTCCGCACCGCGGTTCAGCAGGTGGGTTGCATAGGTATGCCTCAACACGTGGGGACTTCTTCTCCCCGAAACCGAAGCCATTTTAAGGGCTTCGTTGACCACCCGATAAACCAGCTTCGGATAGGCCGGCTTCCCGGAATCGGTCAGCACAAGGAACACAATGTCCAATGCGGGGAATTCGCTTTCGCGTTTTGCCCGGTAGAGATCGATCAGCGCGGCCAGGTCCCGGGTGATCGGTATGATCCGTTCCTTTTGCCGCTTGCCGAGCACTTTAACCTGTAATTTCCCGGTATCCGCATCCAGGTCCTTCAATCCGGTGAGCTCGCTCAGGCGAATTCCCGTGCCATAAAGCAATTCAATGATCAACAGGTTACGGAGAAGCCGAAAATCAAGCTGATCCTCTTCACAGTTCGTTATCTGGTTTATCTGGGCTTCCTCTAAAAACACTGGCAAAGGCCGGGCCATCTTCAGCGATGGAATGGTTTCAGCCGGATTGGTCCTCACTACCCCTTCCTGCTGGCAGAAACGGTAAAACCTTCTCAGGGAGGTGGTTTTTCGGTTGACCGACCGGGGATTCATTCCTTCATCCAGGAGGGCAATCACCCACGAACGGACATGCCGCGTGGTGCAGGCGGTGAGATCCTCGGCCAGACTTCTTTCACTGATGAATTTCCCGAATTGCATCAGGTCGGTCTGATAAGCCCTTACGGTGTGGGGGGAATAGCGTTTCTCTGTGATAAGATATCTCAGGAACGAATCAACAACAACCATGATCAACCGCAATCTTTAGTTAAAGATAACGAAAAAAAAGCAAAGATTGTTGCCAGGAGGAAAAAAAGGTGAACCCTATTCGTTCTCGGCCTGCTGCTGCAACTGCTGGACATAGGCGGCCCGAAGAAGCTCCTGGCGCCGCTTGATTGAAGGCTTGGTGAAAGCCTGGCGTGAACGCAATTCTTTTACCACGCCGGTTTTTTCAAATTTACGTTTGAACTTTTTCAAAGCCCTCTCGATGTTCTCGCCTTCTTTTACCGGAATAATGATCATACGCGATTGCCTTAATTATAACCTCGGTTGATTGAAATTCGGACTGCAAAGAAAATCAAAAAATATCATTTTACAAAACTGCGTTTCACTTTTTCAACGGAATCCTTTCCGGCAAACAGGTACGGAATCAGCTTGTCATGGATTGAATCAGGCAGGATCCCGGCTGCCCAGATTTCAGCCGGTGACTGGAGCCTGCCTTTCCGTTCCCGGAATCGGCAGACCGCCTTCACCTGCTCGTATTCGAGGTAAGGATGTGCCAGCAATTCCTTAAAAGTGGCGCGATTGACATCCAATTTCCTGAGTTTCAGAGTATCTATCCTGACCTGGCCTTTCAGCCCGTTAAACCTGACCGAGTCCATACCGTACACTTCCAGCAGCTGGCCGATCCTTCGGAATCCCCCCAATGACTTCCTGTATTTAATGATCCTGCTGGCAAAGACAGGTCCTATTCCGTCAAGGTCAAGCAAATGAATACTGTCGGCCGAATTGATCTCAATCCCGGATGTTTTTCCGGCAATGGCTTGATTGGCTGCGACACCGGACTCCGGGCCCGAAATCGCCTCTTCCGGAATCCCTGCGGGCCTGATGGCAAACAGCAACAACCGGATTGCGATCGCTCCGGCACTCAGAATCAGCGTACCCCGAAGTTCCGAGCGGGTAAAGAGAAAGCGTAAAAACATAAACCTCCGTTCTGCCAGGATATATAGATGCATTTATCCGGGCAAAATGGAGGAAATGTCTTGACTCTTCAGCAGAAAACTACAATCGGTTCAGGCAGTTCAGGTCTTCAAATGCCTGCATCAGGCGGGTTATCATGGTCTTCTCGCCTTCACGCAGCCAGACTCTCGGATCATATTTTTTCTTGTTGGGCTTGTCGGCCCCCTCCGGATTACCGATCTGTGACTGCAGATATCCCCGGTTCTTTTCGTAATAATCGCGGATCCCGATCCAGTAGGCCCATTGGGTGTCTGTATCAATGTTCATCTTTATCACCCCGTAGGAGATCGCCTCCCGGATCTCTTCCTGGGAGGAACCGGATCCGCCGTGGAACACGAAATTCACTGGTTTCTCCTGAGTTTTCAGGTTCCTGGCGATGTAATCCTGGGAGTTCCGCAGGATCTTCGGCTGAAGCTTGACGTTGCCGGGTTTGTAAACCCCATGGACATTTCCGAAAGAGGCGGCGATGGTGAACTGGTCGCTCACCTTGGAAAGTTCAGACCAGGCAAGGGCCACATGTTCCGGCTGTGTATAGAGCATGGCGTTGTCAACCCCGGTATTGTCAATTCCATCCTCTTCACCGCCCGTCACACCCAGTTCAATTTCAAGGGTGATACCCAGTTTGCTCATTCTTTCAAGGTACCGTTTGCTGATCTCAATGTTCTCAGCCAGAGGCTCTTCGGAGAGGTCAAGCATGTGCGAACTATAGAGCGGTTTCCCGTGTTTCCTGAAATGCTTTTCGCTCATGTCTATCAAACCGTCGATCCAGGGCAGGAGTTTTTTGGCCGCGTGGTCGGTATGGACGATGACCGGCACACCATAAGCCTCGGCCACGAGATGGATATGGCGGGCACCGGAAATGCCCCCCAAAACGGCGGCTTCCTGGTTATCGTTATTCAGCCCTTTGCCGGCCCAGAAAGCGGCTCCCCCGTTTGAGAACTGCACGATCACGGGGCTCTTGGCCGTTCGTGCAGCCTCGAGAACGGCATTGACCGAGTTGGTCCCTACCACGTTCACAGCCGGAATGGCAAAGTTGTTTTCCTTGGCTATGCGGAAGATTTTCTGAACATCCTGACCGGTAACTACGCCGGGTTTTACTGCATCGAGAATTTTCATGATCGGATAATTAGGTGAAGCGGCAAATATAACGCAATGTCTCAAAAAAAAGTGGCCCTGAAGAGCTAAAAGGGATAACCGATCCCGAAATTGAGTACAAAATCCTGCCAGGTGAACTTGCGGGAAACGGGTATCCATTGCGGTCCGCCTTTCGCACCGGGGTCCCTGAGCTTGATGCCCAGGTCGAGCCTTCCAATAAAATAGGAAAGGTCGGCCCGTATGCCGAAACCGGTACCGACGGCTATTTGGTTTAGAAAAGTATCTGCCTTGAAGACGGCACCTGGCCGCTCGTCCGTTTCGCTGATGGCCCATATATTCCCGGCATCCAGGAATACCGCGCCCTTGACCACGCTGAACAGGTCGAACCTGTACTCCACGTTGGCTTCCAGTTTGACATCACCCAACTGGTTGGGATAGAGGTGCACCTGGTCTTCGGGCATCACGTAACTGCCGGGTCCGAGCGACCTGACCTGCCAGGCCCTGATGCCGGAAGAGCCTCCGGAGAAATACTTCTTTTCAAACGGCATTGCATCGGAATTGCCATACGGATATCCTACCCCGGTAAACAACCGGAAAGCCATCCGGTTGGATTTGTTCCACACCCAATGGTAACGGAGGTCAATATCGGCCTCGACATATTGCGAAAAGGGGGTCCCCAGGAAAACATAGCCGTCCTCGGGCTTCGGATTGCCGCCCAGGCGGCTTAACCCGAAGAGAACATTCCCTGCCAGTTCCGGCCGGATCCGGATGTAAAAAAAGCTGGATTCCTTATTGATCTCCTGTTCGGACAAGGTGAACGTGTAATTCACGGCATGCACGACATGCGAACGAAAACTGTTCTCAACGGCCGTGCCCTGGATGATGCTGTAAAACTTGTCCGACATCTTGGTCACGTTGATCAGGTTGAAATCCAAAACGGAGATCTGATGCCGGGTGAGGCGCCTGCTCCAGTTATACCCGTAGGCCGCATTGGCAATCGTTCGCGTAAAATCGGGGCGCTGCTGGTAGTTGTAACTCAGGCTGACAGAGGAGTGTGGCTTGCCGTAAGTAAAAGTGCGGCCACTGGCAAACGGGATCCATGAACGGGGCACATCCATCCTTGCATCCACGCCAAATTCCAGCATCCGGTTAAAATCCTCAATTGCATCCGCCAGGAATTCAACCGCTCCTTTCAGTTTCAGTTCAAAGTATTCGGCACCCCGCAGCAGGTTCCGGTGTTTATAGATGAGGTTTCCTGCCATGCCGATATTCCCCGAGGAATAGGTTCCCTCGAGAGCCAGGTCATAGGATTGCTTGGTAACCGGGGCGAGCAGTATCTGGCAATCCAGTTTCTGAACCGAATCGGTGAGAAAATCCCCGGGGGCAAAACTCACCTTGATCTGCTTGAAATTTCTGAGTGATGAGAAGGATTCGATGGTCTTATCCACCTGCGTTTGGGAAAAAAGGCTGCCGGTCTTGAACATGACCGAGGATTGAAGCAGGCTGGGTTTCATGTAGAGACGGTTGTTGTAGATCAGGTTGACTCCCTCATAGTTCAGGGTGTCTGCCGTGGATAAAAAGCTGGCCGGATCCTTCAGGTATTCCGAAGTATTGAAGTCTGTGACAATGCTGATATCTCCGATCCGGAAGAGCGGATGGAAGGCGGTCAGCATGGGATTGGTGCTAAAATCCTTGGGATTCTTGATGCCAAGCCCCACACGGGCGGTCAGGTTTTCTTCCAGGGTATCGGTCAGAAAATAGATATATTCCCGGGAAAATCCATAGTAACCCTTATCCTGGAGATATTTGGCCAGTCTGTTCCGCTCGGCGCGCAAAACCTCCTGGTCAAAACGCATCCCTGGTTTCAGCAGTGAAGCGGCCGAATCACTCCGGACCAGGTTCCTGATCCCTGCATCCGTGACCAGGGATGAGTCGGCCAGGTTCACCTGGTCGATGATGTAGGGTTTCCCGAAATCAATCCGGTAAATAACCTCGGCATTTTTACCCGAGAACACAACCGAGTCGGAAACATGGGCATGATGATAACCCTTGTTGATCAGAAATTGTCTGAGCTGGGTGACCGTTTTGTCTTTAGCGGCGGGATTGTAAATGACCGGTTCCTCGCCTATGTTCCTCAGCCAGTTGTTTAGCCAGTTGTTCTTGTCGGGATTGGACAAATTATAGATCCCGAGATGGAAACGGACCACGCCAAAGATTTTCTTGTTCGGCTGCTGCCGGAAATAGTCGGACAGTTCCTTCCTGCTCAGTCCTTCACCCGTGGATTCAATCTTATTGGCGATGAGCAGGAATTTCTGATCGGGCACATATCTGACCGCATTGCATCCCGACAGCAGAAAGGAGCACAGGATTGCTGCAGATGCAAAGGTTTTCAGGTATTTTTCTCGTGATTGGCTGCTCATTGGACAACGGGTCCGATCAGAACCCGAAATTATAAATTTAATGTAAATTGCGGCTTCACAATACTTCCGATGGTCTCCAAAACTCAGATTCAGTTCATCCGTTCACTCGACCGGAAGAAAGAACGCGATGAATCGGGTTGTTTTGTGGCTGAAGGGGACAAGGTAGTCCGGGAAGCCCTGTCTCTGCCTACCGATTCTCTCTTTCGCATCCGTTTGCTATACGGCCTGGAATCCTGGTTGGAAAAATATGCCACCGGAGCCACTAACCATCCCGTAGAGACCTGTATCGTTTCGGAGCAGGAATTGCACAGGATCAGCTACCTGAAAACTCCGAACCAGGCGGTGGCTGTGATCCAGCATTCCATGGTTGCGGCACCTGCTTTCGACTACCGTGAGGATCTGCTCATCGGGCTTGACCAGGTGCAGGATCCGGGCAATGTGGGTACCATCATCCGCCTGGCCGAATGGTTCGGGATTGCCGGCGTGATCGCATCAATGGATTCTGCCGACCTTTATTCGCCCAAGGTGGTTCAAGCCAGCATGGGATCGGTATTCCGGGTGAACATGGTACAGACCACGCTTGATCCCTTTCTGCTTTCGTTGCCCGGGGGTTTTCCGGTCTATGCAACCACCCTGTCAGGTGCTCCGGTATACCAGGTTGAGTTGACCCAAAACGGGATCATACTCCTTGGGAACGAATCCAAAGGATTGACAACCAGGTACCTGCAACTTGCAACCTGCAACCTTGCCATTCCGGATTTTGCTCTCAGCACCAGGCCTGAGTCTCTCAATGTTTCGCTGGCTGCCGCCATCCTCTGCAGCGAGTTCAGGAGGAGATGAACCGGGCTGCTGACTCAGCCGCCCATTCCCCATCCATTGCAGATGATACTATCCCACCGGCATAGCCGGCACCTTCTCCGGCCGGGAACAATCCGGGTAAATCGGGATGCGATCCGCTTTCAGTATCCCTGAGAATCCTCACCGGAGAGGAAGTTCTCGACTCAACCCCAACCAGAATGGCTTCGGAGGTGAGGAACCCTCTCATCCTGCGGTCAAAAAACCTCAATCCTTCCCGGAGCCTGGTCCGGATGCTGTCGAGCAGCCATTCGTGAAGGGGAGAGCAGACCAGGCCGGGATGATAGGAATGGCCGGGAAGGGAGGACGAGTTCCTTCCACCGACAAAATCAGTCAGCCGCTGTGCCGGAGCAATCTGCCCCTGACCACCGTACCGGTAAGCCATCTGTTCAAGCTCCTTCTGGAACGCCAGGCCGGCTAAACATCCGTGATCCGCATACCTTTCCAGGTCTTCAGGCCGGATCTCAACCACAAGCCCGCTGTTGGCAAACGGTGAGTCTCGCCGGGCATTGGACATCCCGTTTACCAC
>CAZJNQ010000003.1:95897-97334 GCA_964547475.1 uncultured Porphyromonadaceae bacterium
GTGTACAACTTGCCATCCGAGAAGGTTCCGGCACCCCCTTCACCGAAACAGTAGTTTGAATCGGGGTCGAGGCCCTCGTTCCGGTTCAGCAGGGCAACATCCTTTTTTCGCTCCGCAACAGCTTTTCCGCGCTCCACAATAACCGGTCTGTAGCCCAGCTCGGTGAGCCTCAGGGCCGCAAAAAGCCCGGCGGGACCGCAGCCTGCTATGACCACCTCGGGCGACCGCGATACCTCTTTCCATTCATATGACTGAAGCAAAGGCGGCACCGGTTCATCCCAGACGACAGTCACCTTCAGCCTCACGAGGACCGGCTTGCGGCGTGCATCAATTGACCTCTTGCTGATAAAAAAGCCTGATATCAGGTTCGGCGACACTCCCGCGGCCTGGCAGGCCTTGTTCCGGATCTGTTTCGGAACTGAAGCCTCTTCGGGAACAAGCGAAATGTCGATTTCCCGGATCATGGAACGTCATTTATCAGGGGCGATTCCGTTCATTGCTCCACAATCAGGCTGATAATAAAGATGGAAGGGATGAGCCTGTCGATGTATTCCGCATAGGGTCCCAAGGTTCCCGTGACGAGCGCATCTTCGATATTGCTGAGCTTATCATTCAGCAAACCGACTGAATACTTGAATTCCAATCCCATCCTGGCCGTAGGAAAAAAGAAATCGACACCGGTTCCAACCTCCACATATTGATTAAATCCGGTCAAGGCCTTGTCCCATTTCAAGCCCTGCTTTCTGATCCCGGCGGCCAGATCCCAACGGGGATTCACGCCGGCAATCAGGTACGGACCGACATTGCCCAGCCGGTCCGATTTGTATTTGAACAATATCGGACTTCCGATGAAGATCGATGTCAGATCCAGTTTTACGTCACTCTCCCCGCTAAGCAGGTTATCCATCTCAATGGATCTTGAAACAAAACCTATTCCCGGGAGAATTCTGAAAGTCAAATTCTTGTTGATTCGTTTATTGGCGAGAAGTTGAAGTTCAAAACCAAATATAGGTCCGACCACCGTGGCATTGATTTCCGGATTATTGGTCTGAATTGAAAAGTTCCCAAAGGTGTATCCAACCGAGTACCCGAAATGGAAAGGGATAAAATCCGACAAAGGGATGTTTGGTGGTTGCGTTCGCTGCCCTTTTAATTCCATGCAGGTTCCCGAGAGAATCGCAAAAGCCAGTGCAAACCGTATCCAACGCATAAGTTCTTTTTATCAAGTAACAAAAAAAGGACTTTTTTAGTATACTTGGTTGTCAAAATGAGCGTTTCTTTTTCCGGACCATTCAAGGGAGAATCATGTTCAGATATGCCTCACTGTTTCTATTGGTATGCCTCCTCACGGGTTGCAACGGCGCAAACGACAATGCCGATTTTCAGCCTTTGTTCGAACCGTTTGAATTTCCGGACCGTTTGCAAAGTTTCGTGGAC
>CAZJNQ010000004.1:0-91858 GCA_964547475.1 uncultured Porphyromonadaceae bacterium
CAAATAAAAAGTTATCTAAATATTTCGTTTCATGATTAATTTGTCATGACACTAGGAGAGTGTTGTGTCATCCCTAATCAGCAACGAAAAGCAACTAGCCTGGCGGCCTGTTTTCCCATGGGTGGATCGACGTTATGGTCGGAAAATGAATTCTCCAGGGGTGTAAGTAAGCCTTCGAACGAATTGAACGAAAGGTAATACTGATGAATGATGGGAGTTGTACACGAAACTTTAATCTGATGATGACCATCTTCCGAAGCGACGGCATGGTCCAGTTTCAACAAACCGGGCAAGCAGCATGCATCCTCATCACAATCATCATTTGATCCCTCGGTATCCTTATGACAGCAAGACTCCTCCTGTCCGTCTCCACCGGAAAGGCTTATCAGTTCGACCCGGTCGCCACCGCACCAGATACAATGATGGTGAACCACGTGGTACCCGATCGAACTGGCAATCATGGAAAAGGCCAGCAGTAATCCCAAGGTTTTTCTGATCATCAGTCACAAAATAAAACACTTTAGGCAAGACGACCTGATAAAATATTGTTAATAATCTATAAGGCCATGCCGGAACCCTGCATTTGGCCGTTTAAATTATGGCTATCTTTTCACAATGAATATAGCTGTATCGAATGGAGATCTGCTGGACAGGCTGTCCATCCTGGAGATCAAACTACAACGTATAACAGAGCCTCAAAAAATCGAAAATATCCGGAGGTATTACGGGCAATTGCTGCAGGTGGCCGGTCCTGTCAAGTCAGCATCCGGAGCCTTATATGAAGATCTTCTTCGGATAAACAACCTTTTATGGGACGTGGAAAACAGCATCCGGGAGCTTGAATCCCGGCAGCAGTTCGACAACGAATTCATCACTGCTGCCCGCTCGGTTTACAAATACAACGACGAAAGGGCCCGAATAAAACAACAGATTGATATCCTGACCGGGTCAGCTATCCGTGAGGAAAAATCCTACTCAGAGTATTGATGAAAACCATCCTGGTGATCCGGTTATCCTCCCTGGGAGATGTGTTGCTTACCCTGCCGGTTTGCCTCGGTGTGCTGGAATCAAATCCGGGCTTGACTATTCTGTTTCTTACCCGAAAGCAGTTTACAGTTTATTTCGAAGGAATTCCGGGACTGGTGCCTCTCGGGTTTGAGCCTCATCACCATCATTCAGGTTTTCATGGTCTTTTCCGGTTGTGGCTCGATCTGCGGAAACACTCCGTCGAAAGAGTGATAGACCTTCATGGGGTTATCCGGTCTTACATTCTTGATTTACTGTTCCTTTTATCATTCAAGCCCGTTTCCCGGGTTTACAAATACCGCAGGCTGAGGCACCGGATCCTTTGCGGCGACCGGTCGGTGAAGCTTCCGCATGCGACTGAAAGGTACGCCGATACTTTCCGCCGTGCCGGATTGCAGGTCAAAATCAAAACCGAGCCCTGTTTCCATTTTGGAGGAAGCAAACCCAGAACTGTTTGCAGGATCGGAATCGCACCCCTGGCCCGGCATTCAACAAAAATCTGGAATTTGAATTACCTGGAACAGATCATCGCAGAGTTCACTGCAAACCGGGGATATGAGGTTCATTTGTTCGGATCGGCCGAAGAGCGGGAGAAACTGGAACCGTTGGCCGTGGCCGGCGTAACCAATCAGGCCAGCGTGCTTGATCCGCTTGGGGAATGGGAACTGATTGCATCCATGGATGTTTTTATTTCGATGGATTCAGCAAATATGCATCTGGCCTCCCTGGCAGGGATTCCGACGATCAGCCTCTGGGGTTCAACCGATCCCGCTTTCGGTTTTTTTCCGTTGCATCAGCCCTGCGACCTGTCACTTTCGGCAAATCCGGATGAAGTGGAATGCAGGCCCTGTTCCGTGTACGGAAAGGCTCCCTGCCGGAGGCGAACTGAGAAGATGCTCTGCATGGATCGCTTGTATCCTGAGCTGGTTCTGACAAAAACGGAAGAAATCCTTTCGGCAATCCGGAATAAGTAAACTCTCTTTCGTATATTTACCGGTAAAGTGACTGGATATGAAAAAACTGGTTTTCTTATTCATTATCAGCCTTTTACTTTTGCCTCTTTCCCCCACCCCCGTTGCTTGTCAAACTATTGCTGTTTTTCAGTTTTTTGTTGAGATTGAACTGACCAATGACCAGGGAGAGATGTCGACACGCGATTATCTGAAAAATTATAGCATCAAAGGAAAAAAGAGGGGGGCCGAGTATCTCTATCAGGTATCCGGCCCGTTTCTTCAATCGCAATTTGCCAAGACTGCTAAGGAACTGATGAAACTCGATACCCTAAGCACGATTAAAGCGAATGAATATGGATACCCGTTAGTAACGCTGCCCAAAGCTATTGAGAGCGGTATTGCTGACCGCTACATGCGGATTCATCTAAAGGATATCGGCAATGTTTCCCTTGAGGGGGTCAACGATTCCGATCCCCTGAACCGGCAAAGGAAAATCGCCAAGATGCGCTGCAGGCTCCAGATATATGACAAAGACAAGAACCTTGTCGCTGAATCGGTTGGCGAGTTCCAGTCCGGCGAGAAGGTGGAAAATGCCAGCGAGCTTGGTGTTGACCTGCGGAGAACAGAACTTTCAGAATTCCAACAGGAACTGAAGATATACGAAGTGTGCACCAAGATGGCCATCCTGAGAGCCGTTAAGCAGCTGGAATGGTAAAAGACAGGACCACCCGGCAGGTAGTTCTTTCCCTGATAAGTATTTAGTGCTTAGAACAGGAAATCCAGGCCGATATAGGTACCCGACTTGCCATCGTTTTTATTGGCAGCCAGGCCATAATCCACCGCAACAATGAAATTCTGGTTCAGGGCGATATGCAAACCGGCTCCATAGCCAATATGGAAGCCATCCTTTTGCCCGTAGAAGCCCTCAGGAATGGTAAAACCATCATAGGGTTCATACGGTTTTGTTATCCTGGCGATATCAAAGAATGGCGACAGGGCGAGATAAAAATTTTGCTTGAGCAAGGTGAATTTGGCAAATTTCCAGCGAAGCTCGAAGTTCCCCAGCGCATATCCTTCGCCGACAATCCGGTTCCTTAAGATGCCCCGCAAGGTTTTCGAACCTCCCAATCCTTCCCGGTTGTCGTAGGTACTGTAGGTGAAGTTCAGCATGTACCAGGGAATATGGCCGCCAATGGTTGATTGGTAGTTCAATCGGTAAGCAAAAGTCAGCCTGTCGGGCAACAGGGTGAAATACTGCCTGTGGGTGAGCACCATCGAGATAAACGGATCATCCCAAAATCCGGGTGATGCAAGAATCATGGCTTCCGACCAGATCCCTTTATTGGGATTGGGTTCATTATCCCTTGTGTCAGCAACTATGCCTGCTGCAAAGGACAAGACACTGCCTCCTTTGGCTTGTTTTTCAGGAATGACACCATTCCTGACGAACTGATCGTATAAACCGTCCACGTTGGGTAATACCTTGTCGCCTTCCTTGCCTTTGTTGAGTTTGTCTATGTTGACCGAATCGAGTTTCAGGTTATAGAAAGAGGTCCCGGCAAACCAGCGAAGCTTGCGGCCGATGATCTTTCCCTGAAAATTAGCTCGCAGCCTGAGGTTTTTACGATCCATCTTGTAATACATCCTGCTTAAATAGGTGTCGCTTCCGACGGTCGTGAAATCCACGTTATAGGCAGTTTCAAAGCCATTGAATCCATAGAAGTCCATGGCTTGCTCGGTTTCAAGCCGCGCATCTGCCGTCACACGGATTCCGGGGATCAGGTATTCCGAATCATATTTGATCTGTTTCAGGTCACTTCCCTTGGTTGTGTGGGACCATTCGACATAAAGGGAATGCCTGTAAAACGGGTAAATGGTTCCGTCGCCATAATCATAAAAATTGGCCAGAGCACCATATCTGAATCCCAGGTCTGAATCATAGGCCACGGCCGGAACCGCACCGAAACTGAATCCGGATTTTGATTTCTCTTTTTTCACTGTTGCGGTATCTGCCGCCTGTTTGTCGGTCTGGGCGATCACCGTCCAAAAAACAAAAATGCCCAATGCCAACAAAGAGATGAATTTTGTCTTCATAGGTTATCAATTTGATGTAAAGAAAGAACATTTTTAAATAAATGCAACAGGGAGCCTTTTGCATTGACCTGCGCCAGCAGTGAAATCCTTTGAAAAGATTATTTTTGACAGATAAAACCTTACGCTATGGAACCACAAAAATATATCAGATGGGACGTTGATCCTGTCATGTTTCAAATCGGGGAATGGTCGGTCCGGTGGTACGGGCTTCTCTTCGCACTCGGCTTTGTGGCAGGTATTTACATTGTTTCCCGGATGTTTAAAAAGGACAACGTCAATAAAAACTGGATTGACAGTTTTTTCCTTTTTGTGGTGATCGGAACCGTCATCGGAGCCCGTTTGGGGCATGTTTTCTTTTATGATTGGGCTTATTATAAAGAGCATCTGGGTGAAATCATCAAAGTATGGCATGGTGGCCTGGCAAGTCACGGCGGAGCCATCGGGATCATTCTTATGTTGTGGTGGTGGTCGAGAAAATACAGCAAGAAATCGTTATTATGGGCACTTGACCGCGTGGTCGTTCCGGCTGCACTCGCAGGCGTATTCATCCGCACGGGCAACCTGATCAACAGTGAGATTTACGGCAATGCCACCACTGTTCCCTGGGCTTTCATCTTTGTCCGCGAGGACAATATACCCAGGCATCCCACCCAGATCTATGAGGCCTTGGGATACCTTGTGATCTTCATTCTTCTTATGTACCTCTTCTTCAAGACAGATACCCGGTTCAAGGAAGGCAGGATTTTCGGATGGTTCATGCTGTTGATTTTTGGCTTCCGTTTCTTTATTGAGTTCCTAAAGGCAGACCAGGTCGCCTTTGAAGCAAACATGAACCTCAACATGGGGCAATTGTTGAGCATCCCCCTGGCACTTGTCGGGCTCTTCTTTGTGCTGTGGAAACCCAAGGCAAAGGTGAAAAACGATGAATCCATGGAGAAATAAACGGTCATACATGAGTCGCGCCATATGACCGATCTGCTGAAAAGGGTTTACGATCCCGGGCATTTCCGTGAAGAAGGGCACCACCTGGTGGATCTGATCGCTGACCACCTGTCATCCTGTCTGACCCAATCAGAGCCAAAGGTTTTACCCTGGACCGAACCGAACAAGAATTTTGAAGATTGGAAGCAGTATCTGCTGAGCATGCCGGATATTGATGAGTTCTGGCCCTTATCCATAAAGGAAACCATACACATTCACCATCCCAGGTACATGGGACACCAGGTCTGCCCTTCTTTTCCCCTGTCAGGCCTGGGCGAGATGATTAACGGAACCCTGAACAACGGATCAGCCATTTATGAAATGGGGCCCGTCAGCACCGCCATGGAGCGCGTGGTGACTGACTGGCTGGCGCAGGCTATCGGTTTCGGTCTTGAATCCTCAGGCATCCTGACATCCGGGGGTTCTCTGGGAAACCTGACGGCCCTTTTGGCAGCACGTCAGCACCAATCGGGATATAACCATTGGACGGAAGGCCGGAGAGACCATTTTCATCCGGCCATCCTGGTCAGTTCGGAAGCGCACTACAGTATTGCCCGCGCTGTGCAGATCATGGGATGGGGCGAAAAGGGGATCGTGAAGGTACCTTTGGATTCAGGCTACCGCACAGACGTCAATAGGCTGGAAGAAAAGTACCGCCAGGCAACGGAGGGCGGCCTGACTGTTTTAGCCCTGGCTGCCAACGCCTGCAGCACCTCCACCGGAATATATGACCAGCTGGGGCCTATGGCGGATTTCTGCGCACAGCATAAGCTTTGGTTTCACATTGACGGTGCCCATGGCGGTCCGGCAGCCCTCACTCCCAGGTACAAGCATTTCACAGCCGGCATCGAAAAAGCCGACAGTGTAGTCATTGATTTTCACAAGATGATGGGCATCAGTGCCTTGACTACTGCCGTCCTATTCCGGAACGGGGCTCATTCCTATGAGACCTTTGATCAACAGGCTACCTATCTGCTGAATGACCAATCGGAAGAACCCTGGTTCAATTCAGCCATCCGCACTCTCGAATGCACGAAAAACATGATGGGCCTGAAAGTGTATTCAATACTCAAGACTTATGGAGAGCAGGTGTTCATTGATTATGTGACAGTTTGCTATGACCTGGCGCGCAAATTCGAAGAAGTGCTCCTGGCCTCCCCTGATTTTGAGCTGCCCTATAAACCGGAGAGCAACATCGTATGTTTCAGGTATCTGGCCCCCGGAAAAAACGCTGATTCACTGGATGCGCTGAACTCAGCCATTCGCCAGAAAATTATGGAATCGGGTAAATTCTATATTGTGCAGACAAAAATCGGGGGCAAAGTCTATCTGCGCACAACGCTCATGAATCCATTCACTTCCGAAACGGATATGCTTCAACTCATTGAGGAAATCCGCGTGACCGCCCGGTCTCTTTAACCCATCCTTACCTGCAGTACTTGTACAAAAGATCGGCTGCCTGGCTGCTGCCAAGCCTTAATGCCTTATTCCAGTCACGGCAGGCACCTTCCTCATCTCCGGCTGCCCGGCGGATCGATCCCCTTTCGAGGTATAATTCCGGCTGATTCGGATTGATATCCAAGGACATAGCCAGGTCGTTCAAGCCGTGCTCCAAATCCGAATGGTTGCAGCGAATCACTCCCCTGGTGAAATAGAAACGGGCATCCAGGATACCGGAATCAATGGCTTCAGTCAACAAGGCAACGGCCTGATCCGGAAACTGGTTTTTAATCCTGATCGCTGCAGCATAATTGACATAAGGATCGTTGATCCCGAGATCCTGAAGTTTCCTGATCTCGTTCAGGGTTGCCGCACCGGATGTGCTTTTGGCCAGGATCAGGCTCCTGGCAAGAAAATATTCAGGATTGGTGGGATCGAGTGACTGAAGGTAGCCCAGGGCCTGGCTGGCCAGGTGATCCAGATTCTGCACAGTGAAATAATCGAGGGATTCAGCCAATAGGGTCTCATTGTCCTTCATCTCCCGCAATGATTCTTCCAGGATTTGCAGGCCTTGTTTTTCCTTCCCCGCCAGCCTCATGGTCACTCCTTCCAGATAATGAACCTCTGCGGAACGGTCATCGCCTGCAGCGATGTTCTGCAGAATACGGATGGCATCATCGGATTGCCCGGACGAGATCAGGTAGCGGACTTCAGCCAGGTCCTTTTCCTTCCGGGAATACCATTCGTTTTGCCAAAGATCGACCCATTCACGTGAATCCTCCAGGTCGCGGAAAGCAGGCTCCAGCTTAATGAACTTCTCGGAATAATGCTGCCTGGAAGCAAGATGATCGGCCAGGTATTTAACAGCACTCTCCTTGTCGCCAAGCCTGATGGAGATCAGTGCAAGGTGATAGTTCGATTCAGCGGGGAACTGCCGCCTGAGCTTTTCGAACAGCGACCGGGCCTGGTCAAATTGACCGGCCGCCGACAGCGCAACCGCTTCCGTCAACACCCATCGGGATTCAAGAATTGCGGATGGAGGTCCACTCCGGAGGATGGCCAGGGCCTGTTCATATTGCTGGCCGGATACCAGGAAACGGGCGCGGATCAGCTGTTTTTCCTCATCCGTAGCCTGGGCCATTATTACCGGCAGTCCGAAGAATAACATCAGCAATATGGCTATTGAATATCTACTCATTTATCCTGCCCGCTTCCGTCGGAATATATTATATGGATGAATCCCGTCAGGTACCTGGGTACAATTCCGGTCAACCTCTGTTCAAATACTTCACAAACATAGTAGTAAACGCCTGGTGGCACTGTCCGTCTGCTGTTCATGTGTTTTCCGTCCCAGTTGATCTCCGGATCTTCCGTCTGGAATACCAGCGTATTCCAACGGGAGAAGATCTTCAGGTTGATTTTCTCCACCCGGTTGTAGGGATTGGGTTTGAGAAAGTCGTTGATACCATCTCCATTGGGAGTAAAGACGTTTGGCAATGAATAATTGATGCATTCATCGACGCAAACGATATTGGACATAGGACTTTCATTCCCGAGCGAATCTACAGCGCTGACCGCATAACATCCGGCCATCGTCTTTTCCGGATAATGCCAGTAGGATGTTTTATCTGCCGGAGAAACGGAATCAAGCCGGATCATTTCGCCTTCAAGGGTATTGCGGTAGTATACGCGGTAAAAGGCAGCATCCGTCGAGCAGGAATCGTTCACATTGTTCCAATCCAGGCTGTTGCCGAGGCTATCGCAAACACTCCTGACCGAGAGAATCGGGGCGCACGGGGGGACCGAGTCCACGGGAACAGCACATTGCCGCTGGGAATAGTTTTCGAGCCCGGCAATTCCCAGGTCTGAATAACCGCCAATGCTTTTAATCCTGTAACAATAGCTGGTCCCTTCCTGAAGTCCCCGGTCAATGAATTCCAAACCGGATGTGTGCCCGATGGAATCTTCCGAAGTGCCTGATCCGCGATAAATCAGGTATTGTCCGTTCTGCCAGGGAACATTCTTTTTCCAGGTTATTTTTAAGGATTTATGATAGGGAATCAGGCTCATAAACAAGCTTGAAGCTATCTGGGCTTCACCGATTCTTTGCCACTTTCCGGGTTCACGGTTCCACAACTCCAGTGTATAGGACCACTGCATCGAGGCAGTATTCAGGTTTATGTCAGTATAAACAGTATCATTGAGGCCCGGAAGAGAATCGATCTCAACCTTATTCTGCCCGAACATTCCCTCGCTCCTATAAATTTTATAGCTAAAGGGACCATTATATCCCGCAATCTGTTCATCAGAAGGTTTCATCCAGGCCAAGTCGATCCTTCCGTTTTCCGTATCCGTATTTACTATTGAAACCTTTGTAAACAGCGGAAATCCCCTGACCAGTCTGGCACTGGCCTCGTCGGAGGTAAAAGACTCAGCACCATCGTCAAAAAAAGCGACCACCCGGTAATAATAGTCAGTTGCCTGTTCCAAACCCCGGTCATTATTATTGTCGACGAAGGTTGTACTGGCATGCCCCCTGATCTGAGCAACCAGGTCATATCCCCATTCCGGGGAGAGACCCGTTTCGCATTCTCCGGGTTCAAACACAGTTGACTCCTCTTTCCGGTACACTTTGTAGCCTGCAGCATTGGCGCATTCACAAGGATTCCAGGTAAGCGTAATGCTGCTTGACGAGGGATTTACTGCCAGGTTCTCAACTTTGGGGCAATTCACATAAACCTCTATATTCTTGCTATCCACAAGCTGAAGTTCACTGTTCAGGTCTTTCGCCTTGATGATGATCAGATAAGGTTGCTTCCTCACGAGGCTGCAGTCGGTTGACCAGCGTAATGAGCCTGTGGCTCGTCCGGGAACTGATGTGAGCTGTCTGAAGAGTGCGGGATTGTTATCCAAAGACAAGGGTCCTCCGCTGGCCGTCAGGTTGATGGAATCACCGTTGGGATCCGTTGCCGTGATGGAAGTGGTCAGTTTATTTCCTGCCAATACGCAGAAACGCCCGATCCCTTCGATCACGGGAGGTTTATTTTCAGTTTCATAAACCTCAATCTGCATATCGCGCTGGATTTTGCCGATCTTAACCCCACTCCTCCATTCCTCGATAGTCATGGCCACATTGTATTTACCCACCTCGGTGGGGGCTGCCCAGATCAGATCACCGGTCCTTTCATCCACCACCAATGAATCACTGAATGGAGGAAAGGTATAGCCTTCGATCTCTTTCCCCCCTTCGGCGGTGCAGATGGCCAGCTTGTAGGAAAGGCTGTCCCCGTCAGGATCGTAGGCGGCAGGGTTATGAATAAAGGTATAGTTCAGGGCAGCCTTGTCAATCGGCGGATTCAGAAGGACCGGCGTGCTGTTGTTACCGATTGCCGGATCTATCACCAGAATCGTTTTAATCGAGAATACAACGTTCACGGAGTTGGGAATATTCTTGACGTTCCTGTTCCGGTTGGGATCCTCGACAACAATCTGGTAGGTTCCCGGACCGGGATAGGTGTGTTCCCAGACATATTTGTTACGCTTATAATAATCCGGAAGATAGACTTCCTCAATCCTGGGAACCTCGACAGAAGTACCGTCGCCAAACTGAACCTCAAGCTTCGGACGGTCGGCAACCGGTTCCGGGCCTGTCGAAGTATAGGTGATGACCGTGATCCTGTAGGTCAGCTCACTGATCTGCTGATAGGTGATCTCCCCTGCCCTGTTATGGGTAGCACGCACCTGCAATGGCAGGAGCAACATCACAAGTAACAAGACCAATAAAATTCCAGGTTGTTTCAATTCATTCAGGATTCAGGATCAATAGCAAATTTCATACCTATTTCGATACGGGTATCAGGACCGTCTGCCTTAAATGGTCAAGCTCGAAGGCAAACTCTGCCTGTCCCATGGTAAAGATGAACAAATTCTTCTGATCGGAATATAAATCAAGCAATAAGCTGTTTTTTATCCTTGCATTCAATACCGGTTTTCCGGCCTTGAACGTAAAAACCATCCAGGTTGCTGATTCTTTGTTCTTCAAGGATTTCAGGGACCACTGTTCGGGCGGGTAGAGCCGATCATCCAGTTCGATAGAGATCTGGCGGCCCAACCATTCCTGCAGGCCCGACCCCCGGTCCTTCGAACCGGGTTCAGTGAGAACATCGAAACCTGGCAGTCCGGCCAGATTGAGAGCATCAGAGAAATCATCGGAAAAAATCTTGACAGTCACTTCCCAATGGGAATTGGCAGGCTTGTATTCCAGATGGGTATACGACAGGTGCAGCGGATGGGGCTGGCCTGAAAAGCTTAATCCTGCCAGGCCGGCCAGGAGCATGTTTTTTAGGTTCATGGATATCAGGAATACCTCGTAAAATTAATACTTTTACCCGCTGCATACCGGATAAATTCATTGATGTGACCGAAACCGCCAATCATTTTGACCTGGCAATCCAGGGAGGCCATTGCCTGACCCTGGATCCTTCCTACCGGGAAATTCCGGACAGCCTCATATTGATCAGGGACGGTCTGATCAGTTACCTGGGAAACACCGCTGATTATACCGGATCCTATACTTCCAGCCGGACTCTATCGGCAGCCGGGAAGTACATCATGCCGGCATTGATCAACGGGCATACTCACCTGAGCCTATCACTTTACAGGGGTATAGGAACCGATCTCAAGCTGTACGACTGGTTACAGAAGTTTATCTGGCCCCTTGAAAAGCAATTCTGCACGCCGGAAAACGTCAGGCTGGGGTCATTGCTGTCCTTGCTGGAAATGATCAAAGCAGGAACCGGCACGCTGGCAAACATGGATTATTTTTCAGACCATGTCGCGGAAGCCATTGAGGCCAGCGGCCTGAGAGGGTTCCTGGGAGAAGCGTTGTTCAGCAGTCCTACTCCCAGCATCCCGGATCCGGATCAGGGATTTGACGTCATCAGGTCCCTGGCCGACCGCTATCGTGATCACTCCATGATAAAGGTCTATCTCGTATTGCATGCTCCTTTCACTTGTTCAGCCGACCTCTATGCAAAAGCTGCTCATTTCGGAAAGGACTGGGGCATGAAGGTTTGCACGCACGTGGCTGAAACCCGCCGTGAAGTGGGCCAATTCTTGGAACAGTATGGCAAATCACCGGTTCAATGGCTGGATGGGACCGGAGTCCTGAACGATAACTTCATCGCCATCCACGCCGTACATGTGACGGATGAGGATATCGCCCTCATGGCCGACCGGAAGGTTTCCGTCATTCATAATCCTCACAGCAACATGATGCTTGGAAGCGGAGTAAGCCCGGTTCCAGAAATGATAAAAAGCGGCATCCGTGTCGGAATCGGGACGGACAGCGCTTCATCCAATAACTCCCTGAGCGTTCTTTCCGAGCTCCAGACAGCCGCCAAGCTGCACAAGCTGGACAACCTGGATCCATCGCTGATACCGGCAAAGGAAGCCATTGGCATGGCAACACAGGTCAACGCGGACATTTTGGGACTGGGTGGTTCCCTCGGCAGGTTAATGCCCGGATATTCAGCGGACATGATCATCATTGATCCGGATACACCCAACATGGTTCCCCTGCATGACATTTACGCACAAATAGTTTACAGCATGGAGAACAGGAACATCATCACCTCGGTTGTGAACGGGAAGGTTGTCATGGAGAACAGGAAAATTCTGACCCTCGACGAAGGGATCATCCTGAAGGAGGTCGATTCCTGGATGAACCGGAGCTCTGTTTTTGACTTTATTAGAACCTGATATGGAGGTCCCTGTAACCATCGACCTGGAAGTTGAAGGAGGTCATATCCTGACCCTTGATGAGCAATCAACCGAATGGATGAGCGGCACTGTCTGCATCTCAGGAAACAGGATCGTTTTCATCGGAAATCCCGCCGACAGGCCCTCCAGCTTCGTGACCCGTGAGACAATCGATGCTTCAGGGAAGATTGTTATGCCGACTTTCTTCAATTGCCATACTCATGCGGCCATGTCCATTTTCAGGGGACTGGCGAATGACCTCAGCCTTGAGCTCTGGCTGAATAATTATATCTGGCCGGCAGAGAAAAGGAATGTCAGTCGCGAGACCGTTTTTCTGGGTACCCTTATTTCCGCCATGGAGATGATAAAATCCGGCACTTCGGCTTTTGCAGACATGTATTTCTTTCAGGAAGATGTTGCCAGAGCCAGCGAACAGTGCGGCATCAGGGTCATACTCGGAGAAGCCCTTTTTGATTTTCCCACCCCTGGCACCGGAACACCGGAAGGAAGCCTGGCCTATACACGTTCCCTTCACCAACGGTTCACGAACCATCCCCTCATATCGGTCGCAGTGACAACACATGCCCCGTACACCTGTTCCCCTGAGGTGATCAGGATGGCTGCCGAATTATCGGAGGAACTTGGAATCCCAGCCAATATTCATCTGGCCGAAACCAAAGATGAAACAGAGACAATCCAGAAAAGGTATGGGAAAAGCCCAACCCGGTATCTGTATGATTTGGGGTTCCTGACAAGCCGGACTGTTTGTAACCATGGCATTTATCTTTCTGACGAGGATGTGGAATTGATCAGGCAAACCGGAGCCAGCATTGTCACGGCTGTCAACAGCAATATGAAATTGGGTTCGGGAATATGCCGTGTACAGGAATTGTTACAGAAAGGGGTGAATGTTGCCATCGGAACAGACGGGGCTGCCAGTAACAATAATCAAAGCGTTCTGAGGGAACTGCAACAAGTCGGGAGAATTGAAAAGGCATATCATGAAGATCCGGCGGTAATTTCAGCTTCACGGTTGTTGTCAATGGCGACCATCAATGGCGCCAAAGCCTATGGACGGGGCAATCAGCTTGGTTCGCTGAAAACCGGCAAAATGGCCGACCTGATGATCATCAATCCCGACCAGCCCCATTGGTATCCCCGGTATGATCCAGTCAGCAGTATCGCTTACTCCATGCAATCAGAGGATGTGGAAAGCGTGATAATCAATGGCCGAATAGTCATGAGGAACCGCGAGCTCACCTTGGTGGATGAAAAAAAATACCTGCACGAAATGAGACGGCTGGTTTTGCGGTGAGTGTTCCGGTTTATCCCAACAGACTGTTCTGAAGGTCAGAAACCTTGCTGATCTCGATAAAGGTGGCTCCTTTCCTCGGCCCGAAACTCCCGCCTACCAAGATCACCCGTTCGTCGAGAGCTATTTCCCCTTTCTCCAGGAGGTAACTGGTCACTGACCTTTTGAACGAGTCGGTATTTTCCTTGGGATCCATATAGAAGGGACAGATCCCGTAGGAGAGGGCCAGCTCCCTCATCACCCGTTTGGAATAGCAGGCTGCATAGACCGGATTCCGGTTCCTGAACGCCGCCATGTAGCGACCCGTTCTGCCGGTCAGGGTGTCGATGATCACAGCCCCCGTATTCAGGTCGCGTGAAGCATGAAAAGCCGCATTGGCCAGGAAGGCTGCAATTTCATTATCTATGGAGGAGATCGTGGTACCGGGTGCCTCACGGGAGTTTTCAACTTCCAGAGCCACGCGGGTCATCGTGCTTACCGATTCAACCGGATAGGCACCGTAGGCAGTTTCTCCGCTCAGCATCAAGGCATCCGTCCCGCTGTAGATGGCATTGGCCACGTCGGAAATCTCAGCTCTTGTCGGCCTCGGATGTTCAATCATGGTATGGAGCATCTGTGTGGCGATGATCACCGGCTTTTTACGTTGGATGCAGGCATT
This sequence comes from uncultured Porphyromonadaceae bacterium, assembly GCA_964547475.1. Lineage (GTDB taxonomy): Bacteria > Bacteroidota > Bacteroidia > Bacteroidales > UBA12481 > UBA12481. The sequence goes on from CAZJNQ010000004.1 coordinate 14,225, forward strand.
GATGAGTTTACGTTGGATGCCCGGGATTTTTTCCGCCGGGATTTCAATTCCCAGGTCTCCCCTGGCAACCATGATGCCGTAAACCACATCGAGTATCTCTTCAATGTTGTCGACCCCTTCCTGGTTTTCGATCTTGGCAATAACCTTGATCCTGGAATGGTGTTCCCCCAAGATCTCCTGGATAGCCATCACGTCTTCTTTCCTGCGGACAAACGAATGGGCGATGAAGTCAATATCATTCCCTATGGCAAACCGGATATATTCCTTGTCTTTTTCATTGAGCGAAGGCAAATCGATCGATACACCCGGGACATTTACGCTTTTTCTTGATTTCACAAATCCGTTATTGGAAGCCCTGCAAAAGAGAGTGCCTTCCCTCTTTGAGACCACTGCAAATTCCAATTCCCCGTCATCGATCAGGATCCTGTCGCCAACGGAAAGGCTGTCGAAAAATCCGCGATGGGTCACACCAATCCTGCCGGGTATTGAGGGAAGGTCGGGATCGCCGATGATTTCGAGTGTATCGCCTGTTTTTACTTCAATGGGATCCCGGGTCACCGTGGTGCGAATTTCGGGTCCTTTGGTATCGATCAGGATCGCTATACGGTCCGAAACTTTCCGGACATTGGCGATGATCTCAGCCGATCCTTCCGGGCTTTGATGGGCCGTGTTGATCCGGACCACATCCATACCGGCCTCATAAAGCTGCCGGATATGCTTTTCAGAGCAGCGCTGGTCGGAAATGGTGGCCACAATCTTGGTGTGTTTTCTGGCCATTTTTCTGCGGGATGTTTGATTAGCGGTTTTTCAGGATCATTCTCAGGGCCTCGACCCCCAGCCGGTAGGAATCCAGGCCGAATCCCATGATGGTGCCCCTGCATGCCGGGCCTATCAGCGACACATGCCTGTAAGATTCCCTTTTAAGGAGGTTCGAAACGTGGACCTCGACAACCGGAACCGGTATGGCCTGGATGGCATCGGCGAGGGCGACCGAAGTATGGGTGTAGCCTCCCGCGTTGATGACTATTCCGTCGAAGCCGGTTGCCGCTTCATGCAATTGGTTGATGAGCTCACCTTCCACGTTGCTCTGGTACTGTTCGATCGTAAAACCTTCGAACAGTTCCCTCAACAAGACCAGGTATTGATCAAAGGACTCAGAACCATAGATCCCTGTTTCCCGTTTGCCCAACAGGTTCAGGTTGGGGCCGTTGACGATCAGGATTTTCATCACTTTATTTTTAGTAAAAATAGGAATTCACGGCGGAATCGGTTTACTTTCGTGACGACGGCTTTTCATTATGGAAGATTTTCAATACAAAGAAGCGTTCAGAGCTCATCTGAGGCTCGAAAAATCGCTGGCTGAAAACAGCATTGAAGGTTACCTGGCAGACGTCAGCAAGCTGTTTCAGTTTATCAGCATGCACCGGCCGGATCTGAAAACCGATACCATTTCGCTCGATGACTTGCGGGCCTTCCTGCAGTGGTTGAGCGACATCGGAATAAGCGCACGCAGCCAGGCCCGTATCCTTAGCGGGATCAAGAGTTTTTTCCGTTTCCTGGCACTTGAAAACGTAATTCCCGAGAATCCCTCTTCGCTTCTCGAGACACCGAGGATAGCCCGTCATTTACCTGACATCCTGAGCGTTGAAGAGGTTGAAAAACTGATCTCATGCACCGACCTGAGCGCAAGATGGGGACACCGGAACCAGGCTATCATTGAAGTCATGTACGGTTGCGGACTGAGGGTATCGGAGCTGGTCAACCTCAAGCTCTCCCAGATATCTTTCGACGAAGGCTACATCAGGGTTCATGGCAAGGGAGACAAAGAACGGTTGGTACCCCTTGGGAGGCCTGCTGCAAAAGCCCTTCGGCTGTACCTGACGGGAACGAGGGTTCACTTGGACATCCAGCCCGGATTCAGGGATCACCTGTTCATTTCCAACCGGGGACGCGGTCTGTCCCGTGTTATGGTTTTTCAACTTGTTAAGGATTTGGCCAGCCGGGCCGGAATCCGCAAGAAGATAAGCCCCCACACGTTCAGGCACACCTTCGCCACCCACCTGGTTGAGAATGGGGCTGACCTGAGGGCAGTGCAGGAAATGCTCGGGCATGAGTCCATCCTTACGACCGAAATATACACTCACCTGAACCGTGAATTTCTTAGAGACACGGTCAATCGTTTCCACCCGAGGGCGTAAGTATTATTTGCATTTTTTACTATTTTTGTGCCCATTCTTAAAAGTACTTTTTGGAAAATCATTTAAACTTATAACTATGTCTGTTAAAAGAGTTTACACTTTTGGTAATAAAAAAGCCGAAGGTAAAGCCGACATGAAAAACCTGCTGGGCGGGAAAGGTGCCAACCTGGCTGAAATGAATCTTATTGGCGTGCCGGTTCCCCCCGGTTTTACTATTACAACTGAAGTCTGCACTGAATATAACCAATATGGCCGCGACAAGGTCGTGGAATTACTCCGGTCTGATGTCGAGGCTGCCATCAAGATGATCGAAAACATCATGGGTACCCGGTTCGGCAGCAATGAAAATCCCTGCCTGGTATCGGTTCGCTCGGGTGCCCGCGCTTCCATGCCAGGTATGATGGATACCATCCTCAACCTGGGTTTGAATGATGATGCCGTCGCCGGTCTGATCAAACGTACAGGCAACCCCCGCTTCGCGTGGGATTCGTACCGCCGTTTCGTGCAAATGTATGGAGACGTTGTTCTCGGCTTGAAGCCCGCCTCAAAAGAAGACATGGATCCGTTTGAAGTCATCATAGATGAAGTGAAGGAGCGTAAAGGCGTTGAGCTTGACACCGAGCTGAGCGTGGAAGACCTGAAGGAGCTGGTAGTAAAATTCAAGGCTGCCGTGAAGAGAACCACTGGAAAAGATTTTCCGGTCAATCCCTGGGAACAGCTGTGGGGAGCTGTGATGGCCGTATTCGACAGCTGGAATAACGAGAGGGCCATTTATTACCGCAAGTTGAACCGCATCCCCGATGAATGGGGAACTGCCGTAAATGTCCAGGCGATGGTGTTCGGGAACATGGGGGAAAATTCGGGGACAGGGGTTGCCTTTACCCGCGATGCCGGTACCGGAGAAGATATTTTCAACGGTGAATACCTGATCAATGCCCAGGGTGAAGATGTGGTGGCCGGTATCCGGACGCCCCAGCAGATCACCAGGGAAGGCAGCCGCAGGTGGGCAGTCCTGGCCAATATATCGGAAGAAGACAGGTCTTCAAAGTATCCCTCGCTGGAAGAAGCCATGCCTGCCGTGTACGCCGAACTGAATGCCACGCAGCAGAAACTTGAGGACCATTACCGGGACATACAGGATTTGGAATTCACGATTCAGGACGGAAAGCTCTGGCTGTTGCAGACCCGCAATGGTAAGCGGACCGGTGCCGCGATGGTAAAGATCGCCATGGATCTCCTGAGGGAAGGCAAAATTGATGAGAAGACCGCCCTTAAACGGGTTGAGCCGAATAAGCTGGATGAATTACTGCATCCGGTTTTCGATAAATCAGCCATTAAAAAAGCCAGGGTGATTGCCAAAGGTTTGCCGGCCTCACCGGGTGCAGCGACCGGACAGATCGTTTTTCATGCAGATGAAGCCGAAGAATGGGCTGCCAAAGGGAAAAAAGTCATCCTGGTAAGGATTGAGACCTCGCCTGAGGACCTTAAGGGGATGAACGTAGCTCAAGGTATCCTGACGGCGCGAGGCGGGATGACCTCCCATGCGGCTGTTGTGGCTCGCGGCATGGGCAAGTGCTGTGTATCAGGTGCGGGAGGCCTCCAGATCGATTATAAAGCCAGATCCGTCAAAGCCAGTGGTCAGGAGCTGAATGAAGGCGATTGGATCTCGCTGAATGGATCAACCGGTGAAGTGTACTACGGCAAAATACAGACCATTGACCCGGAACTTAGCGGAGATTTTGGAGAACTCATGCAACTGGCTGACAAGTATTCCAGGCTCAAAGTCAGGACCAATGCGGATACCCCGCATGATTCAAAGGTTGCACGCAGTTTCGGCGCGGTCGGGATAGGTTTGTGCCGCACGGAACATATGTTCTTCGAAGGAGACCGCATCAAGGCCGTACGTGAAATGATCCTCTCCAATGACGAATCCGGGAGGAGAAAAGCCCTCGCCAAACTGCTGCCTATGCAGCGCGGGGATTTCGAGGGCATTTTTGAAGCCATGCAGGGATTGCCGGTCACGGTAAGGCTGCTGGATCCACCGCTGCATGAATTCGTTCCCCACGAAGAAGCCAACCAGAAAGAAATGGCCATTGAAATGAGCATTTCGCCTGAAGAGGTCAAAGCCAAGGTGGATTCCCTTCATGAATTCAACCCCATGCTCGGGCACCGTGGCTGCCGGCTGGGTTGTACCTATCCTGAAATCACCGAAATGCAGGTCCGCGCAATTATTGAGGCAGCCCTGAACCTGAAAAAGCGCGGAATTGAAGCCAAGCCTGAAATCATGATCCCCTTGACCGGGACACTGGAAGAAATGAAAAACCAGGAAAAGGTCACCCGCGACACGGCCGAAAAGGTATTTGCCGAAATGAAGGACAGGATTGACTACCTGGTTGGAACGATGATCGAAGTTCCTCGCGCCGCCCTGGTGGCAGACCAGATCGCCACCTCGGCCGAGTTCTTTTCCTTCGGGACCAATGACCTGACCCAGATGACTTTCGGCTATTCACGAGATGATGCCGGGAAATTCCTGCCCATTTATCTACAGAAAGGCATCCTCCAGGATGATCCGTTCCAGATATTGGACCAGACCGGTGTTGGTCAGCTGGTGCAGATGGGTGTGGAAAGGGGCCGGAGCACCAGGAACAAACTGAAAGTCGGCATTTGCGGCGAACACGGAGGAGAACCCTCTTCCGTAGGTTTCTGCCACAGGGTGGGCATGGACTATGTCAGTTGTTCGCCTTTCAGGGTTCCTATTGCGAGGCTCGCTGCCGCACAGGCTGCCGTGTAAATGCAACGTCCAGGACCTGTCAGCTCTGAAGATGAGCTGGCAGGTTTTTTAATATCGGGTTTCTTATCTTTGACAAGTCTATTTAAGGAATGAGTACCTGGGTGGCAATCGGGCTCTTGATCCTGGCCTACTTGTTAGGATCGGTATCCTCGGCAGTCTGGCTGGGCAAGCTATTCAAGGGTGTTGATGTCAGGCAGATGGGTAGCGGCAATGCCGGATTTGCCAATGTGGTACGGAACCTGGGTCCTTGGATCGGCATACCGGTGCTGATCATTGACACTTTAAAGGGATACCTTGCCGTACAGTTGGCTTTCCTGATACCTGGGGTTGAAAACGGTTCTGAACTTCACCATTTCTGGCAGATCCTCTACGGGATTGCAGCACTCCTCGGTCATTTGTTTCCCATTTTCACCGGTTTCCGGGGCGGAAAAGGAGTCTTAACCGGTCTGGGCATTGTCCTGGCTATTTATCCTTTTGGAGCCTTGCTTTCTTTTTTTGTCTTCCTGATCGCGTTCCTGGCCAGCCGGTATGTCAGTCTGGGTTCCATGATGGCCGGGATCTCCTTCCCTCTCTTCGTACTGTTTCTCTTTCCGGGCACCAACGTGCCCCTTTCGGTCTTTTCCTGGATAGTCGCAGCGGTTCTGCTCATCACCCATCAGAAAAACATCGAAAGAATATTGAACGGCAACGAGCGAAGGACCGGTCTTTTTAAGAGAAAGAATTGACAAAAACCAAGGGGAGAATTCTTCTTAATTCCACGCCGCTGACCTTTTGCACCAGACGCCCCTGGTTGGCATAAGAGATGTCACCGGTTTCCTCTGAGACAATAATCACGAAAGAATCTGAGTTCTCTGACATCCCGACACCTGCTTTATGGCGCAGTCCAAGGTCTGCAGGGAGATTCGGATTCTCGGTAACCGGCAGGACGCATTTGGCTGCAGAAATTCTGTTTTTCGCCAGGATCATTCCGCCATCGTGCATCGGGCTCCCTTTTCTGAATATGGATTCGATCAGGTCGCTGCTGATCACCGCATCGACCATTGCCCCTGTTTCAGCGAAGGCCCTGAGTTCGGATTTCTTGGCCATGACCAGGAGGGCTCCCGTCCGGGTCTTCGACAAATGCTCACAGGCGGTGACGATGGAACTGAAATCCCAATCCGACTCCCTGGCGGATTGAAAAGAAAACAGGTTGTTCAGGCTGATTTTCCCCTTCCTGAAATATCGGGTACCCAGAACCAGAAGAAACCTTCTTACTTCCTGCTGAAAAACGATCAGCAGCGCAAGCAGGCCCAATCCTACGGCCTGTCCGAGGATCGTGCCCAGAAGCTGCATGTTTAGGGCCCTGACCAGCATCCAAAGGACATATACCAGAAAAACACCGTAGAAAATATTAACGGCCACTGTACCCCTGACCAATTTATAGATCTGGTATATCAGGATGGCTACCAGCAGTATGTCAAGCAAATCAAGAAAACCGAATGAATCAAAAATGAATCCCATCTGATCAAGCTGTTAATCTGTTTACCAATTGGATGCACTCTTTAGCCTGCTTCACATCATGTGTTCTGAGGACGTCAGCCCCTTTCAGGAGCGCCGCTGTATGAAGCACGCTGGATCCGTTCAGGGAAGTTTCAGGCACTCCGTTCAGAATCTTATAAATCATGGATTTTCTCGACACCCCCACTACGATGGGCCGGTTAAAAATCCGGAACCGATCCAATCCGGCCAGCAAATCATAGTTATGATCCAGCGTCTTGCCGAAGCCGAACCCGGGATCAATCCAAATATCCGTAACACCGGCGTCGGTCAGGCGATTGATCCGGTCAGAAAAAAAAAGGCTGATGTCACCAATCACATCGGAGTAAACCGGATTCTCCTGCATGATCCGTGGATTGCCCAACATGTGCATCAGAATATAAACTGTACGGTTTCTTCCGGCAGTCAAAAACATATCAGGATCCAGGTTGCCGCCTGATATATCATTGATAACCTGGACATTATAATTCCTGATAGCCCATTCCGCAATGGATGAGCGATAGGTATCGACCGACAGGACAGCTTCCGGGAAATCACTCCGGATGATTGACAAAGCCCTGTCCAGCCGTGCCCGTTCCTCTGAGGCGTCGGGTTCAACGGCACCGGGCCGCGAGGAGCAGGCGCCTACATCCAGTATGTCCGCACCTTCCTCCAGGAGCCGATTCGCCTGAACACGGGCCATCTCATCGCTCAGGTAACGGCCGCCGTCATAAAAGGAATCCGGTGTCACGTTCAGGATGCCCATGATCAGGGGTTGATCCGTCAAGAAAAGCTTGTCGCCAAATCGAAAAGGGCTCTGAGTGAATATTTTCCGTGAATCTATTTTCATCCGGAACAGAAACAGGGTATAAATGTAAAACTTTGCCGGCGCTTTTCACCGGCAATTTGTATTTTAGACGACAGATTAAAGCCGGATGGATAAAACGCTTAAACAATACAATCAGATAGTTACGATCTGTCGTGATCTTTTTGAAAAGAAAATGATGGATTACGGCACCTCCTGGAGGATCATGCGGCCGGAATCCGTGACGGATCAGATCTACATCAAGGCGCAAAGGATCCAGAGCATCGAGCAGAAGAAAGCACAAAAAATCGGAGATGATACCCGGTCAGAGTTCATCGGCATTGTCAATTACAGCCTGATCGGCCTGATTCAGCTCGAACTTGGTGAATCAGAACCCGTTGAGATGGATCCCTCCGCCGCTCTGTCGCATTATGACCGGCAGGTCAGCCGGACCAGGGACCTGATGACGGCAAAAAACCATGACTACGGCGAAGCCTGGAGATCCATGCGGATATCTTCCTATACCGACCTGATCCTGATGAAGGTTTACAGGACCAAGCAAATAGAGGACAACAAGGGATTGACGCTTGTTTCCGAAGGTGTGGCAGCCAATTATATGGACATGATCAATTACGCTATTTTCGCCCTGATCAAGATTGATTTCAATGAGTAAAACCAGTATCAGTAAAGCACTTTTTTTAATCAGCCAGTACCTTGTCGCACTGGTTTTTGTCTTTTCGGGATTCGTCAAATGCGTCGATCCCACCGGGACAGCCATCAAAATGGAAGAGTATTTCACCGCCTTCGGAATGGACTCATTAATTCCACTTTCGATGACCTTAGCCCTGGTGATGTGCGGAGCCGAGCTTCTGATAGGGGTCTCGCTTTTGCTGAATCTGCGCGTGATTTGGGGGATTTGGGGCGCTCTGGCCCTGATGGTTTTTTATACGCCCCTGACCCTCTGGCTGGCCCTGACGGACAAGGTTACCGACTGCGGTTGTTTCGGAGATGCCATCAAACTCACTAACTGGCAGACTTTCCTTAAGAATGTTGTCCTGGACCTGTTTGTCCTGATCCTCCTGTTAGGAAGAAAGCAGATACGGTCTGGGCTGAAGATAACCTATCAGGTTGCCGGAATTGCTGCCTTCGCTGTCTTTGTGGCTGTGTTTGAATGGTATAATGTCAGCCATCTGCCGGTTATCGATTTCATGCCCTATAAAAAAGGAACCCATATTCCATCCCGGATGATCATCCCGGACGGAGCATTGCAGCCAAGGCACAAGATTACCTTCATTTACGAGAAAAATGGCAGGCGGAAAAGATTCAGCAGCGAAAACCTTCCTGATTCCACCTGGATATTTGTCGACCGGAAAGACCGGCTCCTCCGGAAGGGATATGAACCGCCCATACATGACTTTTCCATTATTACCCCGGATAATCAGGATGTTACAACACAAATACTGGAATATCCCGATTCTGTTTACCTTCTGGTGATCTCATCCATTGAAAAGACCAACACGAAATATTTTGAGCAAATCAACCGGATTGCGCAATCAGCCTGGTCCCAGGGTTATGATTTTTATGCGTTGACTTCATCGCTCCCCGAGGAACATGAAATTTTCAGGGAACGGGTCAAGGCCTCGTACCCTATTTACATGATGGATGAAACGACCCTGAAAACCATGATCCGGTCGAATCCCGGGCTATTACTGATCAAGGAAGGGACGGTCCTCGGGAAGTGGCACTTCCGCGATCTGAAAAAAGTGTTGACCCGGTAAGCTGATCTACACACTACAATTAATCTAACCAACATGAGGAAACGTATTGTTGCTGGCAACTGGAAAATGAATACCGATATCGAGAGCGGAAAGCGGCTGGCCGCTGCCTTGATGAACCTGCTCTCCGGAAAACCGGCTCCCTTGAATGTCGGAGTGGCTATCGCTCCGCCTTTCACCCACTTGTCTGAGATTCGCAAACAAATCGATACCAGCAAGATTTGCCTGGCTGCGCAGAACTGTGCCTCCGAATCCAGCGGGGCTTTCACTGGAGAAGTGTCGGCAGGCATGCTTAAATCAGCCGGCGTGATGGCAGTCATCATCGGGCATTCCGAAAGGAGGAGTTATTTCCATGAGGATCATGCCGCCCTGGCAAAAAAAGTCGACCTGGTATTGAAAAACGATATGCGGCCCGTGTTTTGTTTCGGTGAGGTACTGGGTGAAAGAAACGCCGGAATTCAGAACCAGATAGTCGAGTCGCAACTGAAAGAGAGCCTTTTCCAATTATCAGAGGCTGATTTCACCAGGGTTATTTTGGCCTACGAACCTGTCTGGGCCATCGGGACCGGTGTGGTCGCCACTCCCGGACAGGCTCAGGAAATGCATCATTTCATCCGTAGCCTGATCATCGCGCGTTATGGCAATGAAATAGCGGAGGACACGACCATTTTATACGGTGGAAGCTGCAAGTCCTCGAATGCAGCCGAGCTGTTTTCAAAGCCGGATGTCGATGGCGGCCTGATCGGGGGAGCTTCGCTGGATGCCGCTGAATTTCACCGGATTATCCATTGTTTCTGAAAAAACGACCGGTCAATCATTTATGGAAAGGCAATCCGTTATATATTGGATTGCCTTTCTGGTTCCTTTCGCATGAAACAGTTGCTAAGAATTGGGTTGATGACAATCGTCGTCCTTTATGCCGGCACACAGCTGGCAAAGGGGCAGGAATCCGTCCGTTTTCATGCGGAGGCGGGGTTGTTTGTCGCGGAACTAAGGGATCTTTTCGGGGGACGGCATGCGGATGAGACAGCCCGGTTGATTCAAGACCTTGAATCAGCCAATAAGGCCGGCTATCTGGAGGAAAATCACTGGATTGACCTGGCGCGAAAGGTTAACCGGCTGGATTATCTCAAGGCCAGGCCTTTTCCTGATTTTTACCTGATGATCGAGACATTCGTGACCGTTGCCGGAATTCAGAGCCGTTCCGATTATATCAACTGGTCCATGAATGTCGACAAGCTCCTTGAAACGGAAGACAAAAACCTCGGTCGTGTCAACACGTTTCTGACCTTTACCCGGGACTTCATTCAACAAGGATTGTTGATGGAATCACCCTCCTGCACCTGGATCAGCTATCCTAAGACCGGAGCCTTCCAAATGGATACCAGTTTTTCGGTCAGGCAGGAAAATGTAACCCTGGTTTGCCGGTCGGGGTCGGATAGCACGGTCATATTTTCCGCATCGGGCACGTTCTATCCCGAAACCGGCAGCTGGATCGGCGATTCAGGCCTGGTTACCTGGGAACGGCTTGACATCCCGGCCGATCAGGTGCAGGTAAAGCTCCGGACCTACCGGATAGACATCAGGCGTTCGGTTTACACGATCGATTCCGTCAACCTGATTGACAAACGGTATTTCACTAATCCCCTGACCGGTGTCCTGGAGAACAAGGTTCAGCCAGGCATCTCCCGCGACCAGGCCGGCTATCCCCGATTTACTTCTTATGAACTGAAGAATCGCATAAAGGATATCTACCCGGGAATGGATTATGAAGGCGGTTTTTCCTTACAGGGCAAGAAAGTTCTCGGTACTGGTGAACCGTCGCAAAAAAGTGTCCTGACGATTTTCTACAATGAAAGGCCTCTGATCCGCCTGGCTTCCACCTATTTTGTCTTTCAACCCGAACAGGCCAGGGGGATCAACACCGAAGCCAGCATTTACCTGGAAGCTGACTCCATTTACCATCCGGGGCTTCTTTTCCAGTACAACAAACCGAGAAACGAACTGGCCTTCATCCGTGATGGCCAGGGATTGTCACCGTCACGCTTTTTTGACTACTATCATCAATTTGACCTGGATGTTGAGATGATCCGGTGGAACCCGGGAGATTCCCTGCTGTTCATGAGCAGCATGGTCGGATCCCAGGAAAACAGGGCCGCTTTCGAATCTTCGGATTTTTTCAGTATCGGGAGATACAATGAAATCCTGATTGAGGATATCAAGCACCCCGTGGCTGCTGTCAAGCAGTGCGCTGATTTCCTTTACTCCCGCTCCTTTACCCTGCGTGACCTGGCGTATTTCATGGACAGGCCCGAGCACCTGGTCGAAAAGATGCTCCTGCGCCTGTCATTTTTGGGTATGGTTCGGTATAATGTTGAAAACCAGCAGATCGAGGTCCTTCAACGAGCCTATGATTTCCTGAAAAAGAAAGCCGGCAGCCAGGATTATGACATAATCCAGTTTGAATCCCTGCAGGAACCTCCCAATCCAAACGCCATTCTGAACCTGAACACGAATATCCTGAGGGTTTTTTCGGTAAAACAGATCGAGCTCAGCAAAGCCAGGAACGTTATCCTCTATCCTGACCGGCAGATCGTTGACATACTTAAAAACCGGGAGATCCTGTTTACCGGAAACATTCGGGGTGGCCTCGCTTATTTCAGCGGATACGATTTTCGGTTTCGTTACGACGATTACTCCATCCTCATGGACTCGGTCAGCGTGATCCGGTTCCAGGTTTACGAGGATCCGGTCAAAAAAGGGGACCCGCCTAAACTGGCCGATGTCACTTCCCTGGTTGAAAACACTTCCGGCACCCTGTTTATTGACCGGCCCGACAACAAATCGGGTTTTTATGCCGGGGCATTTCCGGAATATCCCATGTTGGTAACGGACAGCAACGCCTACGTCTATTACGACCAGAAAGAGATCCTCAACGGAATCTATCCCCGGGAAACCTTCAATTTCAGCATCCATCCCTTTACCTTGAGGGGCTTGAACCTGACGACATTTGCCGATTCCCTCAACCTTCCCGGCCGTTTTGTCACGGCAGATATTTTCCCTCCGATTGAATTGATACTCAGGCATCAGAAAGATCATTCCCTGGGTTTCCAGACGCTTCGGACTCCCGAGGAGGGGTACCCGATCTATAAAGGCAAGGGACGGTTTTTCAACCTGATGGCAATGAGCAAATCCGGGCTTCGTGGCTCCGGCACCCTGCAGTACCTTAACTCAACCCTGGAGTCCGACGATTTCCTTTTCCTGCCCGATCAGGTTACCACCCTGGCAAACACTTTCGCGGTTAATCAGGATACCGTTGAAAATGGAAATCCTGAAGCTGTCGGACAGGAAATGGCAGTATCCTGGATGCCTGAAAAGGACCGGATGGTGGCCAGTGGAAAAGACAATCCCCTCAGCATGTACGGCAAGGTGGAGTTTGACGGGGAATTATCGCTCGAGCCGGGTTCTCTCACAGGCAAGGGAACGATGCGTTTTGAAAGATATTCAGTGACGTCGGACCAATTTCATTTTTATCAGGAATCCTATGACGCTTCCAACGCCGAATTCAGGATCTTTGATGATTCGACCGGATCCGGCACTGAAGCCGACTCCGACCGTGTGGGTTTTATCGCCCGGCAAGTGGACGTCGCCGTCAGCACCCGCGAAAAGAAAGCAGGTTTCAGGACTGTTTCACCCTCTTCATCGATCGATTTTCCGCACAATCAATTCACCGGACAATCGGGTTCATTTATCTGGGATATGAACCTGAACCTGATGGGATTTGACTCAACCCTGCTCCGGATGTCGCAGTCTTCTTCAGACCAGTTGGAAATCAAGTCCAAAAGAACTTTTTATGACGTAGACAACAAACTCATCCGGGCAACGGAGACCGAATTCATAGACGTTGCCGACATGAGGATCTTTCCGGCCGACAGGAATCTCATGATTCGGGAAAAGGCCGACCTCGACACCCTCCGGCAGGCTGTACTGGTCAGCCGGGATACCGGACTGATCCACCGGATAAGCGGCGCCTCCGTCAAAATAATTGACCGTTCCAACTATTTTGCACGGGGCAATTATCAGTACCGGGACATAGCCGGCCGTGAGTTCTCCATCCATTTTTCCGACATTCATCCGGATGCCGCCGGTCATTCCCAAGGGAAGGGAACCATCGGCATGAATTCAGGATTCGCCCTGAGTCCCGCCTTCAGGTATTATGGAGAAGTGGAATGGCACAACGATAAACCGCTCCTTCTGTTTGACGGCCAGATGCAAATCGTTCATTCCTGCAACGAGAACATCCGCCAGTGGATCCGGTTCACGGACCGGATCAATCCCGACTCCGTATCCATACCCATTGATTCCGTCACCGTCAATGATCAGAACGAAAGGCTGTTTAAAGGATTCTACCTGTCAAACCAGCCGGTTGAGCTTTATTCCACCTTTATCGGGCCTCACCTGAGATACAGCGACCAGCCCCTGATATCTGCCTGGGGCAGGCTCTGGTACGACGAATCCCGCTCGAGGTACCTGCTTGCTTCAGGCCAAAAGAAATCGGATCCTGCGGCGGATGCTCCTCTGCTCTCTTTCGACGCAAACCGGTGCATCTGTGAAGCTGACGGGAAAACCGGCCTGGGAGTCGATCTGGGAAAGGTCAAACTGACCGGTGCGGGCCGACTTATCCACGACTTACGGCAGGATAGCGTCAGCGGGACCATGACCCTGACCCTTGATTTCTTCATGGATGACAAAATCCTGGATTACATGGCCCGGTCCATCAACAATGCTTCGAGAACTGAACCTGTCAACTATGCTGATCCCTTATTCCGCGAATCATTCAGGTATTTGCTGGGGAAAACAAAAGCCGATGAATTGCTCGGGCAATTAAGCATGATGGGACGCTGGAGGAAGGTTCCCGAAGAGCTCATGCATACCCTTGTGATGACTGATGTCCACCTGGGGTGGAATCCCGAGACAGGTTCATACCAGTCAGCAGGCAAGATAGGCATTGCCAACATAAGGGATAAAGGTGTGAACAAAAAGGTCGATGGATATCTTGAAATCGTCCACAAGAGAAGCGGTGACACATTCAGCCTCTACCTGGAGCTTGAAAGGCAGGGTTACTTCTTCTTCACTTATTCCCGCGGGATCCTGCAGTGCATATCAGGACCCAAATACGAGAAATTCAACACTCTTTTGCGCTCAACAAAGGAAGCCAAAAGAATTCAGGAAACACAACCATGGGAACCGGGATTCCAATATTATCCCGGACAGTACAGGCAAGTACAGGAATTCCTGATGAGGTTTGGGGTGGAACGTTAAGGCGATCGATAAACGTTTTACGATTAACAGCCGGTTATTATGGATTGGCCTTTCGCGGCAGCTCCAGGACTTCCAGATCACTGATCCGCTCTCCATTAACATTAAAGCGAACGGCCGTACGGACCTGATGGATCCCCTGAAGGCCTGCTGCACCCGGATTTATTTGAAGCATCTGCCGGGATTCATCGTACTTGACTTTCAGAATATGGGAATGACCGCAGACAAAGACTTTTGGCTTGAAGCTATTCAAGCGTTCAGCCACTGCCTGCGTAAACCGCCCGGATTGAAATCCTATGTGGGTAATCAGCACGGATACTTCCTCAATAGTAAATTCCTGAAATAAAGGAAGTTCCCTAACGATATTCCAGCCGTCAATGTTTCCGTGAACCCCCCGGAAGATCCTGTTCTCTGCCAGGCGATCCATGATCCCTAAATCTCCCAGATCACCGGCGTGCCAAATCTCATCGCAGCCGGAAAAGAAGTTCAGGACCGGATCATCCAGGTAACCGTGGGTGTCTGATAAGAGTCCGATTCTTGTCATGCCGCAAAGTTAGAAAGTCTGCTTTTTGTACATTTGCACAACTCATTCAATTCCGATCATCATGAAAAAACTATTTTCTTTTCTGGTATTGATATTCCTTGTAGCCGGTATTCAGGGCACATTCTCACAGGAAAAGAAGGAAACACCCAAGATATACGATCCACAGGCTGATGCCCGGCTGGATATCAATAATGCGGTTCAGCAGGCAAACACCGAAAGCAAGCATGTGTTCGTCCAGGTCGGAGGCAACTGGTGTCCCTGGTGTATTCGTTTTCACGGCTATATAAATGCAGATCCCGAAATCAAAAAACTGCTGGATGACAATTATGTATATGTTCTGCTGAACTACAGCACCGAAAACCGGAACGCCGAGCTCCTGAAATCCTTTGGAAATCCCGGGCGCATGGGCTACCCGGTATTCCTGATCCTGGACAGGCAGGGACGATTGATCCATACACAGGACTCAGGGCTCCTGGAAGAAGGCCAAAGCTATAACAAGAACAAAGTCATGACTTTCCTCCGGAACTGGTCTCCTGAAGCACTGGACCTGACCCGAATGAAATAATCATGCATCTTTTCTATGCTCCCGGCCTGACCGATCAGCCTGAGTTCACCCTGTCGCCAGAAGAGTCTCATCATGCCGTCAGGGTGTTGAGACTGGTTCAGGGTGATCCGGTTGTACTGGTGAACGGTTGCGGAGGCTGGTACTCAGCGGTGATTGCATATCCCGATCCCAGGAATTGCCCGGTCGAAATAACGGAAAGCAAGCAGGGAATCGGCAAGCCCGGTTACGAACTTCATGTGGCCATGGCTCCCACCCGGCAGATAGACCGGTTTGAGTGGTTCATCGAAAAAGCGACTGAAATCGGCATTACCTCCATCACTCCGATTATCTGCAGCCGGTCAGAGCGCAAGGAGGTGAAAACCGACCGGTTGATCAAAGTAGCCATCGCCGCCATGAAACAGTCGCTGACAGCCTATCATCCCGCCATTCACAGCCTGTCGTCATTCAAGCAGTTCGTGTCCCGGCCTGCCGCGGGATCCAAATGGATCGCCCATTGTAATCCCGGCAACAAGAACTGGCTGGATGAATCACTTCAAAAAGACCAGCCCTGGACGATCCTTATCGGGCCCGAGGGGGATTTCACTCCTGCAGAAGTGGAACTTGCAGGTGAGGCGGGATATCTTCCTTTAACCCTCGGAACCTCCCGCCTGAGGACTGAAACAGCGGGACTGGTTGCCGTTCAGACCGTAAATTGGCTCTACCGTTAATCAAATTTTCCTTTCCGATTTAAATTCATTATCTTGTAGCAGGTTAGCTAATTATCCAATAACCTGTAAAACCTATGTTGGGACGCACAAGAAACAAGCGGCAGCTTGAAATTTTCGAGGTTCCGATAGCCCGTTTTATCAATCTTAAACATGAATTGGTCATCGGAGCCGATCAGATCGACTGGGAATCTCTTGAAGATTCATTCAAGGATTTCTATTCAGATAAAGGCAGGAGATCCATACCGCCCAGGAAAATCATCGGGATGATGCTTTTAAAGGAACGTTTTAATCTCAGTGATGAGAAAGTCCTGAAGATCTGGCCTGAAAACCCTTATTGGCAATATTTCTGCGGAGAGATCCATTTTCAGCCAGACAAGCCTTTCTCCCTGAGTGAGTTAACCCGTTTTCGAAGGAGAATAGGCGAACCCGGGCAGGTAATCATGAAAAGGATCAATCTGAAACACTTCGGGAACCCGGACGTCAAGACTTATGAAACCCTGAATGACCGCAGGAAGAGAAGCTTCTGGAAGAAAATCATTGGATAGGCAGAACAAGCGATCAGGATGTTCAGGAGTGGTTTTTTTATAGGATCCTGTTTATTTTGGGCATTTCTCTCTTTTTGCCCCACTCAACTCAAATCCCAGACAGCCATGCAAACAAAGAAAGAAGACCGTAAACCGGCGGTCTCAGGATCGTTTTATCCATCAGATCCTGATCAATTGAGAAAAATGGTTGCCGGCTTTCTTTCACAGGGGAAACCGGACCAGACAAAGGGAACTTTAAGAGCGCTGGTGGTTCCGCACGCCGGATATGTTTTCTCGGGTGGAGTGGCAGCCTCCGGTTATAACCAGATTGATCCAAATGCCGGATATAAGCGGATTTTTATCCTGGCTTCCTCGCATCGCATGAGCCTGGGTAAAGCATCGGTCTATACCCGCGGAGATTATCTGACTCCCTTGGGAAGAATCGAGGTTGATCAGGCTGTCTCGGAGCAACTGGCTCTAAACCGGGAATTTTTCACCGATGATCCGGCGGCTCACATCCAGGAACACAGCATCGAGGTACAACTCCCCTTTCTCCAGGTAAGAATGTCCAAGCCTTTCAAACTGGTGCCAATTGTTATCGGTACCCAAACCCCATCCGTCTGCGCGGGAATAGCCGCAGCACTGAAGCCGTGGTTCACATCGGAGAATCTGTTTATCATCAGTTCGGATTTCTCTCATTATCCCCGTTATGAAGACGCCCGGAAGGTGGATGCATTGACCGCCGGTGCTTTCTGCGCCAATTCGGCTGAACGGTTCCTCGCGGTTCTGCGGGACAATGAAAAACTCAGGATATCCAACCTTGCAACCAGCATGTGTGCTTGGCCTTCGGGTCTGGTACTGCTTTACCTGACTCAGAACAATCCAAAGCTTGTATTCAGCAAGATCGATTATAAAAATTCAGGTGATATTCAACCCTACGGTGACAAATCAGAAGTGGTGGGATATCATGCCATTGCTGTTTCCGAGGGAATTACTACAGCCTTTTTCCTGAGCGGGAAGGACAAGGAAGATTTACTGGCCATAGCCAGAACGACCCTTGAATCTTACATCCGCAATCACCAGGTACCGGTCCTGAGTCCTGCCGGATACGGAGGATCCCTGAAAACGAAGACCGGGGCTTTTGTCACGCTCAAGCTGAAGGGCAATCTCCGGGGATGTATCGGTTCCTTTGAGCCTGATGCGCCATTGTACAAAGTCGTACAGGAAATGGCCATTGCCTCGTCAACCCAGGACACCCGTTTCCTGCCTGTCGAGGCAAAGGAATTGGATGACATCAATATCGAAATATCCGTGTTGACACCCTTAAGGAAAATAGATGACGTCCGGGAGATCATCCTGGGTAAACACGGCATTTATTTGAAAAAAGGATACCTCGGCGGCACCTTTCTGCCCCAGGTTGCCACGGAAACCGGCTGGACACTCGAGGAGTTTCTCGGTCATTGTGCGCAGGACAAGGCCGGGATCGGCTGGACCGGCTGGAAGGATGCAGATATCTATATATATGAAGCCATTATCTTTGAGGAGGACATCCCGAAGAAACCATGACCACCCCCTACCTCCTGATCCCGGTCCTTATTATCCTCCTAATCCTGTATGGCATCAGTCTCTTGTTCAGCCAACTGGAGGTATACAATCGGCTTACGCACCGGAAAATCTGGAATTACTCCCTCCTGGTCACATTCCTGACAACCGGTATTCTTGGCATCCTGATGGCTATCCAGATCAATTACAAAATCGAAGTTCCCTGGACGGAGAAGGTCCTAAAGGTGCATGTCAATTTCGGGATTGCCATGACAATCATCGCCTTCTTTCACCTTCTCTGGCACCTCAGGTATTATCTACCGTTTAAGGCTTTTTCCGGGAAAAGCCCGCGGCCAGGAACCAGGATACAGAAACAGGTCAACATACCCGGTTTCCTTTTACCGTTCATGGTCGGGTTTACCGCTGTTGCATTTCAAACCCTCGTTATCCGGGAGCTGCTGGGTCTTTTCTCCGGAAATGAGTTTATCCTCTCCATTATTTTCTTTTTATGGCTGACCCTGACGGGAGCCGGAGCCTTCGCCGGTACCCGCACCAACACTCCTGCTGAGGGCACCCGGTTATCAAAAAAAACCATTTACCTGATTTTGGCTCTTGCCTCCATGCCGGTAGCGCTGATTCCGCTCCTTTATTTTCTCAAGAGCCTGTTTTTTTCTCCCGGCATAGAAGCAGGTCCCGCCGGCCTGTCAGGCTTTCTTTTCCTGATCCTTCTGCCGTTCTGCTTCCTGAATGGATTCTCATTCACTTACTCGGTCAAGCTCTTACGTCCATCCGGTATGACAGCCGGAGGGGCTTATGCCTGGGAGAGTGTCGGTTCAGCTTCCTCCGGCTTTCTCATGACCCTGGCCATACTCCTGGGAATCTTCTCAGGTTATCCAGGCAGGTGGGCTGAACGGCTCATTCATCCCAATGAGGAAATCATCCAGACCTATTCGGGGGTATCGGGCCGTCTTACTGTCACCAGGACAGGTGAACAGGTCAATATTTACGAGAACGGGGTTTTGACCCACTCTTCGGGCAATCCACTGACCAATGAGGAGCTGGTCCATTTCACCCTGTGCAGCCATCCGGACCCGCGCGACATTCTGGTCATTGGCGGAACCTGTACGGGCATCACTGCGGAGCTGATGAAATATGACTGTCACCGGGTAGATTGCATTGAACCCGATCCGCAGGTCATCCGGACTGCCAAGAAACTAAATCTTCTCGCAGAAGGGTATCCAAACATCAACTATCTCAGGATAAATCCATTTCATCACCTCATTTCCGATACGGCAACCTATGATGTCGTGATTGTGATGTTGGCAGGACCCCAGAACCTGAACCTTAACCGGTATTATGCATCCTCCTTTTTTGCTTTGGCCAGGAAGCATCTGGGGCATTCAGGAATGGTAACCGTCATGCTTCCCGGTACGGCCAATTATGTCTCCGGCAATGCCCTGGACATGCTGGGGCCCATTTACTCAGCCGCCAGGAAATCCTTTGGACAAGTTGCCCTGTTGCCGGGGGAAAACAATTACCTGATGGCTTCCGATGAAAAATGGACCATAGACATTCTTCACACACTGCAAGAGCGAAAGATCCAAACCACCTTTATCCGGCCGGGATACTTTGATGAAAACCTGCTGATTGCCAGGAAATCTGAAATGGAACAGTTACTGAACCAGGTTTTTACTGCCAATGAAGAGTTCCGGCCCAAAGCTTTTCTGGGAATGATAAACTGGTGGATCGGGCAGTTTCCCCTTCGCTTACTGTGGATTTTCGGAGCTGCAGCCCTGTTTATCATCCTGCTGACCCTGGTCGGGAGCAAACCGGAAAGTAACGCCATGTTTTTATTGGGAGCAGGAGCTTCCGGTCTTCAGATCATTCTCCTCTTCCTGGTTCAAATAACCGCCGGCACGCTTTATCTCTTCGCCGGTTGCCTGCCGGCCATTTTCATGACAGGCCTTGCGACGGGAAGTTGGTGCTTTCTCCGGAAGAGAGTCGGTAAGATCCTGAGCTCTGATACTTTTATCTGGCTTTTGTTTTCCTTTTCCGGTCTGCTTTTGCTTGTAATCTCGGAATGGCTGGCCCATCCGTCGGGAATGACCGGGCTCAAGACCGTTTTGATATTCCTGATTTCCTTTATTGCGGCATTCTCAAACGGAGCCGTTTTTGCCCGGCTGGCATCCCAGCCGGGAGATCATGCAAATCCAGGCAGGATCTATGCTTACGACCTTATGGGTGCCGCGTTGGGTGCCATTGTGTTCCCGCTTGCCCTGGTACCTCTGTTCGGAATCAAGCTGGCTATAGGGGTTATTTCCGCTACGGGTATTGTATCTTTGGGGTTGACAAAACTCGTGCGTAAACGTTCATGAACAAGCGGGAGTTTCTGAAATGTTTAACAATTACCGGAGCCTCAGCCTGCATCGCATCGACGGGAGCTATCGGCAATGAATTGATATCAGCTATGGATGATTTGAACACTGACAACCAGGGAGAAAGGGAAGCCAGCCATTATGTGGTCACTCCCCGCGGCGTTAAATGCCTTATCTGTCCCAATGAGTGCACTTTGAAGGAAGGGGAGTTAAGTGATTGCCACAACCGGATAGCCCGCGACGGGAAACTCTTCACGATGGCCTATGGAAATCCCTGCGCGGTCCATATTGATCCGGTTGAAAAAAAGCCCTTGCTGCATTTTTATCCGGCCAGTCTCTCTTTCAGTCTGGCCACGGCAGGATGTAATTTCGCCTGCCTGAATTGCCAGAACTGGGAGATCAGCCAGACTTCGCCCACGAAGACCCGGAATTATCAGGCTACTCCCGTTCAGCTCGTCGACCAGGCTATCCGGGAAAACTGCAAGTCAATAGCCTATACCTATTCCGAACCGATCACCTTTTTTGAGTACATGCTCGATACAGCGACGTTGGCCAAAAGCAGGGGAATCAAGAATATAATGGTTTCCAACGGTTACATCAACCCGGAACCCCTGCTGGAATTGTGCAAGGTGATCGACGCAGCCAATATCGACCTGAAGACCTTTGATGAGGAGGTCCATCTGAAACTGACCGCCGGCAACCTCAAACCGGTCCTTGAAACATTAAAAACGTTCAGAAAGGAGGGTGTTTGGCTCGAAATCACCAACCTGATCGTACCCAGCTGGACCGATAATTTCGATGTCATTGCACGCATGTGTGATTGGTTGGCCCAGGAGGGATTCAATGATTATCCCCTGCACTTCAGCCGTTTCCATCCGCAGCATAAACTGACCCGCCTCCCGGTCACCCCTTTGCAATCCCTGACCCGGGCCAAGGAAATTGCCCTGAAAGCGGGTCTTCACTACGTCTATGTAGGGAATGTACCGGGCATCGGGGGAGAGGACACCTATTGCCACAGCTGCAAAGTGCTCCTGGTCAAGAGAAACGGTTTTGAAATAGAGCAGAACCTGATTGTCAACGGGCGCTGTCCGAAATGCCAGACTCCGGTCCCCGGACGGTGGTAATCTAAAATTTCTTTATCTTCGGATAGATCTTCAAGTTTAGAAGCGTACATGCAAGTAAACTGGGTTTTGTTTCACCGGTTTAAGATCAAACCGGTCTTTGTTTTCATTTTCTCCCTCTGGGCAGCTGCCTTACCCGGGCAAGTCAAAAACAAAGGAATCCCGCACATTATCAATTATCCCAAACAGGTTTATGAGGGGGGTACCCAGAACTGGAGCATCACCCAGGATCAGAAAGGCTTCATGTATTTCGGCAATAATGACGGTCTCCTGGAATTTGACGGTAAGCGGTGGAGGAGATACTCTCTCTCAGACCGTTTTCTGTACCGGGCTGTGGCGGTTACATCGGACGGGACCATATACATTGGATTGTCAAATGACTTCGGTATGATGATACCTGATGAAAGAGGTATCCTGCACTATGTTTCACTTTCTGATCAATTTCCCCGGATTGCCGTAGGATTCAATGAAATCTGGAAGATTTTTGAAACTCCAGCTGGTATCTATTTTCAATCAAAAAGTAAAATTTTTCTGTATAAGGGTAATCAAATGGATGTCATTTTTCCTGACAGGGAGTTCAATTTCCTGTTCAAAGCGGATAAAACCCTGTATACCAGTGAACGGCACCTTGGACTTCTTAAAATACAAGGCACGCAAGTATCCAAGGTTCCGGGTGGTGATGCCTTTATCGGGATGAACATTGAATCCGTGGTTCCCTATGATGACCGGAACCTGATCATCGGCACAGCCAAAAACGGACTTTTCCTTTATGACGGAGAAAAAGCCGTTCCCTGGGCCAAAGAAGCATCAGCCTTTTTGATGGAGAACTCCATATTTTGCGGCATCGCCCTGCCCAACCGCTACTATGCCTATGGGACAATCCGGGACGGTGTGCTGATCATTGATAAGGAAGGCAGACCGATTCAACACCTGAACCAGTCGAAAGGACTGCAAAACAATACTGTGCTGAGCCTTTTCTCCGATCGCGACAATAATCTATGGCTTGGTCTTGACCGGGGGATTTCCTATGCAGAAATCAACTCTCCCATAACTTTTTACAATTACGGAAAATCCTTGCCGGGAACAGGGTATGTTTCCATTCTGGCGGACGGCAATCTCTATGCCGGCACCAACCAGGGACTTTTCCTGAAGAAATGGTCTGAGTATGAAAATCCTCTTAATGAACGGGATTATTTTTCAGTTGTTCCGGGTACCCAAGGCCAGGTTTGGTCACTCAAAATGATTGATAAAAACTTGTTTTGCGGGCATAACCTGGGGACGTTCCTGATCCGTGGCACGGAAGCCAAAATGATTTCCGAAGTACCGGGCAGTTGGGATTTTTTAAAACTATCCGCAAATCCAGGTATTGTCCTGGGTGGAACATACACCGGGGTCAATCTATACACCAAGAGCCCTGAAGGTTGGAAATTCTCAGGACCGATAGCAGGATTCCATGAAAGCACACGACTTTTTGCCGAGGATGACCTGGGCCGCCTGTGGATTGCACATGGAAGCCTGGGTGTTTTCAGGGTTGAATTCAATGAGGATTATACAACGGTCACCTCGGTTAAGTTATATACCGACCGGGAGGGATTACCCTCGAAATACCGTAACTCGGTTTACAAGATTGGCAGCCAGATCCTGTTTACCACCATCAACGGGATTTATTACTATGACCAGGCTACCGATTCTTTTATGCCGGACCTCAGGTTTAACGAACTGATCGGGAAGGAACCCGTTAGTTCCCTTTATGAAGACAAACAGGGAAATATCTGGTATTTCAAGCCCTCCGAAATGGGAATTATCCGATCGGGCAATCAATCGGGCCGGAGTGTTGAGAAAAGACCCTTTTACCCCCTGAGGAACCAAACAAACCGCAGTTATGAGCATGTTAATTTCCTTGACGAAAACAACATAATCATCGCTTGCGAAGAAGGTTATGCACATTATGATCCAACCTACGCCCTGAAGCTGGCTGAAAATGCGCAATGTCATATACGAGCTGTCATCGGCACAGGGAAAGTTTCCACCACCTACCTGGGAGGAAACGAACCGACAATCATAGATGCATCCGGTGACAATCAAAAACAAGATCTTCGTATAAGCATACCCTTCTCCTCCAACAACCTCAGGTTTGAGTTCGCTGTCCCTCTTTATGACCATCCCGATGAATTACGGTTCAAATACTACCTTGAAGGTTACGATGATTACGAGAGTGCATGGACAACTGAAGCATTCAAAGAGTACACCGGACTCAAGGAAGGTTCCTACCTTTTCAGAGTCAAAGGATTGGGTATTAATAACATAGAAACTTCAGAAGCTTCGGTCAGGTTCCGGGTGCTGCCACCCTGGTTCAGGAGTACGGTAGCCTATGTTTTTTACATTTTAGTTCTTCTGTCCGCCAGTTTTCTGACCGGCCGAAGGATTCTACATAAATTCCAGCAAGAGAAACTGGCTGTCACTATCCAGCATGAAAAGAATTTTGAGCAGATCAGGCAACGTTACCTGGCCGAATCGCTAGAATCCGAAAAAAGACTGGTGGTGCTTGAAAAGGATAAACTGGAAACAGAAATGGCATTCAAGAACAAGCAATTGTCAGCCAGCATATCCGGTCTGGTCAGGAAGAACGAGTTCCTCATCATGCTTCGAAAAGAGATGATCAGGATTTCCGAGAAGCTGGTGGACTCCGAAGCCGGGAGAAACCTCAACCGCGTAATCGCGAAGGTGGAAGCCAATATTGAAGCTGAAGCAGATTACCGGCAGTTCGAGGACCACTTTGATGCCGTCCATGACAATTTTCTGAAAAACCTGAAAAAACAGTTTCCCCAGCTGACACCGACTGATTTGAGGCTCTGTGCTTACCTGCGTTTAAACCTGACAACCAAGGAGATCGCACCGCTTCTAAACATATCACCGCGGGGGGTGGAGATCAGCCGTTACCGTTTGCGCAAGAAAATGAACCTTCCACACGATCTTAACCTGACGGATTTCATGATCAATTTCTGACAGCCCCGTATTTGCTTCGTTTCCCGAAAAACCTTTTAGTCCTGATGTAGCTGTGATGTAGTCAAGATGTAACAGTTATGTGTTTTCACCGTTGTCAGTCCCTGGGATTAACCTTAAACTTACTTGTCCGACTGTGTCCCGGGAGGATAACGGTAGGAACCTGAACCTATTTGATGATTGGGTTAATTGATTTGGAAGGGTTTTATCTAAATTTCATTAATGACTATGTACCGGACAATACCCTACCCGATTATTCCGGGCCCTTAGTCCAACTCTGATTGTCTCCTCCAGGAATTTCGTTCCTGCTAATTAGCCAAAATTTATATCAACCTAATGTTTAATCCTATGAATCTTAAACTTTTCCGTTTTCTAAAAGTCTTTACTGCGGTGCTCGTCATCTGGCTCGTTGCAGTGTCGGCATTCGCTCAGGGACTTGTAGTTTCGGGAACCGTTACCGATGAAAAAGGTGGCGGGCTTCCCGGAGTTAACGTAGTAATCAAGGGCACGCAATTGGGCGTTTCAACCGATCAGGCGGGCAAGTACAGCCTGTCGGTTCCCAATGCTCAAGCAGTCTTGTCCTTCAGTTACGTGGGATACCAGGCGCAGGATATCCCCGTTGAAGGGCGTACGGTCATCAACGTATCACTTCAACCACTCGACATCACTATCGATGAGGCTGTGGTTGTGGGCTACGGCGTTCAAAAAAAGAGCCTGATCAGTGGTGCCATAGCGAAAGTTACGGCTGAGGAAATGGTCAGGGGCAACAACCTCAGGATCAACCAGGCATTGCAGGGTAAGACTTCCGGTGTGGTCATCATGAACAATTCCGGTCAGCCCGGGGATTTCGTCTCGGTCAGGATCCGCGGGATTGGTACTAACGGCGATGCGGAGCCTTTATACATCGTTGACGGGCTTCCGACCAATGGTTACGGTATTGATTATCTGAATCCTTCCGATATTGAGTCGGTCGAAGTCCTGAAAGATGCTGCCTCGGCAGCGATCTATGGAGCCAGGGCGGCTAACGGGGTTATCCTGATCACCACCAAAAAAGGCAACAGGGGAACCACGCAGGTCACCTATTCAAGCTACCTCGGATTTCAAAATCCCTGGAGAAAACTGGATGTCCTTGACAAAGACGACTATTTCATGCTGCAGAATGAAGCAGCCGCCAATGCAGGTCAGCCCTGGAAATTCAGCCAGGCCATGATCGATACTTTTCCTTACAGCACCGACTGGCAGGATGAAATGTTCAATTACAATGCCCCTAAACTTAACCACGAGGTAGTGATTTCCGGTGGCAGCGGAAGGGGCAGTTTCCTCAGCTCGTTCAATTACCTCAAGCAGGACGGGATTGTTGCCAAAGGCAAATCCAATTTCGAGCGGTTTACCTACAGGCTGAACCTGGACTGGGATTTGGATTTCCTCAAGATCGGAACCAATATCAACCTGGCAAACATGAACAGTCAGGGGATTTCGACGAATGACCACTTTGCTTCCACCAGCCTGGTTCAAGCCTTGAACACTCCGCCAATAGTACCGGTTAAATTTCCCAACGGTGAATGGGCATCTCCCGAGGATTTCGGCATAGGGATGCAGGAAATCACCAACCCGGTTGCCATGCTTTCCTATACGAACGGACATACCAACACCTATAAAGCTGTGGGCAATACCTACGCCTCGTTTGACTTCGGAAAGCTCTTCGGTGCGTTGGAGGGTCTGACCTTCCGCACCTCCCTGGGTGGGGAGTATGCTTTGGTAATCAACCGGAATTATAATCCGGAATACGATCTGGATGCCACTCATAAAACCCTTATCAACAGCGTTTCGAGGAGCGAGGATAATTACATGAACTGGAACTGGGAGAACATCCTGACCTATGATAAAACCTTCGGTGAACATCATATCACCGCACTGGCCGGTCATGCTGCCCAGAGAAACCAGTATAGCAATGTCGGAGGGTCAAAAAATGACGTGATCTTCGACGATTACGAGCATGCCTTCCTGGATAATGCGATGGATGTGACCTCCGCAACCATTTATGGAGGTTACAGTGATCACACCATGCTTTCCTACTTTGGAAGGATCAACTACGACCTGATGAACAAGTACATGGTGACGGCCATAATGAGAACTGACGGTTCCTCGAGGTTTGGTTCAGCCAATAAGTTCGGTACCTTCCCGTCCCTGTCGGCAGGGTGGATCTTTTCGCGTGAATCTTTCATGGAAAAATTCGGCAACTGGTTGAGTTTGGGAAAACTCCGTGCCAGCTGGGGACAGAATGGGAACGAATCGATCGGGGACTTCCGTTACACTTCGGTGATGGGAACCGGTTCCATATATTATTATGGGATCGGACAGATCCAGTACAACGGGATGGTCCCAACCCGGATTGCCAATCCGAGCCTGAAATGGGAAACCTCGGAACAGTTGGACTTCGGTCTTGACCTGGGTTTCCTGAACAACAAGTTATCCCTGACGGTAGACTATTATATCAAGACCACCAAAGACTGGCTGATCGAAGCCCCGGCTCCCATGCTGGTTGGCAACGTACCCCCGGTGATCAATGGAGGTTCGGTGAGGAACAGCGGACTTGATATGGAATTCGGTTACCGCGAGCATTTTAACGATCTCTACGTGGATGTTAAACTGATTGGTAACACCAATAAGAATATTGTCCTGGATATTCAGAACGAGGAGCAGCGCCTGCAAGGCGGCGGCGGCGGATTCGGGCAAGCCGACATCGTCCGCGCCGAAGTGGGCTCGCCTCTGGGAGTGTTTTACGGTATTCAGACTGACGGCATCTTCCAGAATGAGGAGGAAGTGCAGGCTCACACAAATGCAGAAGGAAAGCTGATTCAACCCAACGCTCAGCCAGGTGACTTCCGTTTTGTCGACCAGAACGGCGACGGAACCATCGACAGCAACGACCGGGTCATGATAGGCAATCCTTATCCTGATTTTACCGGGGGTTTGAACTTGTCCCTGGAATTCAAAGGAATTGATTTCAACATGTTTTGGTACACTGCGTTAGGCCATCAGGTCTGGGATGCAACCCGGCGTTATGACATGAACTATACCAATTACCGGGGTGAAGCCCTAAACAGATGGACCGGTGAAGGCAGTACGGACGAGTATCCTCGCCTGACTTACAACGACCTGAACCAAAACTTTAAAACCCCGAGTGATTTCTGGGTTAAAGATGCTGATTACCTGAGGCTCAGGAACCTGTCAATCGGTTATACGCTACCCGGCAAGATAACCCGGATGATCCGGATCAGCAAAGTCAGGTTCTATATCCTGGCCGAGAATCTGCTGACATTCACCAAATATGACGGCTATGAACCTGAGATCGGCGGTGGCGTGTTTAATTACGGTGTTGACCATGGCATCTATCCGCAGGCCCGCACTATTTATGGTGGAATCAATGTAACCTTCTGATTTACTATCATTTTAATGAAATCTGAAATGAAAAAATTAAGATATATCGCATACATAGCCCTCGTTTTTCTGGGCTTGCAGGCTTGTACAAAAGATTTTCTGGAACTGGAGCCGAAGACCGGCCTGGTGGAAGAAAACTTTTATAAATCAGAAAACGACGCTTTTCTGGCGCTCACGGGTGTATATGACGCCATGGCCGTTCAAAACTGGCAGTTTGTGCCGATCATGTCCGATATTTTTTCCGATGATGCCTATGCAGGCGGATCGGATGCCGGTGACATGAGTCAATGGCAGGAAATTGAGTTATCCACGATGACTGCTGAAAACAATTCGGCGTCAGACCTATGGAACCGGTGCTATTCCGGGCTATACAGGGCTAATCTGTACCTCCAGAAAGAAGCCGGGATCACATGGGATAATCCGGACAACCAGAAGAGGTTTATCGCGGAAGCCAAATTCCTGAGGGCTTATTTCTATTGGGATCTGGTCCGTCATTATGGCTGGGTTCCGATCATCAATACAGTTCTGCCCTCGATCGAAGATTACAGGAATGCAACCCAAAACACTCCATCCGAGGTCTATACGGTGATTGCCACCGACCTGCTCGATGCGATTCCGGATCTTCCCCTGATGGTACCTTCGACCGAAGCCGGGAGGGTAACCAAGTATGCCGCCCAAGCGCTTATTGCGCGGATCTATCTTTTCTACAACGGAATCAAAACAGCCATCCCGGATCTCGGATTAACGGGTGAATGGAGCGACGGGACCGTGACAATTGACAAGGCTTATGTCGAGGCTGCTCTTGATGAGATCATCAATAGCGGTGCTTACGATCTGATGCCGGATTATGCCGATCTTTTTGACTGGGCCCACGAAAACAACATTGAATCGGTTTTCGAATGGCAATATTCGGAAAAGGCCAAATCGGGTGATTGGGGAGGATGGGGCATTGAAGGCAACTTCTCGGTGATCTTCTATGGGATCCGGAATCCTTCAGGATATGGTGGCTTCTTCGATGCAGGCTGGAGTTTCGGTACCGTCAGCTGGTCCCTCGTCGATGAGTTTGAACCTGGCGATCCCAGGAAGGATGTGGCCATTTTCAATGCTGATGAAAACATGGATTCCTACCTGCACGCCTTTGAGAACTCTGGATATTTCAATCGCAAATGGCTGCCGCGCAACGCCTATCAGCCGACCAGCGGAAGCCGCGAACTCAATTATCCGGTCAACTTCTATGATATCCGGTTTGCCGATGTACTTCTGATGGCTGCAGAGGTTTACCTCATCGATAATCCCGCGAAAGCAAAAGATTACCTGAACCGGGTCAGGACGCGTGCCCTGGGAGCTTCAGCCGCGCTTTCGTCCGTGGCACTTCAGGATATCATGCATGAACGCAGGGTCGAACTGGCGGGTGAAGGGTCACGTAAGTGGGATCTACTTCGGCAAGGCTTGGACTTCGCCAAGGAGAAGATCGATGGAAGTTTCAATGTACCGGCCGGTATTCCCAACAGGCAGGACTTCAACAACCGGTCATTCGACACCCAGACCTGGGGAATGTTTCCGATTCCGGGAAAGGATATCAGGAATTGCAACGACGGTGTTCTGAAACAGTATGTTCCTAAATACAAATAAGATGAAAAACCTTAAATATCTCGCCTTTATAGCGTTGTCGGGTTTGGTTCTCGGTTCTTGCGAGCCGACTGAACTGCAGAAGCCTGATATAGGTGATGCACCTGATGCATCGGACCTCCAGATCACTATCACTCCCGGTGCTGATGCTTTTCATTTCACCATCGAAAACACTTCATCGGTAACGGGTATCGCCACCTGGGACCTGGGTAACGGCAATACGGCAAACGGTAACGAAGTGGAAGCTTACTATCCGCTTCCCGGCACGTATTCCATCGCGCTTACTCTTTATACCAAAGGTGGGCACGCAAGCATTACGAAGGATCAGACAACCACGGAAACAGACTGGGCCTATTTCACCGATCCGGTCATGACCATCCTGTGCGGAGGGGCTGAGGCAATCAATGGAAAAACCTGGGTTATGGACAGTCTGGCCACCGGCCATATGGGTGTGGGCCCAAGCCTTGAGAGCAGTTTCTCCTGGTGGGCGGCTTCTCCACTGGCCAAATCCTACAAGGGACTGTACGATGATGAACTGACACTGAAATTAACCGGTTTTGCAGCCGTTTATGACAACAAAGGCGTCAGTTACGTCAAGGATTTCCGGATCAGCGACCCGGCCTATTCCAATCCCAGGATCAACGATACGGATTACATGGTCGATTATCCCGGCCCAATCAACGGAACCTGGTCCTATTATGAAAAGGACGGGAAACAGTACCTCAAACTGGCCGGAACTACTCCCGTCTATCCTTGTTTCGATACCGGGGCCAAGGATGGAGAATACCTGATCCTCAATGTTTCGGAAAACAGTCTTGAACTTGCCTGCATCGGTGGGGACAACAATGCCTGGCACTATTTGCTGATCCCGAAAGGCTATGTCCTCCCGACCATCACATTTGATGCCGTTTTTGCTGCCACCGGCAATCCCAATGAGTTTCAGTTTTCATTGGACAACCTGGTTGTCCCCGCAGGATTATCGGTTAAAGAAGTGGTGTGGAATTTCGGCGACGGCACAGTGGTTGAAACCAACAATGCCACCCAGCCGCAGGTCCATACCTACATGCGGAAAGGCAACTATTCGGCGAGCGTCACCCTCACCTCATCTGCCGACGTAACTTATGAGGAATACCTGTCTGTCAGCGTAACGGCCAATCATCCCGACTATGTCGAATACCTCCTGGATGCCATGGTCATGTACAATGATTTTGGAGAGACCCAATTGGTAGAAGCAGGCCTGGATCGGTCAGGAGGAACAGCTTCATTGGCTGTTGTAGCCAATCCTGATGACAGCCGGTATCCGAACCGGAGCAAAAATGTTGCCTTCTTTACCAAGGTTAACAACCAGTGGGCTAACGTTTTCATCAAACTTCCGGACGGTTACCGTTTCGATTTACGCAAACAGACCCGATTCAAAGTGCTGGTTTACGGTACTGCCGGCCAGGAAGTGTTGCTCAAGCTGGAGAATACCGACCGGGGAGGGAATGCATGGCAAACCGGTTGTGAACTGAAAAAAACCATCCAGGCATCTGACACCTGGGAGATCATGGAATTTGATTTCGCGGGAGCCGGAGCAGGCTGGGATTGGACCGGAGATATCTTTACGTCCGATATTGCCACTGATGACCGCTTCAACCACGATTTTTATAACGTGGTCAGGCTCATGTATCAACCCGGTGTTGGTGACGGGTCATTCAGCGTTTATGTCGACGATTTCGCCGGACCTCATGTAGAAGGGTTGGAATGATGGTTCTTTTCATTTAATAGTAGGAGAATGTGGGGTTGCCCCGAATCCGTCTGGCCTGGAAGTAAAAGGTTCTATACTCATAAGGAATTAAAATAACTATCTCTCTGCCAGACCACTATTTGGGGTGACCCCTTTCCCTTTTCACCCTATGTCAAACAAGATTTGGATCGGTCTTGTGTGGTTATCCCTTGCGACGATACCGTACGGCCTGACCGCACAGGAGGAGGTGTTACTGCGTCGCTCGGGAAAACAAATAGTGGATGGCAATGGCCAGGAAGTTCTGCTCCGCGGCATCGGCCTGGGAGGATGGATGCTCCAGGAGGGATATATGCTGGAGACGGCCGGTTTTGCCGGTACACAGCATGAAATCCGAGACCTGATCACGCGTTTGATAGGAGCGGAAGGGACACAAGGATTTTACGAAGCCTGGCTGGCTAACCATGTTACAAAAAAGGACATTGATTCACTGGCCCGCTGGGGATTCAATTCGGTAAGGCCTGCCCTGCATTACAATTTGTTTACCCTTCCGATAGAAGAAGAACCTTTAGGCGGTTATCAGACCTGGATAGACAAAGGTTTCATCATGCTCGACAGTCTGGTTTCCTGGTGCGCGGCCAACCGGATGTATGTAATCCTTGACCTTCATGCCGCTCCGGGTGGTCAGGGGAGGGATAACAATATTTCCGACAGGGATCCTTCCAGGCTATCTCTCTGGGAGAGCAGTGCCAATCGGACCAAAACTGTCGAACTCTGGAAGAAACTGGCGGAAAGATATGCCGGCAATCCCTGGATCGGGGGGTATGACATACTGAATGAGACCAACTGGGATTTTGAACAAAGCGGTAACCAAAATGGTTGTAATTGCCAGCAAAACAAACCTTTGGCTGATCTGTTCAAAAAGATCATCGGGGCGATCCGCAGTCGGGATCAACAACACATCATTTTTCTCGAAGGAAATTGCTGGGGCGGCAACTTTAATGGACTGGAGTCGCTTTTCGGTTTCGACGACAATCTTGTTCTCAGTTTTCACCGGTATTGGAGCCAGAACACCTATTCCACCATTGCTGATAAGGTTCGCCTTCGTGACACCTATAATCTGCCTCTCTGGATGGGCGAATCCGGAGAGAACTCGAATCATTGGTTCACCGAGGCTGTATCCCTGTTGGAAAAAAATGATATCGGATGGTCCTGGTGGCCTGAAAAGAAAATTCACTCGGTTGTCGGGCCCATGACCGTTGTAAAAACGCCCGAATACCAACGGTTGCTGGATTACTGGGAAGGCCGAGGCCCTGCCCCTGATCCCGTCACTGCTGAAGCAACCCTGATGCAGATGGCAGAGAACCTTAAAATCCAGAATTGCGAGATTCATTATGACGTGATGGATGCGCTGCTGCGCCAGCCTCATGACAGCACCTTAAGTCCGTTTATGCGTCATGCCTTGCCGGGGACCATTCCCGCTGTGCATTTTGACCTGGGTAAAAATGGAATAGCTTATCAGGACAAGGAATATGAAAACAACGGAAACAGCTCCCATAACTGGAACCTGGGGTGGATCTATCGCAATGACGGTCCGGATATTGTTTACTGCCAGGATTCAGCCGAATATTCAAACGGGTATGCCATTACCGGCATCGAAAAAGGAGAATGGTTGAAATACAGCATTGATATTGACACTGCCGGTTATTATGATCTGATGGTACGCACTTCCTCCACTCTGGATCGGGGTGCTTTCCGGATCGAAATCAACGGCATGGATGTCTCGGGAACCTTAGCAGTGCCTATAACGGGTGACCTCCAGAAGTTCTATCCGGTGATGATCAGGAATATCAGGCTTGAACAAGGGATCCAGTGTTTGGCCATCGTCTTTGAGGAGGGAGGTTTCAACCTGAGTTCATTTGTGTTCAACGGACCCACCGGAGTAAAAGATGTAGCTTTTTCCCTTATGTCGGTAAAAACCGACGAATTGGGCAGACAGTTGATTCTTACATTTAACCAGGAACTTACAGGTTATCCGGCGACGGGAATTTCCTTTTATCTGGTCAGGGGAGAGGAAACCGTATCACCTGGATCCGTCATTTTCAACAGGGGTTTACCAAGATCCCTTTTTTTAAAATTCTCCACATGCTTCGCCCAGACCGATCATCTATTATTGACTTACCAGGGTGACCAGATCATCGGACAGGATGCTGAAGTGTTGGCTGCATTCAGTAATCGGCCTGTGGTTAATATAGTGACTATGAGGCATCTGGTACCCGGTCATATCGAGGCTGAGGACTTTTTTGCAAACCATGGATTTCAGTTCGAAGAGTGCAGCGACACAGGAAACGGATTGAACGCCGGATGGGCTGATCCTGGCGATTACCTCGATTTTCCCGTCAGAATCGTCCAGGCCGGCAGGTTCGAGGTCACCTGCCGTTACTCCTGTTACTCAGGGACCAGCCAGGCGGAATTACTGCTCTCCGAAGATAGCCTTGAAACTTTGGGGCTTATCCTGTTTCCATCTACAGGCGGCTGGCAACAATGGCAATCGGCCAAACAGGAGGTGATTCTTCCGGCCGGTTGGAATATTTTGCGTTTTCAGGCAATAACAGCCGGCTTCAACCTTAACCATTTCGACCTTGTCAAGGTAACCGACAGCATCAAGCCGGATACTGCAAGCCAGGTCAGTTTTAAGCTTTTTCCAAATCCCGCCTCTCACCGCGTTCATGTCGAAATAACGAACCCTGAAGAAAAATCCGAAGTGCTTGAGGTGATCGATCCCGTAGGGCACATACTCCACACCGAGAATACTCCCCCTTTGAAACAAATCTTATGCATCCTTGATACAAGAAAATACAGAGCTGGGCTTTATTTCGTCCGGATTCGCGACGAACAGATTATGGAAACCCAATCACTGTTTATTGTCAACCTGTAACCCTGATTCTTATGAAAAACATATTTAACCTGGCCTTGCTGCTCCTTATGGGATTGGCTTCCTGTACGAATTCCGATATTCCGGTACCGGGCATCAGCGAAAAACAATTGCAGAAAAAGACTGACAGTGTCCTCAGGTTAATGACATTGGAAGAAAAAATCGGTCAACTCAACCAATTTTCCGGAGATGGCGAATTGACAGGCCCCGTTACTTTGAGGCCCGACCTGCTCCAAAGCATCCGGGACGGGAAAGTCGGTTCCATGCTGAATATTAATGGGGCAGAGTATACACGGAAAATTCAGCAGATCGCCGTCGAAGAATCACGCCTGAAAATACCCTTGATCTTTGGTTATGATGTCATTCATGGTTACAAAACCATTTTTCCCGTTCCACTGGGCGAGACGGCTTCATGGGACCTCGAAACCGTGGAACGTGCTGCACGGATCGCGGCAACTGAAGCCACTGCAGCCGGCCAGCACTGGACCTTTTCACCGATGGTTGATATCTCGCGCGATCCCCGTTGGGGGAGGATCATGGAAGGATCCGGCGAAGATCCCTACCTGGGTTCAAGGATGGCGGAAGCGAGGGTTAAGGGTTTCCAGGGTAAAGATCTTTCCGATCCCTCCACCGTGATAGCTTGTGCCAAGCATTACGCTGCCTACGGAAATGCACAGGCTGGACGGGACTATTATACTACCGACCTGAGTGAAAATACCTTGCGGGAAATTTACCTTCCTCCTTTCAAGGCTGCACTGGATGCAGGTGTAGAAACCTTTATGTCAGCATTTAACGATTTGAATGGGATTCCTGCTACCGGGAACAAATACCTGATCCAGGATATCCTGAAAACTGAATGGGCATTCAAGGGCATGGTCGTAAGCGATTGGGGATCCATTTCAGAAATGATCAATCACGGAATTGTTGCCGATAAATATGAAGCGGGTGCTTTGGCCTTTAATGCAGGGGTTGATATGGACATGGAGGGATTGGTTTACCTCCCGGAAATGGAGAAGCTACTTGAAGCCGGCAAGGTCACGGAAGAACAGATTGACGAATCGGTGCGACGAATCTTGCGCCTGAAGTTCAAGTTGGGACTATTCGATGATCCCTACCGTTATTCGGATGTGAACCGTGAAAAAGAGCTGCTGTTGAATCCCCTATTCCTTCAGTTTGCCCGTGAAGCGGCAAGAAAATCTTTTGTTCTCCTGAAAAATGAAGGTCAGATACTACCCATACCGAACAGCGTCAGGACAGTGGCATTGATCGGACCGGCTGCAGACGCTGCACAGGATATGATTGGAAACTGGTCAGGCCGCGGTGAAGCCAAGGATGTGGTCACTCTGAAACAGGAGTTGGAACGGCAGTTGGGACCGGACAGGTTGCTATATGTGAAAGGTTCCAATTACAACGATGAAGACAGGTCGGGCTTTGCTGCCGCAATTGCGGTTTCACGAAAGGCTGACTACGTGATTGCGGCTTTCGGGGAGGAAGGGATGATGACCGGTGAAAGCATGAGCCGATCGGATATTTCCCTTCCGGGGGTTCAAGAAGAGTTGATCCTTGAACTGGCAAAGCTTGGAAAGCCCCTGGTACTGGTTCTGTTCAACGGGCGGCCACTGACCATCCCGGTCCTGAACCAGGTTGTCCCGGCCATCATGGAAGCCTGGATACCCGGTACCATGGCCGGCCCTGCCCTCTGCGATGTGCTGTTCGGCAAATACAACCCTTCGGGCAAGCTTCCGGTTACTTTCCCCTATTGCGTCGGACAAATCCCGATCTTTTACAATCATAAAAATTCGGGGAGACCGGGTAGCCGGGAATTAAAGTTCACCTCCCGTTACCTTGACGTTCAAAACGACCCGCTCTATTCTTTCGGTTATGGACTGAATTACACAAAGTACACTTACTCGAACCTGACATTGAGCGATACAGCGATGACGGCTCAGGATACCCTCCGGATCCGCGTCGAAGTCGCTAATTCGGGGCAGATGGCAGGGACCGAAACCGTGCAACTGTACATTCGCGACCTTGTTGGTTCCGTGACTCGTCCGGTCATAGAATTGAAAGGCTTCAGGCAGATCAGCCTGAAACCAGGGGAAAAGAAAGTTGTGGAATTCTGGATTACTGCGAATGATCTGTCATTTTATAATAACAACATGAAATGGACGGCGGAGCCGGGGGATTTCCGTGTTTTTGTCGGGACCAGTTCGGCCGAAACCCTCGAAACGGGGTTTATCTTGAAATAATCAAGTCAATATGAAAATGAGGACTATACCATTGTTGATTCTGGTACTGTCAATTTCCGCCGGGTGCAAGGTCCAGACCAACCCGGATGCATCCGGCCCCCTTTTTTCCGACCTGGTCTGGAGTGACGAATTCAACCGGCCGGGGGCTCCGGATACGTTTCTGTGGAGTTATGATACAGCCGGTAATGCAAGCGGATGGGGCAATAACGAATGGCAGTTCTATACAGACGGACGTGAGGAAAATGCCTATATCCAGGACGGCTTCCTTCATATAAAAGCCATCCGCGAGGAGATGCAGGGAAAAGCATTTAGTTCTGCCAGATTGGTGACCAGGGGCAAGGGAGACTGGCTCTTTGGGCGTTTGGAGGTACGGGCAAAACTCCCGGGTTCCAGGGGAATCTGGCCAGCAATCTGGATGCTTCCGACTGATTGGGATTACGGGGGTTGGCCAAAATCAGGGGAGATCGACATTATGGAACACGTCGGTTACATGCCGGATTCCGTCTTCGCGTCGGTCCATACCGAAACATATAACCACGTAATCGGAACCCAGAAAACCAAGGGTTATTACTTACCGGATTTACACGAACAGTTTCACGTCTATTCCATGGAATGGGAGCCTGACCGGATCCGTATTTTTGTGGACTCAATCGCTTACTTTACTTTTATCAAAGAAACGGCCGAGCCACGGCTTTGGCCGTTTGACAAGAGGTTCCATTTGCTCTTGAATGTGGCGGTCGGGGGTAATTGGGGTGCTGTTCAGGGAGTCGATTCCACGGGCTTTCCCCAGGAAATGATCGTGGATTATGTTAGGGTTTATCAGAAAAAATGAGATTCATACCCGGATTCATCGGAAGACTGACAACAGGACTACTGATCTGTTTCCTGCAAAGTAACGTTTCGTATCCTCAAAATTCAGCCCTGGTTTGGTCAGATGAATTCGAATACACGGGGTTGCCGGATGCCAGTAAATGGACCTACGACGAAGGCGGAACCGGTTGGGGAAACAATGAATTGCAGTATTATACGCGGAATCGCTCACAGAATGCCCGCGTGGCGAATGGGATCCTGACCATTGAGGCAATCAGGGAGGACTATAATCAGAAGCAGTACACTTCAGCCAGGTTGGTTTCCCGAAATCATGGCGATTGGCTGTACGGCCGGATCGAGGTTAGGGCCAAGCTCCCTTCAGGAAGGGGAACCTGGCCGGCCATCTGGATGCTGCCAACCGACTGGGCCTACGGGAATTGGCCTGCCAGCGGTGAAATTGACATCATGGAGCATGTCGGACATGATCCCCAAAACATCTATGGTTCCATTCACACACAGGATTATAATCACGCGGCAGGCACCCAAAAAGGAGGCTCTGTCACCCGGTCTGACTTTGAATCGGACTTTCATGTTTATGCCGTGGAGTGGGCACCTGAAAAGATCGACTTTTTTGTAGATGATCTGAAATTCTTCACTTTCGTCAATGAGGGCAGTTGGGAGAAGTGGCCTTTCGACAAACGGTTCCACCTTTTGCTGAACATCGCCGTGGGAGGATCCTGGGGTGGTGCCCAGGGCGTGGATCCATCCATCTTTCCCCAAAGGATGGAAATTGACTATGTAAGGGTTTTCCAGGCTGCCAGCCTGGAAATTACCGGACCCGGTTATCTTGAACCCGGACAGACAACCCTCTTTTCCGCTACCCGGTTTTCCGGTTACACCTATTTATGGAGTATCCCCGACGATGCAACTCTGTTGTCCGGCCAGGGCACTAGCGAAATCAGCCTGACCTGGGGTATGACTGAAGCCGACATCCGCATCCGGGTCGTCTCGGACCGGGATACACTGAGTACTTCACATTTCATCAGGTTAGTTAACCTGCCAAT
Organism: uncultured Porphyromonadaceae bacterium; assembly: GCA_964547475.1. Classification (GTDB taxonomy): domain Bacteria; phylum Bacteroidota; class Bacteroidia; order Bacteroidales; family UBA12481; genus UBA12481. Next base: position 52,860 of record CAZJNQ010000004.1, read on the forward strand.
AGAGGAAGTTTATTTTTTTGGCAACCTAAAGGATGAAGAGACTTCAAACCTGGGTATATCCACTACCGACGGCAGCAGTTATCGCTTTACCGAATCCGGCGACGGCTTGAAGATCGTCTATTCAACTGTTAATCCGTCCACCTGGCCCCGGTTCGAACTTCAGCTTGACCGGCCGGTTAATTTAAAGGATCACCCCTGGTGCTTCGTCAATCTCAAGACCTATAACCTGAGCCATTCCGTATCCGTCAGATTTGACTTTGCCGATATTTACGGGAGGGAGACAAACGCAACACCGGTTTTCAGACCCTTACCCATTGTCTCCGACGGAGAATTCCATCTGTATAGCCATGATTATACGGGAAACTGGAGATCATCCTATCCCGAAGCAGCACAGCTGGTGGATTCAACCCGTATCATCAGGTTAATAACCTATGTCAACGGAGGGATTTTCGGGGTATCTGATAAATCTGACAGCCTGTGGATTGAAAGCATCAGGTTCCAAACCGATGCTTGGGCGTCCAGCCACCCCAACATCCATGCCAACCAGGTCGTGACTGTTTACCCTAATCCGCTCACTGACAGGCTCCACGTTCGTTCACCTGAGCCCATCACCTGCATCTCGGTGCTCACGATGAACGGAATTCCCGTATATGATTACGCTTATCCAGCATGCCCTGAAGCGGAAATTAACCTGGCTGGATTACCCTCGGGTATCTATCTGCTTAAAATCATTTCGACAGCAAACACCACGACCTTCCTGAAAGTTGCCAGGAAGTGACAAGCCGTGCAACCCGTAAGGTAAGCTGTGCCATGTCAGACCGTGCAGTATTGATGAATTGATATTTGTCAATAACTGCCTGATCTATATCATTTCCAGTCTGATATATAATAATAAAAGATTCGAATGTTTTTACATATTTATATATGAGATAAATCTACTTTTGACCTTAACTTAACTTCATGCTATGAGCAGTGAGTCCCTGGTCCTTTTTTTCATCATTGGAGTGGTGCTGGTAGGAGGAGCCACCTTGTTCTCCCATTTCGTGGCACCGCGCATTTCAAAATCACCGGTCAAGTTCGAACCCTACGAATGCGGAATCCCGACCCAGGGGAAAACCTGGATCCAGTTCCATGTTGGCTATTACCTGTTCGCTATCATCTACCTGATCTTCGCGGTCGAAACGGTTTTTGTTTTCCCGTGGGGTGTGGTGATGAGAGAAGTAGGTCTCAGGGCGTTCATTGAAATTGTCATATTCTTTGTTATTCTGGGCCTGGGATTGCTTTATGCCTGGAAAAAAGGAGCCTTGAAATGGGTGTGAAAATCAAGTCCATGAAACGGGAAGATTTCAAGGACAACGAAACCCTGGAAATCTTCAGGCAATCAGGAGGCAATGTGCTCCTGACCACCATCGACAACATTATCAACTGGGGTCGGTCTAATTCGGTCTGGCCTCTGACTTTTGCCACCAGCTGCTGCGGGATCGAGATGATGGCCGCCGGTGCCCCGCGCCATGATTTCGCCCGGTTCGGGATAGAGGTGTACCGGGCATCGCCCCGGCAGGCCGATGTGATTGTCGTTGCCGGAACGATCGTTTACAAGATGGCGCCGGTCCTGCGCCGGCTTTATGACCAGATGGCTGATCCCAAATACGTGATCGCCATGGGCGCCTGTGCGTGCTCCGGCGGACCCTTTTATTACAACACCTATTCGGTGGTACGCGGCGTGGACCATGTCATTCCGGTGGATGTCTATGTACCTGGCTGCCCTCCCCGACCGGAAGCCTTGTTATACGGGGTCATGCAACTGCAGCGAAAGATGAAAACCGACAGCGTGAAGAATCCCCGTGACATGATGGCTGATTTCGTTTAAGCGACCTGATATGGATAAAGAAAAAATTATACAGGTGATTTCCGGATTGGTCCCCGTTGTGGTGCCTGATACTTCCAGAGATCCGCTTGAGATTCGGACGGATGCATCCGATCTCCGCAAGCTGGCGGAAATCCTCCGGGATAATGACCAACTCCGGTTTAACTATCTGATCAGCCTGTTTGGAATCGACTGGCAGGACCATTTCACGCTTGTTTATCATTTCGAGTCCACTGCCACTGGCCAATCACTGATCGTAAAAACCGACATCCCGGATCATGATCACCCGGAAGCTGATACACTCAGCGATCTCTGGAAAACAGCCGAGTACCAGGAAAGGGAAGTTTATGATCTGATGGGGGTGACATTCAGGAACCACCCTGACCTCAGGCGGTTATTCCTCGAAGAAGGATGGGATTTCCCTCTCCGGAAGGATTACAGGGACGAGATTAATTTCATTGAACGCTAAGCATATGCAGGAAGCTGAATTACAAGATATTCTGACCTCTCGCGAAGATGGCGAGTATATCATCAATATCGGGCCCCAACACCCTTCCACCCATGGCGTTCTGCGGTTTGTGGTGTCATTGAAAGGGGAAATCCTGGAGTATCTCATTCCTCATTGCGGATACATTCATCGAGGAATCGAGAAGATGTGTGAAAGGCTGACCTATCAGCAGATCATCCACCTGACCGACCGGATGGATTACCTCTCGGCTCACATGAACAATGAGGTTATCTCCCTGGCAGTTGAAAAAGGGATGGAAATCGAAGTCCCGGAACGCGCAAAATATATCCGGACGATCCTGGCCGAGCTTCAGCGACTGGACTCTCACCAGCTCTGGTGGTCGGCATTCGGAATGGATTTGGGGGGGCCCACCTGTTTCTTCTATGGCCTGCGCGACCGTGAAAAAATCCTGGACATTTTTGAAGAATCATTCGGTTCGAGGCTGCTTCACAGCTACATCTGCCCGGGCGGGCTGATGAATGACATCCATCCCAATTTCCAGACAAGGACCAAAGAATTCATGAAGTACTTCCGGAAAAAACTGCCCGAATACGACGATCTTCTCACCGGGAACGTGATTTTCGAACAGCGTACGAAAGGATTGGGAACCCTCTCGAAGGAAGAAGCCATCAGCTATGGCCTGACCGGCCCCTGCGGGCGGGGATCGGGTTTCTCCTGCGACATCCGGAAGCATCATCCTTATAGCGCCTATGATAAAGTGGAGTTCAAGGAAATACTTTACGATGAAGGTGATACCTGGGCACGCTATAAAGTCAGGATCGACGAAATGTGGGAATCGATGAATATCATCGAGCAACTGATCGATAACATTCCCGCAGGAGAGCATACCGCCAGAATGAAGCCGGTCATCAAGCTGCCGGAGGGCGAATATCATCAGCGTGTTGAAACTGCTCGGGGCGAGCTGGTTGCCTATATAGTCAGCATGGGAGACAAGTATCCTTACCGCCTCCATTTCCGGACCCCGAATTTCAATAACCTGTTCGTCATCAACCGTCTCGCCGCCGGATATAAGATTGCCGACCTGATCGCCATCAGTGGTTCCCTTGACCTGGTGATCCCTGATATTGACCGATAGAGTTAACGATTAAACACTGACCGATGCCATTCAATATCTATGACTTTTCCGTTACGACGAAAGCCGTCGATGAGTATTTCAAGGCGCACATGTCGCCGACCTGGGCTTTTGTCATGGAATTGTTGATCGTCGGCCTCGTCTTCCTGATCGTTTACGCGATTATCGGTTTATACCTGGTGCTGGCCGAGCGGAAAGTATGCGCCATCATGCAAAACCGTTACGGACCCAACCGCGTGGGCAAATGGGGTTTGGTACAAACCATTGCTGACCTGATCAAGCTCCTGATGAAGGAGCTGATTCCTGTCAGGAAGTCCGACAAGTTCTTGTTCAACGTAGCCCCATACATCGTGATCATCGCCTCTTTCATGGCCATTGCCGCCATCCCTTTCGCCAAGGGGCTGCAGGGAGTCGATTTCAATATCGGGGTGTTTTACATGATGGCGGTCTCATCCATAGGGGTGATAGGTACGCTGCTGGCGGGGTGGTCAAGCAACAGCAAGTATTCCCTGATCGGGGCCATGAGAAGCGGCGCCCAGGTGGTGAGTTATGAACTGTCGGTCGGATTGGCCCTCCTGGCTGTCGTCATTTTCAGCGGATCCATGCAATTGTCGACCATCATCGAAAGCCAGGCCAACGGCTGGTGGATTTTCAAGGGTCACCTTCCGGCCATCATTGCATTTGTCATGTTCTTGATAGCCAGCACGGCCGAGATCAACCGGGGACCGTTCGACCTGGCCGAAGCCGAGTCGGAACTGACCGCCGGTTTTCACACCGAATATTCCGGGATCAAATTCGCCTTCTTTTTCCTGGCGGAATACATGAACATGTTCATCGTTGCATCCCTGGCTGCCACCGTTTTCCTGGGAGGCTGGATGCCGCTTCATATCGGCAACCTGGAGGCCTTCAACCGGATCATGGACTTTATTCCGCCCATCTTCTGGTTTTTCGGCAAGACAATATTCGTGATCTATCTCATCATGTGGTTCAAATGGACGTTTCCCCGCCTCAGGATCGACCAACTCCTGACGCTTGAATGGAAATACCTTCTGCCCATAAACCTGTTAAATATCCTTTTAATAGCCTTCCTGGTCCTGATGGGATGGTACTTTAAATAAGAAATATGAATCCAGTAGCCCAATATTTCAGCGACATCTTTCATGCGGTCGGGTCACTCTGGAAAGGGCTCCGGGTCACCGGCTATTATTTCGTGCATCCCAGGCAGATTGTCACGCAGAAATATCCCGAGAACCGGAAGCATCTCGAAATGTTTGACCGCTTCAAGGGTGAAGTGATCCTTGTGCATGATGAGAATAATCAGCACCGGTGCAACGGTTGCGGAATATGCCAGATCAACTGCCCGAACGGTTCCATTGAGATCATCACGGATTCCGTCCCGAATGACGAAGGCAAACCGGAACGCATCATAGACAAGCATATCTATCATCTGTCCATGTGCACTTTTTGCGGTTTGTGCGTTAAAAACTGCCCCAGCACGGCACTGGCCTTTTCGCAACAGTTCGAGCATGCCGTTTATGACCGCAGCAAGCTGACCAAGGTTCTGAATCAGCCCGGATCCAGCATCCGCAAGGAGCCTAAAACTCCGAAAGTCCATGCTGAGCCCGTGCCCAAGTCCAACCCTGATAATTGAATCCGATCTATGGCACTGAATGTTTGGATGTTTTATATTCTGGCAACGGTCATCGCGGTCTGCTCCGTGCTGACCATCACGAGCCGGCGGATACTCAGGGCAGCTTTCTACCTGCTGTGCGTGCTGGTCGCCACTGCAGGGCTCTATTTCCTGTTCGATTATCAATTCATGGCCGGGGTTCAGCTGGTCCTCTATGCAGGAGGCATAGTTGTGCTGATCATTTTTTCCATCCTTTTGACCAGCCATATCAGCCAAAAATTCCCCAAACCCGAAGCTATACGCCTGATAACGGGCATTTTCGTCGGCGTATCCGGTTTTGCCCTGGCGATGCTGGCCATCCTGAAATACGCTTTCAAGGCAACCGACAGCGCTGCCATCCGGATAGACATGCACACTATTGGGAACCAGCTCCTGGGAACCGGTAAAAACGGCTACGCTCTCCCGTTCGAAGTGATCAGCATCCTGCTGTTGGCCGCAATGATCGGTGCCATCATCATCGCAAAAAAAGGTAAATAAAACTCCAGAGGAAATGATCGAAGGAATACCCATAACCCACGTACTGATCGTCAGTGCATTCATGTTTTTCGCCGGAATTTGCGGTTTCATCGTCCGCCGGAACATGATCACCATCCTGATGTCTATCGAGCTCATCCTGAATGCCGTTTCCATCAACATGGTGGTATTCAACAAATACCTTTTTCCCGACCAGCTGCAGGGACATTTTTTCGCCCTCTTCATCGTGGGTATCGCGGCAGCGGAGGCCTCTGTTGCCATAGCGTTGATTATAAATATCTATCGCCGACTTGCCTCCATCAATGTCGAACAGGTCAACGAAATGAAACACTAACCCAATTTTCTGGCATACATGGATTATTCATACACTCTCTTAATTCTTCTGATACCGTTCCTGGCATTTGTCTTCATCGGACTGGCCGGAATGAAATTCAAGCCTGTGGTTTCCGGATTGATTGGGACGGTTGGACTCGGGTTGGTCTTCATGCTTTCCTGGTATACGGCCTGGCAATATTTCTTCGTCGGGGGTTTGGTGGACGGTGAATATCCGAAGATCATCGCGATGTCGGTTGACTGGCTTCATTTCTCATCTTCCCTGACCATCCGCATGGGCATTCTCCTGGATCCAATTTCGGTCATGATGCTCGTGGTGGTCTCCTCCGTTTCGTTCATGGTTCATATCTACAGCCTGGGTTACATGAAAGGGGAGAAAGGATTTGCCCGGTTTTATTCGTTCCTTTCATTGTTCACCTTTTCCATGCTGGGTTTGGTGGTTGCCACCAATATCTTTCAGATGTATGTGTTCTGGGAGCTGGTCGGCGTATCCTCCTTTCTCCTGATCGGGTTTTATTATCAAAAGCCTTCCGCAGTCGCAGCTTCAAAAAAAGCGTTTATTGTCACCCGGTTTGCCGACCTGGGTTTCCTGATCGGTATCCTTCTGTTGTCATTCTTCACCCAGACATTCGATTTCGAAATCCTGACCCGGTCAGATCATTCCATATTCAGCAACGCGGCTTCTTCAACTTTCATGGGAATGTCGGTACTCACCTGGTCCTGCATACTCATTTTCATGGGAGGTGCGGGAAAATCGGCCATGTTCCCCTTTCATATCTGGCTGCCTGATGCCATGGAAGGCCCCACACCGGTTTCTGCCCTGATTCATGCCGCCACCATGGTAGTCGCGGGAGTTTTCCTGGTTGCCCGAATGTTTCCGGTTTTCTATTTCCAGGCTCCGGATGCGCTGGACGTGGTGGCTTATGTGGGCGGGTTTACTTCCCTTTTTGCCGCGATCATTGCCTGTACCCAATATGATATCAAGCGGATTCTCGCCTTTTCCACCCTGTCCCAGATCGGTTACATGATGCTGGCACTGGGCGTGTCGGGGTTTGACGGACACGAAGGGACCGGATACATGGCTTCCATGTTCCACCTGTTTACCCACGCGTTCTTCAAGGCTCTCCTGTTCCTCGGTGCCGGGGCCATCATCCATGCCGTGCACAGCAACGTGATGCAGGATATGGGCGGATTGAGAAAGTATCTTCCGGTCACTCATATCACCTTCCTGATAGCCTGCCTTACGATAGCAGGAGTACCGTTCCTGTCGGCTTTCTTCAGCAAGGATGAGATCCTGGTGGCCGCCTATCATCATGATAAATTGCTTTTTGCCGTCGAATTCCTGGTAGCCGGGATCACCGCTTTTTACATGTTCCGCCTCTATTTCACTGTCTTCTGGGGCAAAGAACGGCAGTATCATCACACCCCGCACGAGGCACCAAGGGTCATGACCATCCCGCTCATGATCCTGGCTTTCGGATCCATTTTCGCCGGATATCTTCCGTTCGCCAGGCTGGTCACAGCCGACTCCCGGCCTTTTGAATCACACCTCGATTTTGGCATTGCCATCCCATCCGTGCTGATCGGGCTTGCGGGCATCGTACTTGCCTGGATCCTCTACCGGAAAGAGAGCAGCCTGCCTGAAAGGATCGTCAGATCGCTGGGAGGTTTCTACCGCATGGTTTACCACAAGTTTTACGTCGACGAAATTTACCTTTTCATTACCAGGAATATCATTTTCAATTACATATCCCGCCCGGTCGCATGGTTTGACCGGCACGTGGTTGACGGGGCCATGAACGGCATCGGCTGGATCACCGTTACCAGTTCAAAAAAGATCAAAGGCCTTCAGTCGGGTAACGTACCCCAGTACGGGATGGTTTTCGCCCTGGGAGCGATCGTGCTGGTGTTGGTTTTCGCTTTTTTGATCCGGTAATAAATTATTTCTACAAGAAACAGAAACCGATTATGAATATCCTGAACGTTTTCGTGATCATCCCTGTACTGACCGTGCTTAGCATCATGCTCGTTAAAGACAGCAGGAGCGTGCGGATTACGGCGGCTGCGGGAATGTCGCTGCAGCTGATTGCGGCAGCCGTTCTGGCCATCTTGTTCTTTGTCCAGCGGAAAGCAGGGATGACCGAAGAGTTCCTCTTTCAGAGTGACATCACCTGGTTCAAGTCACTGAACATACATTACGCCATTGGCGTGGACAGCATAGCCGTTTGGATGATCTGCCTGACTTCCCTCGTTGTTTTTGCCGGGATTTTCGCCTCCTGGGTGGTGGAGCACCTTTCCAGGGAGTTCTTCATATCCTTGATCACCCTGGCAACCGGGGTTTTCGGATTTTTCATTTCCCTTGACCTGTTCACCATGTTCCTTTTTTATGAACTGGCGGTGATCCCGATGTACCTGCTGATCGGCATCTGGGGCAGCGGACCAAAGGAATACTCGGCCATGAAACTGACCCTTATGCTGATGGGGGGATCAGCCCTGCTGGTTGTCGGCCTGCTGGGCCTGTACTTTTATTCGGCGTCAGCCGGTCCTGTCACGTTCAATCTGCTCGAGCTTTCAAAGATCTCTTTCCCGATTGGCATGCAGAGGTTCTTTTTCCCATTCCTGTTTGTCGGTTTCGGGATACTGGGAGCCCTTTTTCCGCTGCACACCTGGTCGCCCGACGGCCATTCGTCAGCACCCACAGCGGTCTCCATGTTGCATGCCGGCGTTCTGATGAAGCTGGGAGGTTATGGCTGCCTGCGCGTGGCTATGTTCCTGTTGCCGGAAGCTGCCAACGAGATGGCCTGGATCTTCCTGGTCCTTACCACCATCAGCGTGGTCTACGGCGCCTTCGGAGCGATCTGGCAAAAGGATCTGAAATATATCAATGCCTACTCCTCGGTTAGCCATTGCGGACTGGTGCTTTTTGCCCTTCTGATGATGACAAAGACTTCCATCAATGGTGCCGTGATCCAGATGATCTCCCACGGTCTGATGACAGCCCTCTTTTTTGCCCTGATCGGGATGATTTACGGAAGGACGCACAGCCGCATTGTGCCCGACATGGGCGGATTGATGAATGTGATTCCTTTCCTGGGTGTGGCCTATGTGATTGCCGGCTTGGCTTCACTGGGTCTCCCGGGTTTGAGCGGTTTTGTGGCCGAAATGACCATTTTCGTAGGTTCCTTTGAACACACCGACACTTTCAGGCGGGTGATCACCATCATTGCCACCCTGTCCATCGTCATCACAGCCGTATATATTCTGCGTGTCGTGGGACAGCTGCTCCTGGGGCCCGTCAGGCAAAAAGAGTATCTCGAATTCCCCGATGCCCGGTGGTATGAGAGGCTCAGTGTGGTGGCATTGATCCTGCCGATAGCGATCATCGGCCTCTATCCTGCATTCCTTTCCAATTCCCTGACTGACGCCATCGGGCCTATTGTCGCACGCTTAACGTCCCTGTTTTAACAGATGAATTCCATGGAGAGCCAATCATTTTACCTGATGAGAAACGAACTGGCCCTGTTGGGCACGGCCCTGATTATCCTGGTTGCCGAGATATTTGCCAGGCCCGACAAGAAAAACGGGATCATACCGCTGGCAGGAATGCTGTTTGCCGTGATAACAGTCATTGGTTTCCTGCCACTCCCGGAAGGCCGCCTTTTCGGAGGCAGCTTCATCACCAATTCCATGACCGTCTTTATGAAGAACATCCTGAATACAGGCGTTTTAATAGTCCTGCTCCAATCTTACAGCTGGTTAAAAAGAGAGGAAAACCAGGGCAAGATTGCTGAATACTTCATCCTGGTGATAGCAACACTTATCGGGATGAATTTCATGATCTCCTCAGGCGATTTCCTGATGATGTACATCGGCCTGGAACTGGCCACAATTCCAATGGCTGCCCTCGCCGCCTTCCAGAAGTTCAGCGCGAAATCGGCTGAAGCCGGGATCAAGCTGATCCTGACTTCCGCCCTTTCATCCGGTATTCTCCTTTACGGAATTTCTTTCCTCTACGGTACGGCCGGATCGATCTATTTTGAGGATCTTGCCGGCCGGACCGGAAGTGATCCTCTGCAAACTTTCGGCCTCGTTTTCTTTGTTTCGGGAATGGCCTTCAAAATATCCCTTGTCCCTTTCCATCTCTGGACAGCGGATGTTTACGAAGGAGCTCCGGTCAACATAACCTCTTATTTATCCGTAGTATCAAAAGGGGCAGCCGCCTTTACTCTGATGATCATCCTGTTCCGGGTATTCAGTACGGTGACCGGAGTCTGGCAACCCCTGTTATACACCCTTGCCGTGGCCACCATGACGGTGGGTAACCTGTTCGCCATCCGGCAGGATAACCTGAAGCGTTTCCTGGCTTTTTCCTCCATCGCCCAGGCAGGCTTCATCCTCCTGGGAATCATGCAGGCCGGTGAGATGGGAATGGCTTCGGTTGTTTATTTTATGCTGATCTATCTGTTTACGAACCTGGCGGCTTTCGGGGTAGTGGCTGCCGTATCCGAAGCTTCGGGAGAGGAAAGGATCTCCGATTATACCGGGCTTTACAGGACCAATCCCAGGCTGACGCTGACCATGATGCTGGCACTCTTCTCACTGGCCGGCATTCCCCCAGTGGCCGGTTTCTTCGGCAAGTTTTTCCTGTTCACCTCTGCGGGTGCCAAAGGTTATTACATCCTCGTTTTGATAGCCGTCTTAAATGCCACCATCTCGCTGTATTATTATTTACGGGTGGTTAAAGCCATGATGATCGACAAGTCGGAGACCCCGATCGCTGCATTCAGAACTCCCTGGCCCATGCGGATCAGCCTATTGATCTGCCTGGCCGGTATCTTCCTGATCGGTTTTGCCGGTTTCATTTATGAGTATATTACAGGCATCAGTTTCGGTATCAACTAATTGCACTCGACAATGGCTCTGAATCAGGGTAAACATATCATTGAAGTGATCGACGGGAAACGGTGTACCCTGGTTGAATCGGGGATCAGCCGTTTCCGGATGGAATTCCTGAAAAAACTCCTGGAATTCAACCGGTACGAAGTCAGGGTTGAGGCTGCTGAAGACGGTACCTGGAAGCTTGGGGTCACCGACCTGGTTTTCCATGCTGTAGTGGATATTTACAAGCGCCGTTTGAAGACTCCCAACGGGAAAAAAGTAACCCCGGCATACTGGCTGCAGTTAACTGACTCGCAGACCGAAACCGAGGTTTTTTACTGGAACAAGCCTGGTTAGCAACCTCCGGAAGCCTTCTTTTTTGCTGGTTTTTTAACCAGTGCCGGTCGTGATGCGGATCCCTTGTCAGTCGAAGATGACAATACGACCGCACCACCTCCGCCCAGGGCGGCACCTGCGGCCTGACGGTAATCATACCGTGCCAGTTCCTCATTCGGATCCGAGGAAGCAGGTTTCAGGGGATTCAGGATGGTCTCCACCCAATGATTCAGTCCCCCTTCCAGGATGTAATTGTTCTCGTATCCAAGTTGCCTGGTGATCAGCCAGGCTTCATTGGCCTCGACTGTCCCGTTTGAGTAAAAAATATTCATTTTAAGATCCTGGTTCAGGTAAGCGTTCCATTGATCATTGAGCAGGTCGTTAAGGGGTATGTTGATGGCCCCCGGGAGACTGTACTGTTCAAATTCATCCGGATCGCGGACGTCAATGAGTTGAATGGAAGGATCCTTGTTGACCAGCCTGTCAGCAAGCTCATCAGGGCTGAAAAATTGCTGGCGTCCGACAGCCTCCTCCAACAGTTGTCCGGCTGTAAGCTTATAGGGGTGAGTGGTGTTCTGAGGAACCGCTGCGATGATCAATCCCAGGCCGAGAGCGGAAATAGACCAAATAACTCTTGCTTTCATATCGATAGTTTTTGAATCCTAATATTCTTCACGCGGAAATTTCTTTTCTGCCCATTCGGCAACAAAGAACATCCCGGCTGCAATTGCTACCAGCAGCAGGGCAAAGAGCCCATCCGACAGTCCCAGCGATTCGCTGATCTTGGGGCTCCCCTTGAAGGCAGCCATATAGAGTTTGTCCCAGAGCGAAAAGGTTTCAGAAAATAAGAGGACGCCCAGGAAAAGACCGCCGACAAACACCATGGCATCGATCTTACCGATGGCAGCCCCGCAGAAACTGGTTCCCGGACAAAATCCACCCATAATAAAACCGGCACCCATCACAACGCCTCCGATAATGGCTGAGGAGAGATAGGTCGGGTTGACAAAAAGCATGTCCAGGTCAATCCATCCGAACAGGCTCATGAACAAAAGTCCCACCATGGCCGTAATGGCAGCTGTAAAGAAGACTTTCAGGACAACGGTATCGTATCCGTAAAAAACGCCAGCCAGTTTGCGGCTGGATGAGAATCCGCTGCTTTCCAGCACCAGCCCGAAACCGATGCCTATCAGGAAAGCCAGGAAAAGATTGGTATTCTCGGAGATTATCTCATTGACGACTAAAGGTCCCATTTGTGATTCTTTTTAAGGTTAAATCCAGTTCTTTCTGAAAAAATAGGCCAGTGCGTAAGCTGTTCCGAAGATGGCAGCCATCGTAATGAATCCTCCGAGCGACAGCACGGCCATGCCGCTCAGGGCTGCACCGCTTGTGCACCCCCGTCCCAGCTGGGAGCCGAAACCAAACAGGATCCCACCGATTGCCGCGAAGATCAATCGCCTGCGGGAGGTGATCTTCGGGCTATGTTCCACTTTCAGTTTCAGACGGCCCCAGAGGGCTCCGGAAACAAAACCCCCTACCAGCACGCCGGCCATCTCGAACACAAGCCAGTTCTTAAGCGGATTCGGGTGTTCCTTCTTATAGTCGTTGTAGAATGCGTTCTTCTGAACGTGAGCCGGTGCCACCACATCGGTTGCCGCCACGATCACGCTCTTGATTGCACCGCTGGCGCCCAATCCCCTGCCGGCAATGTAATTGGCTGCCAGCAACACCAAACCCAGGAGTAGTCCCCCTAAATACGGATTCAGGTATTTCCGGGAGTGATCTTTTCTTGTCTTTTCCATTTCTAATGTGTTACTTGTGTGGTAAGTCTTGTGTCTACCCCGGGTTTCCACCCGGGGTTACTGTATCTTGTGTCTTGTGTCTGCCCCGGGTTTCCACCCGGGTTACTGTATCTTGTGTCTTGTGTCTGCCCCGGGTTTCCACCCGGGGTTACTTTTTCCTTTTTCCTTTTTCCTTAATACAGCCATCTGCTCATCTGTCCGGCATAAACGATGATGAACCTGAGCATCAGTCCTCCGAAAAGCACCAGGACAGCCGGAAAATAAACCGGCATCCTGAATTTCATCAGTTCGAGGGTTTCCAGGATCGCTGGCAGGACCAGTCCCATCACTACAACCAGCATCCAGAAGGGGGCCGTATAAGGTCCGCCCAGGAATAGACTCGCAGCATCGATCTGCACCTGCGTGCTGGCCAGAAATCCCATGAACATATGGATTATCAGGAACAATTCAATAGCAATCAGCAGGAGATCGATCCTGGCAAACAGTTTTTTCTCATCATGATTTTTCGAGAACAGTATGATGACCACAGCCCCTGTCGAGAGACCTGAAACCAGGAAGAGCGGCCCCAGGATGGAGGTATTCCACAGGGGCCGGGCATTGAAAGCCGACAGCAATATACCTGTGTAAACGCCCAGGATGATGGAGAAAATGGCCATGATCCAGGCCAGGACTTTCTTGTATTTATTGAAAAATGCTTCCAGGTCTTTAAGCCACCGATATCTCCAGTCCCACCGGGGAAAAACGTCACGCATATGGATTGCAGCCCAGATAAATGCCAGGGGCGTAACCACCATCAGGGTCCACGCACCCCATGACATCGGGGATTGCAGCCTGATCGTTGTATAGAGTTGCATGAAGTACAGCTTGTGCTTCAGGTCGAGGAACAGGGCAAGCAATCCCAGAACCAGGAGCAGCGGGGCAATCATGGGGGCAACCTTCACCGTGGCGCGGTATGTGGTTTCCTTGCCCCGCAGACAGAAAAATGCGGCAAAAAACAGGATACCGGCTGCAAGGCCTCCCAGGAAGAGGTAAAGCGGAATTTGCCAGTGCCAGATATTCAATTGCGGATCAATCAGGTGATTCATGCGTCCGCTTACGATAATCTCTTCTCTCATAACGTCTTCCGGTTTAGATTAAGAAATAAAGTTGCGGATCGGTTCCGGCTTCCGGTATCAGGGTCTTGTGTTTCCTCGTCCTTAGGACCAGTGAAACCGGGCTCTTGGGATCATCCAGGTCACCGAAATACATGCATTTTGTCGGGCAGGCTGAGACGCAGGCCGGCTCGAGGCCCTTCTCAACACGATGCAGGCAGAAAGTGCACTTGTCAACATATCCATCAGGATGGGAATACCTTGCATCATAAGGGCACGATGCTATACAGGCTCCGCAACCGATGCAGCGGTGATGGGTCACAGTGACAATGCCGCCGGCTTCATAATGACTGGCACCGGTCGGGCAACACCTGACACAGGGGGAATTGGCGCAGTGGTTGCAGCGCTCCGACCTGAACTCCAGTTCAACCTGCGGATAAGTGCCATCGGTCACCTCCACGACCCAGTCACGGCAGTAACCGATGGGGACATGATTCTCAGTCTGGCATGCGACGACGCAATCGCTGCAGCCGACACATTTCCTGGTATCAACGGCCATTGCGTATCTCATGATCCGACCTCCTCAATTTCAGTGACGAAAGTGACAAAATTACCCCGCATGCCGGTACCACCCATCAGTGGATCAACCAGCACCTTTGTGATGAGGTTCGTGTCACTGGCCCCCTTGCCGTAACACCGTTTCATTTTTTTCTGGTCATGCCCGAAGCCATGGACCATGTAAACCGAATCCCACCGTATCCTTTCGGTAATCCGGACGCGGATCGGAAATTCGGAACGTTTATCGTCCTGATTCTTAAGGTGTACGTATTGACCGTTTTGCAATCCCCATTCAGCGGCCACCTTTGGATTCACCCAAACGGTATTTTCATCCATCAGGTCAGTCAGGTTCGCGTTATTGGCAGTGCGGCTGAAGGTATGCATTGGGGCACGGCCGTAATTGAGCCGGTAGTAACCGGCCGGAGGTTCCTCGTGAGGGGTGTATTTGGGCAGGGGATCAAATCCGGCCTGCTCCAATGCCGTGGCATAGAGCTCTATCTTCCCGGTATTGGTGTAAAATTCGACTTCTTCACCGGGTGCAAAATACAGGTCATCCGCCGTTCTGTCAAAGGTCTTAACACCGATTCGCTGCATCTCTGCCAGACTGGTGCCCAACTGCTGTAGCTGCCAATCGAGCAGGTCTTCGATCTTTTCAAACGGAAAAAAGGATTCAAGACCCATTTTTTTTGCCAGTTGCCTTGCCATCCAGTAGGCGGGCTTTGTATCAAACTTGGGTTTTACAGCCGGCATGCGGAGGGCGATCTGCGGTTTCCGGTGAGCGCTCACCCGTATCTCATCATAGCGTTCAATATAGGTACATTCAGGCAGCACCACATCCGCATACCCCGTGATTTCCATCGGCATGGTATCTATCACGACCAGCAACTGAAGCGATTGGATTGCCTTGATCGTATTTTCCTGGTTGGGCAGGGTTTCGATGAGGTTGGTGCCGTTGACGATCCATGCCTTGAAATTGCATCCGCGGCTCGGATCCGGTATGGTTGCATCGCAAACCCCATTGGCAAGGACCGTATCGGCCAACGGGTAAAGGTCCGGGAATTCGGTTCTCCAGGTCCTTTTGGGTACCGGGTATTCCGGATGGGGAGGCTCGGGAACAGTCATTGATTCGGGCCTGTAGAATCCTCCGCGCCTGCCCCAGGAACCGAGCAGGGCATTTAGAATGGCAACCGCCCGGAGCCTTTGGGTGTCGTCACCATACCAGGTCACATGCCTGCCGGGATGGACAATCACGGCGGGCGAAGCATGTCCCATTTCGTGCGCGGTTTGCCGGATAATATCCGGCTTGATGGTTGTAATGCCATAGGCCCATTCGGGGGTCATGCCGGAGACGTGGGCCTTAAGCTGTTCCAGCCCATAAGTGTATTTTTCAACGTAATCCCTGTCATAAAGACCTTCTTCGATGATCACATGAATCCAGGCCAACAGGAGGGCCAGATCGGTAGCAGGCTTGATCGGCAACCAGTACTTCGATTTCCCCGCGGCTGTCGAAAACCGCGGATCAACGGTGATGATGACCGCCCCCTTGTCAATCGCGTCTGACATCTCCTGAACCTGCCCGTTATGCATGTTCTCACCGATATGGGAACCGATCAGAACCAGGCAGCGGGTATCCCGTATGTCGGTCCTTTCAGGGCTTTCTACACCTTCGCCGAAGGTGTTCTGAAAAGCCACCTCCCTCGGGCCCCGGCATTGCGCATAGGAAGGTGCGGCAATATGGGGCGAGCCCATCGCCTTCAGGAGGGTGCCGAAATATTTCCCTCCCGAGCCATGCGAAAACAAAGCGGTGCATTCAGGACCCTCATCCGCCGAAATCTTTTTCAGCTTGTCGGCAATATAGTTTAGGGCCTCTTCCCAGGTAGCTTCCCTGAAAACCTGCTTGCCTCTCTCTTCCGTGCGGATCAGGGGAGTCCTGAGCCGGTCCTCGTCGGTGTACATCCCCACCCCGCCGGTACCCCTTGGACAGAACCTGCCGTTTGAATGCAGATCCCCCTGGTTACCGGTGATCTTCCAGACCTCTCCCCTGTCATCCTTGTGGATCCAGCCCGCACATTTCCAGAAACAGACCTCGCAATAGGTCGGGGTTCTGCGCATGCTTTCATAAATAGCCTTGTCAGCAATTGCAGGGGCATTTGCCATTGATTGGATCAAAGGCCATGCTATTGCCGTTCCGCCGGCTCCCACAGCCGAGATCCGGATAAAATCCCGTCGCGTTGACATGAATATCTTGTATCTAAGTATTTATGTATTTCGATCTGTAAATATAAGTTCTAATTTCCAATCTGCTATTCCACTAACAATAAAAAAGTGCCCTATTATTGACTATTTTTGAACTTCACAAATTATTGTATGACCACTGCCAAGCAACGCAGGCTTCCTGAATGGCTGCGAATATCCTCCCGTCTGGACCACGGTGAAAGTTATGAAAAAGTCCGCCAGGTTGTTAAGGATAACCATCTTCACACGATCTGCACTTCCGGAAACTGTCCGAATATCGGTGAGTGTTGGAGAGCCGGTACGGCGACCTTCATGATCCTGGGCGATATATGCACGCGTTCCTGCAGGTTTTGCGGGGTCACCACTGGCCGGCCGCTGCCTCCCGATCGGGGGGAACCCCAACGGGTTGCCGTATCGATCAAAAAAATGGGATTGAAACATGCCGTGATCACTTCGGTGGACCGGGATGATCTTACCGACCGGGGTGCTTCTTTCTGGGCTGAGACGATCAATGCCATCAAAGAGGTCAACAGGGGCCTGACGATTGAAACCCTGATACCTGATTTTGATGGCCGGGAGGACCTGATTTTGCTTGTGATCCGGGCTCGGCCTGATATCATTTCGCACAATCTTGAAACGGTCCGCAGGCTGACCCCCCTGATCCGGACAAAGGCCCGTTATGACACCAGCCTGGCAGTCATCCATCAGATCAGCAGGTCGGGCATCGTGGCAAAATCCGGGATCATGCTGGGCCTGGGTGAAACGGAAGATGAGATCCTGGAAACGATGGATGACCTGCTGGCATCCGGCTGCACGGTCATGACAATAGGCCAGTATCTCCGGCCCACCCGCTCGCACCTGCCGGTCGCGGAATGGGTGCACCCGGATCAGTTCAGGAAATATGAGCAGGCAGGGTTGCAGAAAGGCTTCCGGATGGTTGAAAGCCATCCCCTCGTCCGCTCATCCTTCCATGCGGAAAAACATGTCATCTCAGGAAATGAAGGGAAAGATCGTTTTTGAGGACCTGGGTCTGATGGACTATCAGGAAGCCTGGGACTACCAGGTCAGGCTGTTCGATGAAAGGGTTGGCGCCAAGCTGATGAACCGGGAGCATCCGGAAGCCGATCCGGTATATCCCGATAACCGGTTGCTGTTCGTCGAACATCCTCACGTTTACACCCTGGGAAAGTCGGGTAACCAGAATAACCTGTTGATCGACAAGACTTTTCTAAGCAACATCCAAGCCACTTACTACCACATCGACCGCGGAGGGGACATTACCTATCATGGCCCGGGACAGATCGTGGGATATCCCATTTTTGACCTCGAACAGTTTGGACTTCACATCAGGCAATATGTCCATCATCTCGAGGAAAGCATTATTGAGACCCTTAAGATTTATGGAATTACCGCGGGCCGTCTGGAGGGAGCGACCGGCGTCTGGCTGGATCCAGGAACTTCCCGTGCCCGGAAGATCTGTGCCATCGGGATCAAGGCCAGCCGGCATATAACCATGCACGGATTTGCCTTTAACGTCAACACGGACCTGAAATATTTCGGTTATATCAACCCCTGCGGTTTCCAGGACAAGGGGGTAACCTCCCTGGAAAAAGAACTGGGAGCCCGTCAGGACATGACAGAGGTTAAGAAGCACCTCCGGTCGGCCCTGATGGGATTGTTTTCGTAAAATAGGTCAGTATCTTTAGTCAGATTTGATTTTTTCGGAGGATGGCAAAACATAACCGGCGGGAGTTTATCCGGAATTCAGCGATAGCGGGTGGGATGGTTTTATCCTCGGAAATCCTTCTCAAGGAGGCTTTTGGTTTTGATTCCGGTTCAGGACAAGCCACAGGCATTCCCCGTGAAGGCTGGATCAGGGTGGGTTGCCCTTCTCATAACTGCGGTGGACGGTGCCTCCTGAATGTAAAGGTTGATAATGGCATCATCACGCGAATAGAGACGGATGACCGTCCGGGAGATTCCCCTGCCGATCCGCAACTGCGTGCCTGCATCCGTGGCAGAAGCTACCGGAGGAGGCAGTATCATCCTGACCGGCTTAAATATCCCTTGTTGCGAACCGGCAAGCGGGGCGAAGGCAAGTTTACCCGCATCAGCTGGAATGAAGCCCTGGAACGGATGGCCGATGCGCTGATCAGGATTAAAAAAAAATATGGTAACGAATCCATCTTCATTCCATACGGAACGGGAAGTTATAGCCATATCAACGGGCGCTGGCCGGCTGTCAGGCTGATCAACCTCTTTGGAGGATCCCTCGATTATTACAATTCCTACTCCTGGGCAGCCATCAGCCGCGCCACTCCCACGGTTTACGGCACGAACGTAACGGGAAACCAGCGGCAGGACTGGCTCAACTCGAAGTACATCATCATGTGGGGCTGGAATCCCGCTGAGATGCGTGATGGGACCAACTCTGAATATTTCCTGAAGCTGGCAAGGGAAAACGGGGCCCGGATAGTCTGTATCGATCCGCGGATGACCTTGTCGGCGGTTGCCCTGGCTGATGAATGGATCCCTGTCCGGCCGGGAACCGACGTTGCCCTGATGAGCGCCATGGCCTATGTAATGGTATCGGAA
Organism: uncultured Porphyromonadaceae bacterium; assembly: GCA_964547475.1. GTDB lineage: Bacteria > Bacteroidota > Bacteroidia > Bacteroidales > UBA12481 > UBA12481. The sequence goes on from CAZJNQ010000004.1 coordinate 72,320, forward strand.
GGGATTTACGATGAGAAGTTCGTGAGCACCCATTGTGTGGGCTTTGACCGTTCACAGATGCCATCGGGACTGGAAAGCGAGGAGTCCTACCTGGATTATCTGATGGGGATCCTCGATGGACAGCCCAAGACACCCGCCTGGGCATCCGGGATAACGGGTGTCCCTTCCTCAACCATCACCCGCATTGCCCGTGAATATGCCACAATAAAACCGGCCATGCTTTACCAGGGTTACGGGATGCAGCGCAGGGCATATGGTGAGCAGCCCGTGAGGGGTGGCTGTGTTCTCGCGGCCCTTACGGGAAATATCGGGATCCATGGCGGATGGGCATCCGGGATAGCCCTGCAGCCTGGTGGAGGTCCCTTTTGGAGCATTTTCCCCACAGGAATCAATCCGGTTAAAGCCAGGATCCCCTCATTCCTTTGGACGGAAGCGGTGATCAGGGGAACGAACCTGACTCCGGCCGAAGGTCTTACCGGGGTCGAAAAGCTGGCCTCCGGCATCAAAATGATTTGGGCCGTGGCGTCGAATATCCTGGTCAACCAGCACGGCAACAGCCGCCGGGCTGAAAGAATACTGGAAAATGAGCAGCTGGCGGAGTTTATCGTGGTCCAGGACCAATTCATGACTTCATCAGCCCGGTATGCCGATCTGGTGTTGCCAGCCTGTACCCATTTTGAAACCTGGGGCCTGGAGGATGGCTGGAAATATGGCGAGGAGATCATCCTGATGCCCCAACTGGTGGAGCCGTTGGCCGAAACCAAATCAGATTACAGGATCTGCGCTGACCTGGCCGAAAAGCTTGGACTCAGGGAAGCATTTACCGAAGGGCTCGATGAAAAGGGCTGGACACGCAGGCTCTGGGATGAATTCAGGGAGAGAAGGTTTCAGGATCTGCCTGCATTTGAATCCTTCGTGGCGTCCAATCAAGGGGTCTACAGCACACCGGTTAAAAATCCAGCTGTGGCATTTGAGTCATTCAGGATCGATCCTGAAAACCATCCCTTGCCTACTCCCAGCGGAAAGATTGAAATTTTTTCAGAAGGGCTGTTCAAGTTGAACAATCCTGCCGAAATACCGCCCATACCTAAATACATACAGGAATGGGAGTCGCCTTTCGGTCCTGAAGCCAGGGAATTTCCGCTGCAGGCTATCGGTGCCCATTATATGGCACGGGTACATTCAACGCATGACAACACTGACTGGCTTCGCGAAGCCTTTCCTCAGCGGGTTTTCATCAATCCGGTTGATGCAGAAGCAAGGAACCTGAAGACCGGGGACCGGGTTAAGGTCTTCAACCAGAGAGGCATATTGATCCTTCCCTGCCGTGTGACACCGAGGATCATGCCAGGGGTGGTTTCTATCCCGCAGGGAGCCTGGACCCGGAATGGAACCGGTGGTACTGATACGGGTGGCAATATCAATAATCTCTCCTCCGAAAGGTGGACACCGTTGGCTTTTGGCAACGCGCAGCATACCATCATGGTTCAGGTTGAAAAAACAAAAGAATGACAACCTACGGATTCTATTTCGATTCCCGGTACTGTTCGGGTTGCAAAACCTGCCAGGTTGCCTGCAAGGACAAGAATAACCTTCCGGGAAACCTGAAGTACAGAAGGGTATATGAGATCTGCGGATCTGACTGGAAACGGAATGATGAAGGTGCCTGGATATCCGGTGTCGTGGCCTACAACCTGTCCATCGGCTGCAATCACTGCGAAAAACCTCTCTGCGTCACCTCCTGCCCGACAAAAGCCATGCAGGCCAGCCCGGAAGGTATCGTCACGATCGATCCCAACCGCTGCATCGGTTGCCGTTATTGTGAATGGGCCTGCCCCTACGGTGCCCCGCAATACAATAAAGCAAAAGGGATCATGCAGAAGTGCGACTTTTGCCTCGATTATCTCCGGGAAGGGAAACCTCCGGTGTGCGTATCATCCTGTCCCATGCGGGCACTCGATTTCGGACCGATTGAACAACTCGAAGCCCGGTACGGTACTATCCGTTCGGTTTACCCACTGCCGGATCCCGGGATAACCCACCCTTCCCTGATCATCAGGCCTCACAAAGGAACCGACGATGCACAAAAAATGACCGCAGCCATCATGAACCGGGAGGAGGTCAAAAATGAGCAGTAAGGAATGGCCATTGATGGTTTTCACCCTGGCCATGCAGCTTTCAGCAGGAATCATCCTGATCTATGACCTGTTCCTTCTTTTTCCCCTGTACCGGACACGGGTGGATCTGCCTGCGAGGTTCCAATGGATACTGATGATCGCCCTTGCGGCAGCTATGGTAGGTGTGGGATGTTCTTTCCTGCACCTTGGGAATCCCCTGAATGCCCCTAAAACACTTTCCAACCTGTCAGGCTCATGGCTCAGCAGGGAAGTCATATCACTCCTGATATTTACCGGCTTGTTGCTGGTCGTTACCATTCTGCATTTCCGGTTTCCGTCAGCCGGCAGGTCCATGAAATGGCTGGTTGACCTGACTGTTCTTGCAGGCCTGGTCTTGATCTATTGCATGAGCCGGATCTATATGATCCCAGGCCGTCCTGCCTGGAACAGTTTGTTTACGCCGGCAGGATTTTACCTGTCATCCATCATACTCGGAACGGGAATCCTTCTCCTTTTTCAAATTAACAGCGGTTCCTGGGCCAGCCAGAAAGCCCTGTCAATCCTTGCCATATCCGTTATCGCCATCCAGATTGCGCTGGTTCCCCTGTACCTCTCCTGGATCGGGATTATGGAAAGATCATCAGGACTGACCCTGAATGTTTTGCTCCATGACAACCTGGTCTGGTTCTATCTGCGCCTGGTCTGCTATTTCCTTGGATTGGGATGCAGCATCTGGGCCTTGCTGTCCATCCGGTCGGACATGGTCCACAACCGTTACCTTTTCCTTCCGGTCATCCTGACATTAATGGCAATCCTCGCAGCTCAGATTATCGACCGGTTTCTTTTTTATACCCAAAACCTGTCGGCTGAAGGGTTTTAAACAGCCTGCTGCAGGTGTTTCCTGATTTTGTACCCCCTCCATCCGAAAAGAAAAATGATCACGAAGCAGGCCATCGGAACCAGGAATCCGATCTCCATCCCCGAAATATCAGCGATATATCCCATGAAAACAGGGCAAACTGCACCACCCACAATAGCCATGACCAGGTAGGACGATGCCTGTTTGGTCTGCGCTCCGAGCCCTTTGATTCCCAAGGCAAATATGGTTGGAAACATGATCGACATGCAGAAATAAGTCAAGAAAAGGGCTATCAGTGATATCCATCCGAGGTTGGCGACAACCAGGCACATGGTGAGGACATTGACAAAGGCATAAACGGCGATCATCCGGTTAGGCTTGATCCACTTCATGATCACGCTGCCTGAAACCCTTCCGAGCCAGAAAAAAAAGAAGCCCAACGAAAGCAGATAAGCCGCCTTTTCGGGTGTAAACTGCGGCATGGTTTCAGTTACATAGTTGATAAAAAAACTGTTGACACCGGTCTGGGCAGCCACATAAAAGAATTGGGCAATGACTGCGAAAACGAAGTGCCTCTGCTTCCAGAAAGGCCGGGTTATCTCACCGGGCTCCCGGTGTTCTGCCTCTTCCTCATTGATCTCCGGAAGCTTCGTCATGATAAACAGAAACGCGACCAACAGGACAAAGGAGCCAATGATCATGTAGGGCAAAGCCATCGATGAAAACTTGTTGCCATCCACTCCCGACGAGGTGTTTCCAAGAATCAGTATGCCGCCGATGGTCGGTCCGACCATCCAGCCCAAGCCATTGAAAGATTGGGAAAGGTTGATCCTCTGGGCCGCGCTGTGTTTCGGCCCGAGCACTGTCGTATAAGGATTGGCCGCGGTTTCCAGGCAAGTCAGCCCGCATGCTATGATGAACAGGCATAGCAGGGTGAACTCAAATGTCTGTATGTAGGTGGCCGGGAGGAACAGAAAGGCGCCGAATGCGTAAAGCAGCAAGCCGAAAATGATCCCTTTCCGGTAGCCAAAACGCTTCATGAACAATCCGGCCGGAATACCCATTAGGAAATATCCTCCGTAGAGCGCTGCCTGGATCCACCCTGACCGGGCCTTGGTGATCCCCAGGATATCCTGGAAATGCTTGTTTAGCACATCAAGAAGGCTATGGGCAAAGCCCCACAGAAAAAAAAGACTGGTGACCAGAATGAATGGTATCAGGAAATTTCTCCCATCGAGCTTGACCAGTGAAGTTTTCACTTTCTCCATAGTCCGGTTATCCATGTCGCGAAGTTTTGGTTCTGAATTGTGTTAGCCAGCCAAATCTACTGTTTTAGCTCAAGATAATTATAGCCTGGATTTAAAAATTGCCGGAACGTCCTCGATGGTCAAATCCTTTCCTTGTCCCAGGTACGTCACGTTCCTGCTCTTTAACTGGCTGACTACCTTATCGATAACCTCAAGCCCGATACCATGTTCAGAAAGCCGGGTATTCACTCCCAGACAGCGGAAAAACTGGTCGGTTATCCGGGTTGCTTCCCTGATAGCCGCCATGTGATCGGCACTGGTGATTCCCCATATCCTATCGGCATACTGGAGCATTTTATCCTTTCTCCGTTCCCCGGCAACATCCATCACGCCTGGAAGAATGATGGCGAGGGTGACTGCATGGTCCAGCCCGTAGAGGACGGTCAATTCATGACCCAGGGTATGAGTGGTCCAATCGGTTGTAACGCCCTTTGAAAGGAATGAGTTCAAGGCATTGGCCGCTGCCCACATGAGATTGGCTCGGTCATTGTAATCAGGCTGCTGATCGGCATAGATCCTGGAGCCCGTGTCTCTCAAAATGAGCAGAAGGCTCTCTGCAAACCGGTCCTGCACCTCCGCCTTTGCCGGATAGGTCAGGTATTGCTCAAGGACGTGAATAAAGGCATCGATCACGCCGTTAGCCAGCTGGTTTTTAGGCAGGGAATAGGTGACCAGTGGATCCAGCACGGAAAAGCGCGGCATCACCTCACTGGAAGCGAAGGATAATTTTTGCCCCAGAGACTTCCTGGTTATCACCGCATTGGCATTCATCTCAGTACCTGTCGCCGGCAGGGTCAGGACTGTGCCCAGAGGTATGGCAGAAGTGACCTGGGCACCTTTAAGCAGGATATCCCAGGAATCCTTGCCCTTGTAACAGGCTGCCGCAGCCAGGAACTTGGATGCGTCGATGACCGAACCGCCTCCGACTGCCAGGATGAACCCGATTTTTTTCTCCCTGATGATATCCAGGGCCGGCAACAATTGTTCATAAACGGGATTGGGCTGGACCCCAGGGAATTCATAATATTCATACTCTTTCAACACTTCCATGACCTGGTCGTAAACGCCATTTTTCCGGATGCTGCCGCCTCCGTATACCAGGAGGATCGGTATCTTTTCAGGCAAGTGTTCGGGTATTTTCGCAATGGTCCCCTTCCCAAACAGTATCCTGACGGGATTATAATATTCGAAATTCTTCATGACCGTAAGTTTTCTGAGTTTTAGATTCAAATATAACCGATATTGTTAATTTCATTGGTTGTAATCATGGCCGGGAAATTCAGATTTGTCTATTCAAAAAATCAATTCAAACCCAACATGAAAAGAATTAATCTTGCACTTTTTTTATTGATTTTCTTTGGATTATCGATTGAAGCAACAGCCCAGGATCCCTGGACCCGGCTGTTCAACGGAAAGAACCTGAAGGGCTGGAAGCAGCTGAACGGGTTTGCCAGGTATACGGTAAAGGATGGAGCAATCGTCGGAAGCACGGTGGCCGGTTCTCCCAACAGTTTTCTGTGCACGACCCAAGATTATTCCGATTTTATCCTTGAGTTCGAAGTATGGGTGGATTCCCGGCTTAATTCCGGAGTGCAGGTCAGGAGCCATAGCTACCCCGCCTATCAGAATGGCAGGGTACATGGTTATCAGGTGGAGATCGACCCTTCGGATCGTGCGTGGAGTGCCGGAATTTATGATGAAGCGCGTCGCGCCTGGCTTTACACCCTGGCTGATAATCCGGATGCCCGCAGGGCGTTCAGGAAGAACGAATGGAACCTCTACCGCGTGGAAGCCATCGGGACTTCCATCCGGGTATGGCTGAACGGCGTGCCGGCCTCCAACCTGACAGATGATATGGATGCCAGCGGTTTCATAGGGCTCCAGGTTCACGGCATAGGCGATGATCCGGCAAACTCCGGCATTCAGGTCAAATGGAGAAACATCCGGATCATTACGCGGGAACCTGAAAAGTACCGTTTGCCGATGCCTCCCTCCGTCAGGGAGATCTCAGCCATTCCGAATACCCTGACCGGCTGGGAGATAGCTCAAGGTTGGAAGCTGTTGTGGGACGGTAAAACCACGTTGGGTTGGAGAGGGGCTGACAAGACCGCTTTCCCCGAAAAAGGATGGGAGATCAAGGATCGATGCCTGAATGTACAGGGAGCATCGGGAGGTGAATCGGCTAACGGCGGAGATATTGTGACCACAGCAAAATACAAGGATTTTGAATTGCAGGTTGACTTCAGGCTATCGCAGGGAGCCAACAGCGGGATCAAGTATTTCGTGGTGGAAGGACTTAACAAAGGGGTTGGTTCCGCCATCGGGCTGGAGTATCAGTTGCTGGATGATGCCAACCACCCCGATGCTTTGGCGGGCGTTGGCGGCAACCGGACCTGTGCCGGTTTGTACGACCTGATTCCACCGCTGGATGGCAAGGCCCTGAATCCTCCCGGTCAATGGAACACTGCCCGGATCATGGCCAAAGGAAACCTGGTAGAGCACTGGCTGAATGGTAAAAAGACCGTTGAATATGAGAGGGGTACGCAAATCTTCAGGGCTCTGGTCCAGAAAAGCAAGTATAGCGTCTATCCGGCTTTCGGGGAGGCGACCGAAGGTCCGATCCTTCTCCAGGATCATGGCAATCAGGTGAGTTTCAGGAATATAAAGATCAGAATATTAAATTAACTCCAGATGACAATCAGAATAGGACCTGTTCTCCTCTGCACATCCTTGATCTTTTGCCTGATGAGTGCCTGCACTATGCGGGAATTGAGCCCGGTTTCAATCATTCCCAAGCCGGAAAGCCTGGTTCAAGGCAACGGGCAGATCCGGTTAACGGACCGGTACTCCATATACCTTTCAGATCCGGATCTGCTTTCAGCAAATGCTGTATTTCTGGCCGGCAGGATAAAGAAAGCGGCAGGATTCGACCTGGAGATCGGCAGCCGGGAAACGAGACGTTCGATCAGGCTTGAGATAGACCCCTCAATCCAGGATTCCCTGGGATCTGAAGGCTATTCCCTCACCGTCTCCGGCCAAACCGTGACCATCAAGGGTTCTTCCACTGCGGGGATCTTTTACGGTATCCAGACCCTCTTTCAACTTCTTCCTCCCGCCATCTATTCCGAAAAGCCCGTCACGGGGACCGCCTGGAGTATCCCCCGGGTTACTATATCGGACGCACCCCGGTTCGCCTGGCGGGGATTCCTGCTCGACGTATCCCGCCATTTCTTCCCGGTTTCCTATGTCCGCGAAGTTCTGGATCATATGGCTATCCACAAGCTGAACAGGTTACACCTGCACCTGACCGACGACCAGGGCTGGAGAGTGGAAATCAGGAAATACCCAAAACTGACTGAGGTCGGAGCCTGGCGCGTGAACCGTGAAGACCGGCACTGGAACGACCGGGAAGCCCAGAAGCCGGGCGAGATTGCAGATTATGGCGGCTTCTACTCGCAGGATGAGATCCGCGAATTGGTCAAATATGCATCCGACCGGTGCATAACCATCGTCCCTGAAATAGAAATGCCTGCCCATGCAACCGGTGCCCTCGCCTCCTACCCCGAGTTCTCCTGCCGGGAAGAGCCGCTGTATGTCCTGCCCGGTGGCATCTGGCCCTGTGACAATATTTTCTGCGCCGGAAAGGATAAAACCTTTACCTTCCTGGAGGATGTGCTCAGGGAAGTTATGGAGCTCTTCCCCTCGGAATATATTCATATAGGAGGTGATGAAGCGGATAAAACCCAGTGGACCCTGTGCCCGGCATGCCAGAAAAGGATCCGTACAGAAGGCCTGCAGGACGAAAAAGAGCTGCAAAGCTATTTTATCCGGCGCATGGAGAGGTTTCTAAATGACAACGGCAGGAAGCTGATCGGGTGGGATGAAATTCTGGAAGGCGGCCTGGCGCCCAACGCGGCAGTCATGTCGTGGCGGGGTGTTCAGGGCGGCATAGAATCAGCCCGGTCAGGCCACAAGGTGGTCATGACACCGACTTCCCATTGCTACATCGATTACTACCAGGGGGCTCCGGAAATGGAACCGATCGCCATCGGAGGTTATGTGCCCCTTGAAAAGGTTTATTCCTTCGAGCCGGTCCCTGAAGCGTTAAACCAGGAAGAGGCCCGGTTGATACTGGGGGCACAGGCCAATCTATGGACCGAATACGTGGCAACATCCGAACATGCCGACTATATGGCTTATCCCAGGCTCGCTGCCATGAGTGAAGTCTGCTGGACACCGGCTTCACTGAAAGACTATACCGATTTCACCACCCGTCTGGCACGACACCTGGAACGCTATTCCTTCCTGGAGATCAATTTTGCGAAAAGCTTTGCCAATGTATCCGTGACCACCAAGCGAAATCCTGAAACAGGTCAGTTTGAAATCACACTGGATACGAAATTCCCGGGAGCTTCGATACATTATACGACTGATGGCTCTGAGCCGGAGGTGAAGAGTAATCTCTATACGGTTCCGTTTGTCATAGACCGGACAACCACAATCAAGGCGGCGGCCTATGCAGATAAAAATAAAATCTCCAACACCTCGGTGAAAACGCTCCTGGTTCACCTCGCCTCCGGCAAACCGGTGACCTATGTCAATCCTTATGCTGATTCATACACGGGGGGAGGTCATGAGGCACTGGTCGACGGTATCCGTGGAAGCATTAATTATGCCGACGGATCCTGGCAAGGGTTTAACGGGCTGGATCTGATAACCGTCATTGACCTGGGAACGGTTCAATCCATCCGCAAAATTACTTTAGGCGCCCTGCAGGCCATAGGCAGCTGGATCTTCTTCCCTACCGAGGTACTGTTCTTTTACTCGCCTGACATTCAGTCATTTTCTCTGCTGGGGAAAAGTGTCAACACTATAAGCACCAATGATCCCGAGCGAAGGATTCAGGATCTCCTCCTCAGTTTTGATCCCGTCCAGGCGCGTTATGTACGGATAGAGGCCAAAAACCTCGGAATTTGTCCGGCCGGTCATTCAGGCGCAGGTAATCCATGTTGGTTATTTGCCGATGAAATTATCGTAGAATAAAAACCTTTGACATGAAAAAGCTTATTTACTTCCTCATTCTTGGCATCTTGGCCCCCGGTCTGCGCGGCCAGCATGAACCACAGCAAAGATATTACCCTCCTGAAGATCCCCTGGTCCAGCAAAAGCTTGAACAATGGCAGGACCTCAAGTTCGGCCTCCTGATGCATTGGGGTCCATACAGCCAGTGGGGAATCGTTGAGTCCTGGTCCATCTGTTCGGAAGACGAGGGCTGGTGCCGCAGGAACATGGACAACTACACCGATTACAAAGCCAAATATGAAAACCTTCAAACGACCTTCAATCCCAAGAAGTTCAATCCCGGGAAGTGGGCCAAAGCTGCTGCGGGTGCGGGCATGAAATATGTTGTTTTCACCACCAAGCATCATGACGGTTTCTGCATGTTCGATTCCAAGTATACGGACTATAAGATCACCGATCCCAAAACCCCCTTCCATCAAAACCCAAAAGCCAATGTCGCCAAAGAGATTTTCTCGGCTTTCAGGGCTGAGGGATTATGGACGGGAGCTTATTTCAGCAAACCCGATTGGCATTCGGAATTTTTTTGGTGGCCAAACTTCGCAACGCCAGACAGGATGGTCAACTATTCCATCCAGAAGTACCCCGATCGCTGGGAGAATTTTGTTCAATTCACGCATAACCAGATCATGGAACTGATGACTGATTACGGTCCCATGGATATCCTTTGGCTGGACGGGGGCTGGGTCAGGAAAAGGACCCAGGAGGAGATCAATGAATATGTTCATGCACCTGATTACAATTTTATACGCATGCAAAACCTGGATATTCGGATGGACGAGCTGGCAGCCAAAGCACGCCAGAAGCAACCTGGACTGATTGTTGTCGACCGTGCGGTGGAAGGGCCGAATCAGAATTATCTGACCCCTGAGAACCGGGTTCCCAAAGAGCAGCTTGACTATCCATGGGAATCCTGCATGATACTGGGCGGCGGCTGGTCCTACTCGTTCAATGCCAAATATATGAGCGGCCGTCAGGTGGTTCACCTTTTGACGGATATTGTGGCCAAGGGAGGAAACCTGCTGCTAAACATCGGGCCCAGTCCGGAAGGCACCTGGGATGACGGGGCCTATCAGTCGCTCGAGGAAACCGGAGCCTGGATGAAGATTAACAGCGAAGCGATTTACGGAACGAGAAAGTCCGCTCCTTTCTATCAAGGCCCGGTTTATCATACCGAGAAAAAGGACGGCTCGGCCCATTACATCATTTACTGCCTGAAGGAGGGTGAATCTCTCCCTGAACTTTTCACCGTAAAGAATTATACGCCTAAGAAAAAAGCTAAAATTGACGTATTGGGATTCCCGGGATCAGTCGGGTACGAAACAACTGGCCTGGGCCTTCTGGTCCGGGTTCCAAGAAAGGTCAGGGAAACAGGGGATCAAGAATATGCGATAGTTTTCCGCATCCAATAGCAAAAAGCCCTTCGGGAGGCGGAGGGACTTTTTTCTTCCTATTTGAACAGGTTGGTCCAGTTCCTGGCAGGCCTTTCCTTCCAGCCTGCATTATGATAAACATAGCTGACAATGAGCGGCACGACGGTAGTTGCCTCAGCGTAAACCATTTGTTCGTAAACGGTATCGACCTTCCCCCAGGAGCTGGCCTCCTTCAGGGTTGAGGAAGAGCAGGCGCCGTCGCGTACATCGGCAACGGTAATCTGGACGGCATATTTGTGCATCGGGACATCCCTGCCCAGGATTTCGGCACAAACCACCGTGTCCTGTGCAAAGTTTTTAGGAACTCCTCCTCCGATCATGAATAAGCCGGAGGCCGGTGCTTCCATCTTGATTTTAGTCAATTCCAGGAAGTCCTTGACGCTATCGATGGAAATATGCCCTCCGGGATTTTCCCATTGGTGCTTGGCCAGTCCGAATCCGGCGCTGCTGTCCGAAAAAGCAGGACAGAAAATCGGAACACCCATTTCATAGGCAGTCTGGACCAGGCTGTTTTTCTTGACCGAGTGTCCGATCAAGAATTTACCCAGCTCCCGGATAAATTCCCTCGATGAATAAGGACGCTTTTCCAGCGAATCAGCAACTGCCTTGACAGCCATATCGCAGTTCTGCAACTCCATCTCATCGATGAAGGTATCATAAATCCGGTCTATATACAAGCTTCTAAGCTGACTGTCAATGATATCCATACGACCACGGTAATGCTTGAAACCCAAAGCTTCAAAGAAGTCCATATCGATAATGGAAGCCCCGGTGGCAACAACCACGTCCACCATCTTGTTCCGGACCATGTCGGCATAAACCTGCATGCAGCCCCCGGCGCTGGTGCTTCCGGCCAGGGTCAGCATGATGGTGCACTCCTTATCGTTTACCATCCGCATCAGGATGTCGGCAGCGGTTGCCGTATCCCTCGAGGAGAAAGACATTTTTCTCATCGAGTCGATGATCGGGGTGGAATCAAAGGAGGTAATATCGATATGCTCGATAACCTCTTTCAGCCATTCTTTCTTTTTGCTCATAGTCACCTAATTATCAGACTTATTAATTGATAGATCAGCTTTGAAGCCAGAAAATCCGAAGATTTCTCGGCAGGGTTCGGGCACAGTTCAACCACATCGAATCCTATAATACTATGGTTGGTAATGACATGCGACAGGAATTGATATACTTCGGGGTAGGTCATGCCTCCCGGTTCCGGTGTTCCGGTCGATGGCAGCACAGAAGGATCGAAGACATCCAGATCGACGGTCAGGTAAACCGGACCTGTGATCAGTGTGCTGACTTTCTCATGCCAGGTAGTTTGTCCGGTGATTTCATGAGCATAAAAGATCCTGTCCTTTTGCAGGAAGGGTACTTCCTCGACGCACATGGAGCGGATCCCGACCTGGATGATCCGGGCCATTTCGGCTACCCGGGCCATGGTACAGGCATGATTCAGAGGGCTTCCGTCATATTCCGGCCTGAGATCGGTATGAGCATCCAGCTGCAGCACCGTCAGGTTGTCAAAAGCCGCCGAACAGGCCTTTACAGCGCCTATGGTCACTGAATGGTTGCCACCCAGGATGACCGGGATTTTGCCATCGCGCAGAAAGTTCATTACCGAATGCTCCACTTCATTTACCATGGTTTCGGGATCATCGGTCAAGCCGACCGGATCAGCCGTGTGTATGCCCTTCAGGTAGGCCTCGCTTCCGGTTTGTATATCGTAAAGCTCCATGTTGGCTGAAGCTTCCAGGATGGCAGCCGGTCCGCGGTCCGCGCCCCGGATCCAGGTGCTTGTAGCGTCATACGGAACAGGCAGGATCACTACTGGCGCGGTTGAATACCCGGTGAATTTTTCATCAATTCCTCCAAAATTCATGGCATTGCCGATAGATTTACAAATTAAATTACCAACCTTTATTCATCGTTAGGGCAACAAATATAGAGTTTTTTTCTGATGGATATACTCAACAAAATCAAACAGATACAAGCACTTTCGGAAATCGGGGTTCACTATTCCGGGAATGACTTTGACCGGGAAAGGTACCGTGAAATAGGAATGCTCAGCCTGGATATTTTATCGGAATTAAGTAATACGCCGGTAACCGATCTGGGTGCCATCCTGGTTGAGTCGGACGGGTATAAGACAGCCAAAGTGGATGTAAGGGCTGTGGTCTTTAATGATCAGGGTGAAATCCTCATGGTCAGGGAAAAGATCGACGGTTGCTGGTCGCTTCCGGGTGGTTGGGCTGACGTTGGTTTCACGCCCGCAGAAATTGCGGTCAAGGAGGCCCGTGAAGAGGCCGGGGCACGTGTTGAGCCCTCCAGACTTCTGGGTATCATGGATAAAAGCCGTCATGGACATCCCCCCGGGCTATATTACATTTACAAGGTTTTCATCGAATGCCATTTCATGGAATGGGTAATGAAGGATCATCTTGAAACTTCCGAAACAGGTTTTTTTAAAAGGGATCATCTTCCCGAACTATCAACACCGCGCATCACTGCGGATCAGATCAGCATGCTGTTTGACCAGCATGACGGAAAAGTGCGTGAACCCTTTTTTGATTAAGCGATTATGAAACTGAAAGGACTGATTACACTGATTATGCTGTCCCTGGTCCTGCCGGGATTCAGCCAGGCGGTGAACTTTCCTTACGAATTGCGTTCAGGACGGGACGCGGTTTTGATTGCATCGGGATCTGCCCTGATCCATGGAGCCGTTATCGGCCATAACCGTAAAGCCAAAATGAAGGTAAATGACCTGGCCCTCCTAAATCCTGCGGATGTAAATCCTTTTGACCGGTTCGCCACCCGTTATTGGGAACCCCCGCTGAATGACCTCCGCGAAAGCTTTGAGCCGGCATCGGTTGTGATCACCTGCCTGTCAGTGGGTTCATACGGGCTTTACAGTAAAGGGAAAACCCATGAATGGGAATCCCTGAAGACACTCTCGCTGATGTACCTTGAAGGCCTTTATCTGAGCATCGGGACCATGCTTCTGGCAAAAACACTGGTTGAAAGGCCACGCCCCTATGCATACAACACAGATCTGCCTTTGACCACCCGGGATCGTGGGGCCAACAACGAGTCCTTCTTCTCAGGTAATGCCACCATCCTGTTTTACCATTCCGTATTTCTCTCCCAGGTATTCTCCGACCTTTTTCCCGCCAGCAAGCTGAAGCCCTGGATCTGGGCAGCCACCTTATCCCTGTCAACTTTTTCCGGAATACTATCGGTACGTTCCGGATGGCATTATCCCACGGATGTGATGACCGGGGCATTGGTCGGCGGCCTGGCAGGTTACCTGATACCGGCATTGCATAAAGCAAAGGCCCGGGAACATCTTGTGATGATGCCCTGGGCCTCGCCGGAAGCAGGAGGGGTTACGATCGGCTGGACCTTTTAGCTTGCGCGTCTGAAGCCCCTGCGGTCAGCCTCTTCCCGCTTCATAACCCGAAACGGTATGAGCATTTAACTAAAAAGACATTCGTTGGTGTTATATCATAGAGATTGCCGAAATCCCGCCCGAAATTAAAATCTCCATAGGGATCAAACCCGCTGCGGTCCTGTGACCAAACCAGAAACAGAACGGATCCCGGCCGGTATTCCCATCGAAGGACCAGGTTCGATTTGAACTCCTGGACGTTGAAATCAGGATATCCTATGGTATAATCGGATTCTCCGTCCACATTTTCGTCAACCAGGCAATAGCCTTCACTCTTATGGCAATCCAGCTGGTCCGCAGAAAAAACGTGGTACCTGTCGGCATAGTTTTTTGCCTGTGGATCGGTAATGTACTTCATGTCTGAATAGAGACCCGAAGCCAGGAAGGGTTGACCCCAAAACTGGATCGTGAAATTGGGAGTCAGTGTGAGGTTGATCCTGAGAGACATGCTCAGGACATTCTGATCGATGGTACCGAAAATGTAGCGATCATCTCCGTCATTACTGGTTTTCTGGATATACTGCAGGTTTGAATGACTGGAGGTATAACCGGGTGATAAGCTGACAGCCAGAGCATTGATCGGTTTGTAGGTCAGTTCAAGTTGCGCCCCGGCCATACGGCCGTGTCCTTCATCGCTCCATCTCCCATATCCGTTAAGCTCCATACTGAATTTCTTGCGGCTGTCGGTCTCAAGCTGAAACCAGGGCTGAAGATCTCCCGGTTCCCGGAATGCCGGGCCGCCTCTGAGCAGCGTGGTGGACAGGCTGGCTGTATTCCAGTTCAATCCATACCCCATTTCCCACAGGTTCTTGAATACCATGTATCCGTTGATATTGCCTCCATATCCCAGGTATTGGCCTGCAAAATCAAACATTCCCCAATGGTTCGTGTTGAAATTTATCATGCGAAAGATCGAAAAGGGTTCTGTGATCCGGTATCCAGCCCAGAAAATTGACATCAGGTTATCAGCCGACTGTAAATAGCCCACATCATTCAGCTCCACGCCAGCGGATTTCCAGTTCAGGAAAAATGCCCATTGCAGAGGGGAATTACCCAGTTTACCGAAGATCACGCTCCCGCCGTTGCCCATCAGGCTGGTCCGGGTAGTATCCAGGAGGTATCTCAGCCGGTCTTCACGCTGGTAATAATGGGTCGATGACACCTGTGTCCGTGTTATGGCTTCCGGAGTACCGTTGACATCACTGAAATAGGTCTTTACAGACAACAGATAGGTCTTGTTTTTGAAATACTGTTCAAATGAGAAACATCCGGTATAGGCGGATTTATGGAGATATTCCAAACCCGTGTCTGTCAGATCGCGGTTTGTTGCCGTCACCAGGCCTGTGATCACCGTATTCCCTTCATTCAAATCCTTCCGGAGGCTGGCAACCAAATAATTCGACAAGGGCTCCATGGTCTGGTAACTCCTGGTCCCCAGGGAATCAATCTCAGCCGTTTCCTTTTGCGTCACGCTTTCCATCAGGCCGAATGACCAGCCATTATCCGTTTTACCAGTTAGCTTGGCTGCACCCAGGATCGAAGTGAACTCTTTTTCGTCAGCATATTCGCCCGCCTCCAGCATGGGATTTCCATGGGGCCTTCTGCCGATTCTCCGCGAGTAAAACAGGTTCTCATCTGCCAGGTCACCGTCTCCTAACATGAGCGGCATCGTGAGGATACCTTTGCCCTCGATGAAAAAAGGCCTCTTTTCCATGAAAAAAGTTTCGTAAGCCGTCAGGTTGACCAGCGAAGGGTCCGCTTCAACTTGTCCAAAATCCGGGTTCAGGGATAAATCCAGGGTGAAATTATTGGTGACACCGATTTTGGCATCCACCCCGCCGTTCAGGCGGAAGTCCCTGCCGGTGGCAAAAGGATTGCCTTCAACCTTCTCAAAGGTTTTGACACCGGTCACGGCAAAAGGAGTGATATCCAACTGTTTTTTAGGCTTGATATTGGTGATGCCTGTCAGTTCACCGTAAAAGCTTACCAAACCGGGTGCATTCCTGGCAATGGGCTGCCACAGGGACGTTTCTTCCTTGCGGAAGATATTTCTCATGACATCGAATCCCCAGATCTGTTCCGTTTTATTTCCGAAACGGAGCTGGCTCAAAGGAATCCGGATTTCAGCCGTCCATCCCTTGTCTGTGATCTGAGTTTCCACATACCAGATCGGGTCCCAGGTCTCGTCCTCATACATACCGTTCTCGGTCACTACCCGGTCCATTTTGACCCCGCTGGCTGACACCCAGAATCCAAATGCCGTGCGGTGGTCATAATAGCTATCCACGTCAAAGCCAACGATGTCACCTTCAATCTCATCCCGGCGGGTCATCCTGCGGGAAATGCTGTCGGGTTGAGAATCCCAGGCCCAGATTCCCACATAGAGGTTATTTTCGTCATAGACAACGGCAAATTCCGTCTGCTCGGAAGGCGGCACATTTTCTACCGGTTCGTATTGGACAAATTGCCCTCCCCTGGGAACATTCAGCCAGGCCGGATCATCCAGGCTACCGTCAATAACGGGAGCCTGCTGCGCCAGACGCGTGGCGGAATAGCTTTTTTTCGGTTGCTCCTGCTGCTGGGTAAAACCCAGGCATAAACTGAACAGCCATAGTAATAGAATCAGTTTGATTTTAATCTTCATGGTTCGTTTCGAGTTATTTTCAATAGTATGACGATCACCACTGACAGTTTGCTACAAATGAAAACTAAAAATATGTTAATGGTGTCAGCGATTCCGTAACAGGATATTTAGGACAGGTGACTGGTGGCTGGTGACTGGTGACTGGTGACTCGTGATTCGTGACTCGTGATTCGTGACTCGTGAATCGTGACTCGTGATTCGTGACTCGTGACTCGTGACTCGTGACTCGTGACTCGTGATTCGTGACTCGTGAATCGTGACTCGTGATTCGTGATTTGTATATTTGTGATACATCTTAGCGGATTATGATCGTACCTGTAAAGCAGAGGATTGCCCTTATTGCCATTTTCACACTGTTGGGGACTGAGGTTTCATTTGGCCAGAAGGTCATCAGTGAGGAAAAGATCCTAAACGATCCTCCCTTTCAGCAATGCCATGCCTCCACGTTGGTCGAGCTCGGGAATGGCAGGATTCTGGTTGCTTTTTTTGGCGGTACTCATGAAGGTTCTCTGGATGTAAGGATTTGGGGGGTGTATGAGACTCCGGGCGGTTGGTCTGAACCGGTTTGCCTGGCTGATGGAAAAATCAGTGAATCTGAGATTTATCCCTGCTGGAACCCGGTTCTCTTCCGTTCCAAATCAGGGTTGGTTTACCTTTTCTATAAAGTGGGCAGGAATCCCAGGGAGTGGTTTGGGATGATGAAAATATCTCCTGATGAGGGAAGAACCTGGGGTGATCCGGTCAGTTTGCCCGAGGGTTTCCTGGGACCGGTCAAGAACAAACCGGTCGAGCTCCCCGAGAACAGGCTTTTATGTCCCTCGAGCGTGGAAACTGATTCCCGCTGGAGT
Organism: uncultured Porphyromonadaceae bacterium; assembly: GCA_964547475.1. Classification (GTDB taxonomy): domain Bacteria; phylum Bacteroidota; class Bacteroidia; order Bacteroidales; family UBA12481; genus UBA12481. The sequence continues at coordinate 90,055 of CAZJNQ010000004.1, forward strand.
GTTCACATGGAACTCTTCGACATGAGTACCGGAACCTGGAAAATGATTCCCGTCGAATCGGGGACTTCATTCGAAGTGATCCAACCCACTATCCTGCAGCATTCTGCAAAATGCTATCAGATCCTTTGCCGGAGCAAGCAGAATGTGGTGGTCAGCTCCCTGTCCGATGATTCCGGCCAGACCTGGCAGCCACTGACCCCCCTTCCCCTGCCCAACCCCAATTCCGGGATCGACGGGATCACCCTGTCCGGCGGCAATTTTCTCCTTGTTTATAACCCGCTGCAAATGGGACCGGATTGGTATAACGGCCGGAACAAGTTGAGCCTGGCTTCCTCGGCGGATGGCATTCACTGGAAAGAGATCCTGGTCCTTGAGGACCGGAAAGAAGGAGAATACAGTTATCCCGCGATCATCGAGTCATCTGACGGTCGCGTGCTCATATGCTATACCGATAAAAGGACCAATATCCGATACGTTGAGGTGGGATTCTAAATCTTTGTCCGTTCTGTTCTCCAGTGAACGGTGAGGATTATTGAATTTTTTTCTGATAGGTTGCCCGTATTTCCGATCGGATGAGCCATTTCCTGGCCAGTTCGATATTGGGTATGTAATCCCCCTGATCCTGAAAAATCATCTCGATCATGACGACGAAACTTTCACCCGGATTTCTTTTCGTAAAAACACTGTCGAGGTGTCCTGAGTAAAAATCAGTATAATCGTCTGTTTCCCAGCTTACCGGGATTTCCAGCATGTCTTCGTCGGAAAGGACAAGGACAGCTATATAAACAGGCAACGTATCCGGATCAAGCCGGAGAAGAAAATCAGCGCTGACAGGATCTTTTGCACAAAAGTCTGAAGCAATCAGCCGGAGACCAACAGTGGCCATCTCCGCCACGGTCCCGTAGGCCGGATTGGATGGGAAATTTTCACGGGTAAAGGAAATCGAATCAGTCTGTTCCACGGTGGTTCCGCAATCCTCACCCGTATATTCAAAATTGACCAGATTGCAGCAAGGAGCAAGGATCAGCGTTGCGGCAACCAGAATATTGATCACTACTTTAAACATTTGGATGATGATTACTCCAATAGCTTTAAATAACTAAACGTGATACTGTAGGATTTGAAGTTCTGCTTGAGATAGTCGAAATCACCACCCCCATCCGCTCCGGCCGGAAGCCTGAATTTAAAGTAGCAATAAACATTGGTTGACTTGCCCGGATTTTTAGGTTCATAGGTAAAGGTCCCATAATTAACACACCATTTCGTACCATGCCTGGACACAATCTTTTGATTCAGTCTGACGACCTTGTTCTCGACATAGAGATTGAAATAGAGCTGGGCATCTGCCTTGATATAAGTTTCCACCTCAAAAAAAACGGTTGATCCTCCGCATACATTAGGTACCTTAAAGTCCGTTATCCAGTTGGCCCAACCGCTCTCCACGGATAAACGAGCATAATCCAGTATTACGTCTTTATCAGAAATTCTAATTTCTGTGGCGACAGCATCTTCACAAGCTGTGAAATACTCATCCGAACACCCGTTCATGAACAGGAACGGCAATATGAGTAACCAAAAAGCTCTGATCGTTTTCATAATCAGCCCGGCAAATCAGGAAAATATATAAATAATTCTACTGATTTCCAAGTATTAAGGAAGTTTTATTCTGAAAGGTTGGTCGGCATGATCGCCTGGGTGGAAACGATCAACAGCCTGCCTTGCCATTCTCCAGGGATTATGCCTCCCTGCGGTCGGCATGATCGCCTGGGTGGAAACGATCAACAGCCTGCCTTGCCATTCTCCA
>CAZJNQ010000004.1:91958-93890 GCA_964547475.1 uncultured Porphyromonadaceae bacterium
GGGATTATGCCTCCCTGCGGTCGGCATGATCCCTGAAGGGGAAGGTTCAACAGTCTGCCTTGCCATTCTCCAGGGATTATGCCTCCTTGCAGTCGGCATGATCCCTGAAGGGGAAGGTTCAACAGTCTGCCTTGCCATTCTCCTGTAGGAGAAGACCTTTTTGTTTTTGCGGCATCTCGCCAAGCAAGCTTGGCGGCAGCCGCTAAAACAAAAAGTCTGCTTCGCAGATGGCCAGGCAGACTGTTGGCGGAGAAAGAGGGTCTTGAACCCTCGATCTATTAAATTCTTGATTTTCTGTGTATTATTGACACAACCCGCATTTTATTCAATGCTTAGGTCTCTATTTGGCACCTTCTATTTTTGCCTTTCAATGCATTAAAAGAACACTATTTGCTATATTCAATCAAAATAATAAAACTGTGTTTAAGTACGCTCTCTTTCGACCAAAAAGAAATCAACCGAAACAAAAGGTCATAGATAAAATTAGTACCCTACATGAATACTTTCCGGAAAAACTTGATTCTCGGAGAAAAGTACTGCAACTACTTACCCAAAATTTCGATTATCCAGTCTACTACTACTATTACTCCTATTGGTACAATCTTGAGAAACACAAATATGACTGGATTCTATATCCAGATCATCCAACGACAGATGCCGAGTCCGTTATAAACCAACTTGTCACCGATCATATTTGCCCACCTGACTATGGATTGATTGCCAATCATATGATGAATATTCATCAGCCTGGAAGGCTCCCGAATGTCAAATCAAGCCCATTATTAAATCGTAAAAACACTATTTCCGAACCGCTCGAAGTATTAAAGAACAATTACGATAACCGTTTTTCATTTGATGATATAATAGACTTCTACTCCCAAACGGATTTTCATGGATACGGTTTTCAGCTTACTGTAGCTACCCCTCAATTGGCTTCATTAAGCCTAACGGAATTGATCCAAACCTTTTATGGTCACCTATTCTCAACCCTTGCCGATACCATTCGTGAGAAAATTTCTGAGACAGATTTCGCTGTTGAACAGGCTAATTGCCTTATTTCGATCACAGCCCTTATAACCAGCCTAAAGAAGCACATAAATCCAAATGAAGTATCCGATTACAATCGGCGTCAGCAGGACTTATTGAACCACCTGACTAAAACTAAAGCCCTATTGTCAGGGCAAGATTCAAGGAAGCCCCGATTAGGGATTCAAATACAGAAACCGGAAATTACTGTAAGACGATTATATTCTGAACTGTCTTCGAGATACCTGAACAAAAGAACTGATTTTGAAAGTTTTAAAGAAATATTCACTACAGAAAATTTAGTCAAACAAGAGTTTAAACAGAAGAATATTAGAATTTACTGGCAAGGCAGTCGTTCTGAACTTGCTACTCTATTTCATTTTCTCGAGCAATACCATTTAATCATTGGTACCGGATCACGAAGGTTAATATCAAAAGAAGGACTATTTATCCATATCCAAGAGGGTCGACGTGATACATCTATGAATATTACCAATGTGGCTAAAAATGATAATGACACGTCCCTTCGTGAAATAGTCCGTCGTACTGCCTCCGCTGCTGGAATCAAATAACCTAGCCTCATAATTCGGGCGAGCCTTCTTTTCAGCATACTTCCGATCACTTAGTATTGAGAGTATTTGTTTCGTACTCTCACTCTGCCCCTACAATCTCATACTCTTTCTTTTACTTGCAGCCATCTGCCATGAATGGCGGCAGAACAAAAAAAAATGGATCTGTACCAAGAAATTAATGAGATCAAGAAGCAGCAGAATGAAACGCTTGATATTCTGCGCAAACTTGTTGCCCACCAGAAAAAGCATGGGTACGAAATCGACGACACTGTGCCGCCAAAGGAGGCGGCCAGACTTCTCCATTGTTCCGAGCGTAAAGAACAAGACCTCCGGA
>CAZJNQ010000005.1:0-81054 GCA_964547475.1 uncultured Porphyromonadaceae bacterium
GAAGCTGTGCACGGTATCGATCTATGCCCTGAACGGGAACCTGGTCCGGCGGTTCACCAAGGACAATGACCAGACCTACCTCGACTGGGACCTGAAGAACCAGTATGGGATCCCGATCGCCTCAGGCGCATACATCATCTACGTCGACGCCCCCAACATCGGCCACAAGGTGGTCAAGTTCTTCGGAGCGCAGAGGCCGCAGGACCTCAACAGCCTGTAAAAAGGCAAAAGGAAAAAGGAAAAAGGAAAAAGTGGACACAACTCCTTTTTCCTTTTTCCTTTTTCCTTTTTCCTTTGATCAATAATTTGACTATTGCTTCTTCAGCATCGCTGCGTATCCTCCTCCGGGAGCCATTTTTACTTTAATGGTCTCACCTGGTTTGACGATGCGTGTTTCTTTGACGAAATCCTCGGCAAACTGGTCGGCATTGATCCCGTCGCGAAACTCGGTCATCAGGTAGGTTCCGCCGGGAAGAAAATCCAGCTTGACCTCCAGTTCCCTTGGTGTCCAGTCGGTCAGGGCACCGATATACCAGTCTGTTCCAGATTGGCGGGCGACGGCGACATAATCTCCTACCTTGCCGGCCAGGGGAACCGTCTGGTCCCAGACGGACGGCACAATGGAAAGGAACTCCATGCATTCCGGCTCCCTCAGATAATTGGAGGGGGCGTCAGCCAGCATCTGAAGCGGGCTTTCGAAAATCACATAAAGCCCAAGCTGGTGGCAACGGGTGCCCTGGCTCATCGGCCGTGTAAAGACAGCATTGAAATTAACCCTCTCAGCGTTGCGCATGGCACCCGGCGTATAGTCCATCGGCCCTGCAAACATTCGTATGAACGGCAGGGTGCAATCGTGATCCGGAGTAATATCAGAACTCCATTTGCAATTTTCAAGACCCTTGACACCTTCACGGGTCAGCATGTTCGGGTAGGTCCGCTCCAGGCCGGCAGGCTTGTAGGCACCATGAAAATCGACCAGCATCTTCCTCTGGGCAGCCGCTTTAGACACTTTCCAGTAATAATTGACCATGGCCTGGTCATCGCGTTGCATAAAATCAACCTTGACTCCCTTGACATTCCATGCTTTAAACTGATCGAGCGCCTGGTCAAGGTCCTTGTCCAGCGCATTCCATAAACACCAGAGAATGACTCCAACCCCCTTGCTTTCGGCATACCGGCAAATTCCAGGCACATCCACATCGGGATTGATCTTGAACAGATCGGCCGGAACGGACCAGCCTTCATCAAGAATGATATATTCAATTCCGTATTTCGCAGCAAAATCGATATAGTACTTGTAGGTTTCAGTGTTCACTCCCGAGCGGAACGGGACGTCCTTGTTGTTGGTTGCGTTCCACCAGTCCCAGGCGACTTTTCCGGGCTTGATCCACGAAGTATCATCAAGCCGGCAGGGTGATGCCAGCCGGTAAACGATGTCATTCCCGATAATGTCCTTGTCCGTTGCAGCGAATGCAACCACCCGCCAGGGGAAAAACCGGTTTCCGGTGGTTTTTGCAATATAATCGGCAACTTGGTCCGGGCGGACATTCCGGTCACGATTGAGCTTCTCCGTTAAAACATAATGGGGAAACCTGACTTTCAATGTATTCCCATTCGTCCCATAAACATACAAACCGGGATAATCCTCCAGGCCAGCTTCCGTAACCAGCACCTTGATCCCATCCGCCCTGTCTATCAGGATCGGAACCGATGAAAGGGTATCGGGCCCGATTTCCGACAGCCTCATCTGCGTATAAAGGCGTTCACTGTGCGTAAACATGCTGGCATCGGTCGGAATCCAGCTGTTCTCATTCTCGGGGAAAGTGAACAGCACCTGCTCCGATCGAATGATCAGCTCATCTTCAAGATCGGTTTTGAACCGATAGGCAACGCCATCATCATAGGCCCTGAAAATCAGGCGGTAAGAGTTCTTAAAGATCAGCTCCAACTCCGTGTACTGATCCGGAATTTCCTTTCTTTTTTGTTGTACCGATGGCCGGATGATCTCATCCGCTGTCCGTTTGACCACCTTCCTGACCACCGGAGACGAGCCTAAAACCGTACCGGTTCCTGTTTCCATCGCCATGGGACCCAGGTTCGTTATGGTCTTATTCAGATAAAAAACATCCGCTGTAATACCTGCCTTTTTATCCACTTTAACAACGATCCTGGCCTTTCCCCCCGGGGAAACCAGTTGATAGTCATCCGCAAAAATCGCCGATGTCAGCATCAGGAAACCTAACACAAAAATCAATCTTGTCTTTCTCATAATATTTATAATTACCACATCTTCACTCTATCACATTTCCACATTTCCACATTTCCACTTTATCACTCAATCAACTACTTCACCCTGATCCGCCGGTCAATCCGGACTGCGCCGGATCACCGGCGGCTACTCCACATTTCCACATTTCCACTTTATCACTCAATCAACTACTTCACCCTGATCCACCGGTCAATCCGGACTGCGCCGGATCACCGGCGGCTACTCTATCACATTTCCACTTTTCCACTTTTCCACATCTCCACTCCTCCACATCTTCACATCTTCACATCCTCACTTCTCCCCCTTCATCCAGACAAAATCCAGACCCGCAGGAGAGAGCTTTTCGTCTCCGGGAAGAACGGTCAGGACATGCATGCCTTCAGCCAGATCCATCCATTCAGAACTCAGGTTCCTCGATACATTCCGGTACCCGGTAGTCAAATCCTGGATATCGTTTCCGTTGAATTTCAGGGGTTTATCATCCAGCAGGAACTTTATCTTTCCCGATCTTGCCATCCTTGCCACGGTCAGGCAGATCAGGTATTTCCCAGTTTTCGGAGCAGGCAGCAACAGGGTCAGCTGGTCCTTATCCGAAACGGGAGTCCACACGGCCATTTGCCCGGCGGCCCACATCGGGTCCTGAACCAGGGTCAGGTGATCTTTGTCCAAGGCGATAGACTCGACCTGATAAAAAACGGCGTTGGACGCCTGGCCGTCAGCTTCGGGCCACCACCACGATGGCAGCTTGAGCCAGCGCAGATCAGCCCTGGTGAGCGGGACGTGATCATCGTACGCACCCGGAACGGCATAGGCATAGATCATCCGGGCATAGGAGAAATGATCCACCACGCGGTGACTGTTCAATTCCATGAAAAAATCGAAATTCCGGGAGAATGGAATATTATCCAGGATGTGCCAGCGGTAGTTGGTGACAAAGCCCCGGTTGGCCGGACCGTCGTTGCGTGGCTGTCCGCCGTAGGCATGGGCGAAGAGTTCCTCGGAGGACCAGGCATAATTGTAATAATCTTCTGATCCGGTCCCGATAAAAATGGGTGACAGGTTGTTGTCTGTGAAGATCTTTTCGTCACCTTCTCCCCACCAGTTGCCGTAAGATGAAGGCACGGAAGTCGGATTCATCAGGTAGGAGGCGGCACCCACCATCCGGCCTTTCCCCCGGATCATCAGGAACGGCAGGTCCTTGATCTGGCGCGGATCTGCCAGCAACTCATGATCCACCCTCCAGCGCGCCCGGAAATGCATGGACCTGCCCTCTTTCCAGGCATAAGGAACGTTCACCACTTTAGCGGTGACGGTCACTTCCTGGTCACCGAAGTTTTCAAACATCACCTCGGCTGAATCGCGGAAGGGCATGAAATAACGGCACACCATCCGGCCATCGGGGAGGACCGTAAAGGGAAGGGATTCATACGGATTGATGCCCGGGGCAGCTCCAAAGAAGTCCCCGACGGGCGACTGGACCTGTCCCCACGGCGATCCATCGAACCGGATCTCGAGAACGGTCTGCCTCAGTGCCTTGTCAAGATCCTGTGCCGTGATAAATACAGCCATCCGTTTGATGGCATTAGCACCGACGATCTTTTTTGCTGTTTTTTTCTCCCCGGGTTTTAGCCAGACAACCTCATAATCCGCATTATACAATATCGAGTCGATGGTCTCAAAGGGCTTTGAGAGCACCCTGGCCGCATAGCCCAGCTGGGGTTCCAGTTCCCGGATATCATTCACCGAAAAGGTTTTCACCCGGGTACCCGGCTCGTATTGCCTGATTTGGACATGGTAAAAGTGAAGATTCTCCAGGTTTCCTTTCCAGATTATGCGGCACCCTTTTGCGAAAGGAATGGGATAGTAGGATGCCATGTTTTGGGAAAGGGTATTGGACCACTCTTCACGGATTTCTGATTTTAAAAGGGCTTCATAGGTATGCTGGATGAAAAACTGGGCCGGACCGCTGTAAACCGGATCCTTTTGCTGGTCAAGCCAGAGTGTGATGTCCCCTTCAATATAGGCGGTCCACATCCGGACGATGGCCCCGGGACCTTTTACATCACAGATCAGGTATTCACCGACTTTGTTTGCACCGGGTTTTTTGATCACCTCCAGGAAACCCGGGACCGGCTCACCGCCAAATCCGTCATCATTGGCAAACCATCCCTGTTTATCAGGGGCCACCGTGCGGCGGTCGTAGGATGAAAACTGAATGCTGCTGTATGCCGGATCAGGGTACTCTGCAAGCCTCTGCAGGTCAGTCAGTTCATGGATCAGTGTGGCTGTAGTGACTTGTTGTGCAGAAATTCCCTGGGTTACAGCCAGGAAGATTAATGCAATTATCGCTATTCGACTTGTTTTCATTGTGGATCGTTTTGTATTTTAGGAGTCTGCCGGAAAAGGTGAAAATACGAGATTTTGACCGATTCCCTGAAGAAACATTTAAAATATATCCTATGAAGAGCCTGCGTAAAACCGTGATCGGATCCTGTTTGCTGATCACTTTCCTGTTACTGGTCCCCATCCGGATGTTCGGTCAGGACAAGCCTGCCGGCGATGCGGTACCGGAATTTCAGATGACCGTGGTCAAACAGATTCCTGCCCTGGCTGTTCAGAGCCAGGCATCCACCTCAACCTGCTGGTGTTTTGGCACCACTTCCATGCTCGAAAGCGAATTGATCCGCCTGGGGCACGGTGAGATCGGGCTTTCCGAAATGTTTACGGTCAGGAATACTTACGCTGCCAAAGCGGAACAGTATGTCAGGTTCCATGGAACCTGCAATTTCGGTGACGGCGGTGAACCTCATGACGTGCTCAGCTCAATCGCCAGGAACGGTATCGTTCCGCGGGATATATATCCGGGCCTGAACTATGGGGAGACCAGCCATAAGCACGGCGAGGTCAGTTCGGCCCTGACCGGGATCGTCGAGAATGTGGTTAAAAACCGCAACGGCCGTGTTAGCCCCGTTTGGATGACCGGTTTCAATGGCGTGCTGGATGCCTATTTCGGAGAACTGCCCGTTTCCTTTTCATGGAATGGAAAGATGTACACTCCCGGGGAATTTGCGCAGGAACTGGGAATCAAAGCGGAGGATTACGTTGAGTTCACCTCATTTACCCATCACCCCTTCTATTCAAAGTGCGTGTTGGAAATTCCTGACAACTGGGCCCAGGGAGCCATGTGGAACGTCCCGGTTGATGAACTAATGGAGATAGTTGATTATGCTCTTGGTCAGGGTGTTTCCCTGGCCTGGGCAGCTGACATTTCCGATCTCAGGTTCCGTGAAGGTTTCGGCCGGATCATGGCAGACGGCGCCGACGTGAATGATCCACGGGCCGAAGAGAAAGCCATAACGCAGGCTGACCGGCAGTATATGTTTGATTCCTATCAACTTACAGATGATCACGACATGCACCTTGTTGGATATGCCACCGACCAGTTCGGAAACAAATATTACCTGGAAAAGAATTCCTGGGGCGACGGAGGCAAATTCAAAGGCTATTCCTATATGTCGTTACCTTTCATGAAAATGCGGACCATCGCCATCATGGTTCATAAGGACGGCATCCCGCCTGCCATTGCTGAAAAAATCGGGCTTAAATAATCAAACCAGATCATCATGAAAAAGACTTATGCCTATACGTTTGGAATCCTGCTTTCCGCAGGTTTATTCCTGATGCCCGAAACAACAGCGGCTCAGAGAAAGAAAACACCGCCACCGCCCTATAAGTTCACCACGGAGATCGAATATCCCCGGACAGCGGTAAAGAGTCAGGGATCCTCCAGCACTTGCTGGGCCTACTCAGCCACTTCCATGCTGGAATCCGAGATGATCCGGAAAGGCAAGCCGGAAACCGAACTGTCAGTCATGTTTACGGTCCGGAACACCTATATTGACAAAGCCGAACAATATGTCCGGTGGAACGGAAAGGTCGAGTTTGGACCCGGTGGAGCTTTTCACCAGGTAACCAACTCGATCCGTGAGAACGGCATCCTTCCCCTGTCATTGTATCTTGGAAATGAAATCAAGGAAAAGGGAGTGATCCATAATGAGATGGATGCAGTCCTGAAAGGTTACATTGACGGTATCATCAAAAACCGGAACGGGAAACTGACCCCGGTCTGGAAAGAGGGTTTTATCAGCCTGGTTGATGCTTACCTGGGAAAAGTCCCGAAGAACTTCGAATACAACGGGGTCAGCTATACGCCGGCAAGCTTTGCCGGGTCATTGGGGTTGAACCTCGATGATTATGTAGAGATCAGCTCATTCACCCACCATCCGTTCTATGAGCAGTTCGTCCTTGAAGTCCCGGATAACTTTGACCGGGGGTACGTGTACAATGTTACCATCGACGAACTGGACCAGATCGTTGACTATTCCCTGAGAAACGGTTACACGGTTGCCTGGGCCTCCGATCTTGAAAAAGGATTCAACTGGGGCCTGGGGGTCGGTGTGGTTCCTCCGGATGACTGGGACGGCAAAACCTTCAAACCCGGCATGGAACCCGAAATAACGCAGGAGCGCAGGCAGCTGGAGTTCGACAACTATACGACCACCGATGATCACGGCATGCATCTCGTGGGAATCGCCCATGACCAGGGCGGCGGCAAATATTATTTCGAAAAGAACTCCTGGGGCGCCGGGAATCCTTATAAAGGCTACTCCTATATTTCATCCGCCTACCTGAAACTGAAGACCACCTGCCTTATGGTCAACCGCAACGGGATACCCGAAGAGATCAGGAAAAAGCTGGGGATATAGGGACACAGGGCCATGCAAACCCTCAGCAAAATTGTATACGTGAATTTTCCTGTTCTGCTCAGGATCCTTTTTCTGGGAGTCATTCTTGGCGGTTGCGCCAAAGACTTCCATTTTCCCGATACCAGCCGAAGAGGGTTCATTGTTGGCGAGTATCCGGAGGAAGAGTGGATCGTAAAAGACTATGATTCAACTGATTTCTCCGGACAGCTCGATTATAAAAAGATAATTGACGTGACCGGAGATTCTGTTCCGGATCTGGAGTTCTCTATTTATAACGAAAATGCCGGATCCAAAACTCCCTACAGAACCCGGGTGAATATTAGGAACCTTAGCGATTCTATTGAGCTGAACACGACCTGTCTAAAACAAAAAACCTATAACTGCATCTGCGGAGATCTTACAATAGGTATGAATTTAGTCATATCTTATTATTCAAATCCGGACTACCTGGTTTGCCCCGATTCCTGCGAACTCCGTTCAAATCAGTACGTCCAGGAATTTTGCCGGATTTTCGATGATGCTGATACTGTTTTCTTTGACTCACAGTGGTCAGACTTTGTCAGGATCCCCCTTGGGTCTGCCCAATCCGGGCAAGCCGTTTATTTTAATGGGATCTTTAATTACAATGTCATGTCAGGTAACGATATTTGGAACGGGATCAGGACAATAGCCTTCAGGATGAGCAACGGAGATCAGTACCGATGGGGAACCATAAAATTCAAACTTAAAACCGGAGATACTCCCGGGTTTTTTATTTATCAGGCTACCCTAAGCCGTAATTACCTGACCCTTTCAAGGTCGATACCATAGTAACAAGGCTTAGATCCGACACCCCCACCTGAGGATTGGTAGGTAAAAATTAAGGTACCGCTGTCCCGGCTGTCGAACAACATCATTCCGTAAGAGGAAATCCCCTTAAAACGCAATTCGATCATATCAGGGTAGTATGGATCCTTTGACCAAATGAAATCTTTATCGAGCAAGGTTTCCAAAAGAATGTTGTTATCAAACCATCCCGTACCCTCCGGATTGAAACCTATTTTTCCGGTAGTGGAAACAGAATCAGCCACAGAAAAACCGTAAGTATCCCAAAAACTCCCCCTGAGCTTCATAACGTATGAGAACTCCCAGGTTCCTACCAGCGTCGGTTCCAGAACCTCATCCTTCCGGCAGGATAAAAAGGAAAGACCAAGGATGCAGATTATTAGGAATTTTTTCATAGGTCGATTTCCTGACTTTCCCCTAAATTTACGGTAATAAACTCATGTAAAACCTTTGTGAGGAAGTTATTATTCGTCGGCCTTTTCCCGATCCTGACTATCAGTATGATGATTATTGGCGGTTGCGATCTTCTTGATAAGAAGTCTCCTCCCTGGGCCGATTTCACCATCACGCCGGATTCAGGGACTACCTTCACCGATTTCGCTTTTAAAATGACCTACCTCCATGATGATGATACCCCTCCGGCCAGTCTGCTGATTCGTTGGGATTTTGATGGGGACAGCATCTGGGATACGGAATTCTCAACCGGAAAAGCAATTACTCATCGGTTTGCCAAGCCTGGAAACCAAGTGGCTTTCTGCGAAGTGAGGGACGAAGACTATATGTCCTGCATTATCGCAAAACTCTTGCCGGTTAAGGTGGACTATTATGACCTGACGCCGGTTACCGATTTCAGAATATATTTTAAGCCCAAATTTGAAGTGATCCAAATCGGTGCGCAGGTATGGATCAAGAGTAATATGCAATACAGGATAGTCGATCATTCCTGGGCTTATGAGGATAATTACACCTACCGGGTTCAGTTTGGCTACCTGTATGACTGGGAGGGTGCCCAACAGGCTTGTATTCCGGGTTTCCATCTGCCTACTGATGAAGAGTGGAAAACACTGGAACGATATCTCGGGATGGAGGATAATGAGCTGAATCTGGAAGGTGACCGGAAATCAGGTAACGTGGCGTCCAAACTAAAAGACATAAAGGAATGGACTACGATAAACGGAATAAACAGCAGCGGTTTTTCGGCTTGGGGAGGTGGTCAACGGAATAATGATGGATCCTTTGAAGGAATCTATAACCAGACCAGCTTCTGGGCATCCACTCCTTCAGGGAATTCGGCTTGGGTCAGAACCCTCCGGGATAACCCGGACACGGGAGTCATACGTGAAAAAAAAGACAAAAACATGGGATTGTCCGTGCGTTGCATACGGACATGGTAAAGATCATTCTTCCATTCTGGCCAGGTCGTACCGGTAAAACACCGGGCTTGCTGTAGCCCAGGAATTATAGAAATTCCTCATCAACATAATCATATGATCGTTATCGGTCCGCTGGATCCAGGCCCGGGTCGTATCCTCAAAGAAAAAGAAGAGGATCTCAGTATCATTCTTTTGGCTTTCCCAGATAAACCGGTTCTCCCCGCATGTTGCCATCCTGACCGGATTACTGATGAACCCGAAACTATCAATCCGGAATTGGATCCATCCCTTTTCCCGGAAGCTCCCGCAAAAAACAAACGTATCCAACCGGATTGAATCCACCTGTCTCACGGAATCCAACTGCCGTATCTCCCACTTCCCGACCAGGCCCGTTTCCACTGGCTCCTTCCTGCAAGCCATAAATAAGAGGCCGATAAAACCCATGACAAACAACGTCCCATTCAGCCTCCTTTTATCTTTCATCTTTATTATTGATTCTTTCCTTCTGTCTCCCGTCTTCTGTCTCCCGTCTTCTGTCTCCCGCCTTACTCCGCCGTAAACCTGTAAATGGTGGTATGCCGGTATACCTGTCCGGGCTCCAATATCGTCGATGGGAAAGCCGGCTGGTTAGGTGAATCGGGGAAATGCTGCGTTTCGAGGCAGAAGCCCCAATGCTTGTTGTAGACTACTTTACCTGACCCGGTATATTTGCCGTTCAGAAAATTGCCCGTATAGAACTGGACTCCCGGCTCGGTGGTCAGGACTTCTATTTTCCGTCCGCTGACCGGTTCCTGGACACTGACCACTTTGCGCAAGGGCACGATCTTATCCGAAAGAACAAAGTTGTGGTCATACCCTCCTTCCACCTGGGCAATGCGTTCACCGATCGTGTGCGGCATGTTGAAATCCATCGGGGTACCGATCACCGGGCGAAGTTCACCGGTCGGGATCAGGGTTGAATCGACAACCGTATACCAGTCGGCCATCATCTGAACGATATGCCCCAGCACATCGGTCCTGGCACCGCCGGTCAGGTTGAAGTAACCGTGATGGGTCACATTCACCGGGCAGGGTTGGTCAATGGTCCCCTCATAATCACACTTCAGCGAATTGTCTTTTTTCAATATATACCTCACCGTGACCGTCAGGTTGCCAGGATAACCCTCTTCCATGTCCTTGCTTGTATACGTGAGCTTAACCCCCTGCCCTTCCTCATTTTCGAAAGATTCACTCTCCCAGACAACCCGGTTGAATCCTTTCAGACCCCCATGCAGATGATTCGGGCCGTTATTGGTTGCCAACGTATATTCCTTGCCGTTCAGTATGAATTTCCCTTTCGCTATCCTGTTTCCGTACCGGCCAACGATAGCCCCCAGATAAGGACAGTCGCTGAAGTAAGGCTCCATCCAGTAACTTTTCGGGTCATCAAAACCCAGCACGACATTTTCAAACCTGCCGTTTTTATCCGGAGCCGTCAGGTGAGTGACAATGGCACCGTAACTGATGATCTTCGCGGTCATGCCTTTTGCGTTGCTCAGGCTGTACTGTACCACGTCTTTTCCATCTACCTGTCCTACAATTTCTTTCTTGATATTCATAGTCTGATCGGTTGATTTATTCTGATTTGTTTTGCATCCCGTTATCGCAAGGACCAACAGGGTTACAGCCAACACCTGTTTGAATAATAATTTGTATTTCATTTAATTAGGATTAAGGGAACGATAGGAAACAATTATAGTGTTTTTTAGACAATTTATCAGGAGGCAGCGGATTGATTTTATCCTATTTTTACACCTAAACGAGTCACGAATCACGAGTCACGAGTCACGATTAACCATCACTCAACATGACGATCCAATTTTTACAGGAAGAACTGATCGCCACCTTTGGCACCTCGAATGAAGAGATCCGGTTTTTTTTCTCCCCCGGACGGGTCAACCTGATCGGTGAGCACACCGATTATAACGGAGGTTATGTATTCCCGTGCGCCCTGAATTACGGGACGTATCTTGCCGTTCGGAAAACAGACGACCCAGTGGTCAGGATGGCCACTACCAATTTCAATTATCGTGCAGGTATCCCGCTGGATAAGCTGGGTGAGAAGATAGGTGACGAGTGGGTCAATTATCCTCTGGGAGTGTTCAACGAGCTGGCCAAGCGCGGATTAAAGCCACGGGGGCTGGAAATGCTGTTCAGCGGAAATATTCCCAACAAAAGCGGACTCTCTTCATCGGCTTCCATCGAACTCGTGACCGCCGTTGCTCTCGACAATCTCTATGACCTGGGATATGACCGGATAGAACTGGTGAAGATCGGGCGTGCGGCTGAAAACCTTTTCGTCGGCGTAAATTGCGGGATCATGGACCAGTTTGCCGTCGGGATGGGCAAAAAGGACCATGCCATTTACCTGAACTGCGATACCCTGGATTACGAGCTGGTCCCGATGCGCTTATCGGGATATAAACTGGTCATTGCGAATACAAACAAGGTTCGCGGACTGGCCGATTCAAAATATAATGAGCGCGTAGCCGAATGCCAGGCCGCCGTAAAAGCCCTGCAGTCCGGAAAGAAGATCCAATACCTGGCTGAATTGACCGATGCCGAGTTTGCACGGCATAAGCATCTGATCGCCGATGAGGTGATCATGCGCCGTGCCCGTCATGTTGTCCTGGAAAATGAGCGTACTTCGCTCGCGGTTAAAACCCTCAAAGCAGGCGACCTGGGCCGGTTCGGACAACTCATGAACGACTCCCATGATTCACTCCGGTACGACTATGAAGTTACCGGCATTGAGCTGGACACCCTGGTCGAAGAATCGAGAAAGATCCCGGGGGTGATCGGTTCACGAATGACCGGTGCCGGGTTTGGCGGATGTACCGTCAGCCTGGTCAGGGATGAAGCCATAGATGAACTGGTCACCAGGGTCGGACCGGCTTACCAGGCCGTAACAGGGCTGAAAGCCGATTTCTACGTAGCCGAGATCGGCGACGGAGCCAAAAGAATTTAAACCAATCAATCATGCGTAACCTCTTTTTCATCCCATTAATCATCCTTTTTGCGGCAACCAGTTGCAAAGGACCCAAAACCGACACTGATCAGAATATGAAAGAAGAATTCACGGCAGGATCATTCGGGTATGATCTCGGATTCCTGAACAAGTACCAGGAGACTTTGGTATTAAGGCGTGGTGATGCCATGGTGGCCATCATACCGGCTTATCAGGGACGGGTGATGACCTCGTCGGCAGCCGGCATGGGCGGAATGAGTTTTGGCTGGATCAATTACAAGCTTATCGAATCAGGGGAGAAAGTAGCCCATTTCAACAACTATGGCGGCGAGGAGAGATTCTGGCTTGGGCCTGAGGGCGGCCAGTTCAGCATCTATTTCGCTCCGGGAGTGCCTTTTACCTTTGACAACTGGCTGGTGCCCGCCCCCATCGATACCGATCCTTTCGAACTGGTATCCGCTGACGACACCACGGCTGTTTTCCGCAAGGAGATGGAGATGCTGAATTACAGCAACAATAAATTCCCGCTGCTGGTTGACCGCACGGTGAGCTTGCTGAACAGCAGCCAGGTTGCCCGGAAAACAGGCGTTGCCATTCCGGTGACATCCAAGGCGGTCGCCTATGAAACAGACAATCGAATCACCAATACCGGCACAGCCGCCTGGAGCCGGTCAGGCGGGCTTCTATCCATCTGGATGCTGGGGCAGCTGATCTCTTCCCCAACCAATATCGTGCTGGTTCCGTTTGTGGCAGGTCCGGAGGATCAACTGGGCACTGTGGTCAATGACAGTTACTTTGGCAAGGTTCCCGCCGACCGCCTCAAAGTGTTGGATAGCCTGATCCTCTTTAAAGCCGACGGTCTGAAGCGCAGTAAAATCGGTCTGAGTCCAAAACGCGCCAGGAACTTCCTGGGAAGCTATGATTTCGAAAAGAACGTCCTGACCCTGCTGTTCTATAATAAGCCCGGTCAGTATGAAGGATATGTCAACAGCATGTGGCAGATCCAGGATGAACCATACGCCGGAGATGTGATCAACTCCTATAATGACGGTCCGCTCGAAGATGGAAGCCAGATGGGCCCGTTCTATGAGCTCGAGGCTTCATCACCGGCAAAATCGTTAAAACCGGGTGAGTTTCTGGAACATGTGAACCTCACTATCCATATCTCAGGATCCGTTCAGGAGATGAACACGATCCTGAAGAACCTTTTCGGGACCACGGTTGACGGGGTCAAGGCTGCATTTGCCAGGTAATCGGAAACCCGGTGAAGAACAGCTTCGGAACCATCGACTACCTGGTTTTCCTGGGGTATTGTGCCCTGATTATTTTTATAGGCCTTTTTGTATCCAGGAATAAAAAGGGCCGGAAAAAGACAGCCACCGATTATTTCCTTGCCAGTAAAGCTCTGCCCTGGTGGGCGATAGGTTCGTCCCTCATTGCCGCGAACATTTCGGCCGAGCAGTATATCGGCATGTCGGGCAGCAGTTATGCCATCGGCCTGGCAATGGCTTCATACGAATGGATAGCTGCCCTGGGATTGCTGGTGGTCGGGATATTCATTTTACCCGTGTTTCTGAAAAAAGGCATCTACACGATGCCCCAGTTCCTTGAGAAGCGGTTCGACAACCGCGTCCGTGTGGCCCTGGCTACCTTCTGGCTGCTGGTTTATGTTTTTGTCAACCTTACCTCGGTCATGTGGCTGGGAGCTCTGGCTCTTAATACCATCATCGGCATACCGGTTTTTTGGGGGATACTCGGGCTGGCCCTGTTTGCCGCCATTTATTCGATATATGGCGGCTTGAAAGCTGTCGCCTGGACCGATGTGATCCAGGTCGTTTTTCTCATCGGCGGCGGTCTGGTCACCACATACCTCGCATTGAATGCCCTGGGTGCCGGTGATGGAGCACTGGCCGGATTTGCGTACCTGAAGGAACAGGTGCCGGAGAAATTTCACATGATCATTCACAAAGGCGACCTGATGGTGCCTGATATCAACGGCACAATGAAAGATGCCTGGACGATCCTTCCCGGCCTCAGCGTGATCATCGGGGGGATCTGGGTGGCCAATATCGCTTACTGGGGATTTAACCAATACATCATCCAGCGCGGACTTGCCGCCAAGTCAATCGCGGAAGCCCAATACGGAGTGGTATTTGCCGGCTTTCTTAAACTCCTGATTCCCTTGATTGTCGTTATCCCCGGGATAGCTGCCTTTCTGATCGCGAAAGACCCGGCTGCCTTTGGTTTGCAGGATGCCGACCCGATCACGCGTTCCGACCAGGCCTACCCCTGGCTTCTTCAGCATTTCGTTCCGGTTGGAATCAAAGGCCTGGCTTTTGCCGCACTGGTGGCAGCCATCGTCTCTTCGCTTGCCTCCATGCTGAATTCGACGGCCACCATTTTTACCCTGGATATCTATAAAACCTACATCAATAAAAACGCCAGTGAGGTCAATGTGGTGAAGACCGGCCGGATCACCAGCCTGGTTGCACTGGTTATTGCCGTTTGCGCAGCCCAGCCGTTGTTGGGTAGCCTGGATCAGGCCTTCCAGTTCATCCAGGAATTTACCGGTTTTATCACACCGGGCATCTGTGCAATCTTCCTGTTCGGCCTCTTCTGGAAAAGAACCACCGCCAACGCGGCTTTGTGGGGTGTCGGCCTCAGCATCCCCTTGTCATTCCTGTTCCTGGTCTTCGTACCGGGCTTGCCGTTCATGAACCGCTGGGGAGTGGTGTTTCTTATCCTTTCCGCGATCATGATCACCCTGAGCCTGATCGGATCAAGGGCAGATCACCCGAAAGCGGTGGTACTGGAACGGGGATTCTTTCATACAACAACCCGTTTCAAGGTATGGGCGACCTTATTGACGGGGGTCGTAGCGGCCCTTTACATCCTGTTTTGGTAAATTGCACTGTAAAAAGATCCTGAGTTGAAAATGAAAAACGATAAATACCATTTTGTCTGCAAGAAATGCGGTAACCGGATTACCGGATTTGCAGAATGGTTCGCCGAAGGACAGAAATGCTCCGCCTGCGGAGCCCGTTGGGTGGATGTCAGGTATGAGGACAATTATTCAGAAATTGCCAGGTTGATCCAGGCTGCGGACTCTCATCCCGAATCCTTTTTCCATTATTTCAAATACCTCCCATTACTTGATGCCTCTCACATCGTGACTGACGGTGAAGGCGTGATCCCTATCAATCGCTGGACATTCCTTGAGGAATTTGCCCACAGGAGATTCGACCTCGAACTGACCGTTCTGGCTTACCGCAACGACCTGAATCCGGGAACCGGTACCTTTAAGGATGTGGCGGCGGCTATGGCTGCATCGGTATTAAAAGAAAATGGTATCCGGGAATATTGCCTGGCAAGTACAGGCAATATCGCGAATGCTTTTGCACACTACCTGTCCCTGGCAGGCATCTCACTGGCCGTCTTTCTCCCTGACAATGCCCTGAAAGCCAATGAGGCAGGCGTCAGTTGTTACGGGCAGAAGGTTTTCCGCGTCAAAGGCGATTATTCGCTGGCGAAGAAATTGTGCGCAGAATACTCGGATAATTATAGGATTCCCATGTCAGGCGGAAATATTGATCCCGCCCGCGTTGAAGCCAAAAAGACACAGGTTTTCGAATGGCTCCGGCAGCTGGGTTATGTCCCGGATGTGTATATCCAGTCGCTGGCCGGCGGAACCGGTCCGATTGCCATCCATAAAGGTCTGGAAGATATCCGTCACCTAAGGCTCTTTAAGAAGGAGCCCCGGTACATATTGGTCCAGGCAAGCGGGTGCAATCCGATGACGCAAGCCTGGGAAAAGGCCACTGAAGAAGGATTCCCAGAAGGCTGGGACAAGCGTTTTCCGGTACTGGACAATCCTTCCACACGGATCCCCACGCTGGCAAACGGAAACCCCCAGACCTACCCGATACTGGGGCCTTTGGTCAGGTCCTCCGGTGGAGAATTCCTGACCTTTGATGAATCCCTGTATTTGAACGCAGCCCGGCTCGTTGCCTTTGAAACTTCCGTCAAGATCGGACCGGCAGCTGCCATTGCCGTTGGCGGTTTTTTCGAAGCTCTCGGGAAAGGTGCCCTGAAAAACGGTGAAAGGATCCTGATCAATATAGGCGAAGGCATCCAGAGAGCCCCTGAAATGCTTGAGCAAATGATCTACACATCGGAATCGGTCGGCGCTGCCGGGGAATGCAGGCCATTCGACCGCAAACTGTATACCGACGAACTATATAAAGAATTTGTATCACGTTATTCCTGATCCGTAAGTCGTACATCGTGAATAAAAAAAAACCCCGCTGTTTGCGGGGTTTTTTTACCGGTCAGGGTTTAATCCCGGATCAGCTTTTGAATTCCGACAAGTTTATCATCAACAATATAACGAACGATATAGATCCCTTCATTCCAGGAACCCGTGCTGACTTCCACCGTTTGCCGGTTGGGCTCCCGGATATCGGCCACCGTTTGTCCCAATGTATTCATGATAATGATACGATCGGCAGGCCTGGGCATCTCCAGGGTCAGGTGGTCACTGAAAGGATTGGGAAAGGCCCTGATGGCGTCCGCCCATTCGTAATCACCGATCCCGGTATTAAAGGTCACGGTCACTGTGTAATCCAGGGTGGATCCGTCTTCTGCTTCAACCGTGTAAATGACCGGGTTGGTGAAATTATTGGGTGTGACACCGCTGGTCTGCCGAATGTTACCCACATAAACCCGGGTCAGCGGTGATACGGTGTACGTGGCAACCAACGCGGTAACATTGGTACCAACCCTGACAACTACCGTTATATCCGTTGCAATGATCTGCCCGATCGCGGGCGGGGTCAGCCCGTTAAAACTATAAGCCGTGATCGATTTCGAGCGGGATGCCTCTGTGATGACCACCACGTTGGTGCTCGGGTTTGACCGGTTGAATGCGATATCCATGGCATAAGCATGGTAGTTGCCGGGGACCAGCTGGTAAACACTGATATTGACCGGAACGCCTGCCTGCAGGACCAAACCCCTCGCTCCTTTCTTAGCCGCGATAGCCGCATTCATCTGCGTAGGTGTGGATTGAGGCTCGCCTTCCAGGATCAGGTATACCGTGCCGCTGGGATCCGAACTGGTGACCGGCACAAAATGATTATTGGCATTGGAAATGGTCTGCGCATCCACGGACACGGTTGGCGCCAACTGATCGACCACGATGATCTTATTCGGACCGGGATCCGATTTATTCCCGGCTGCATCAATGGCATAGGTGATGTAGTTGCCATTGATCAGATTGAAAGTCGACAGCGGTATATCCACATTGGCGGCTGTGACAAAATGCGAACGTCCGACACCGGCAGCCACGGCTGCTTCAAGATCGGCAACAGTCGCCCGTACAGCCGTCTCCAGGATCATGTAAACTTTCCCGGTCGCCTCATTGCTCCTGATCAATGCAAAGCTTCCGTCTACGTTCGATACGTTCTGGGCGGCATTGCTGACAATGGGTTTGGTCACATCCGTCCCCTCGTAGATATTGACCGTATAGAGCTTGACACTAAGATCCTGCGCAACGACTTCATAGATCAGCGGAGTCCTGAAATCATTGATGGTGATACCGCTCTGCTGAATCCCCAGGTTCTGGATCCTGACCACGGACAAGGGGGAATTGGTGAAGAATGCACGCAATGCGCCCCGGTTGGTGCCACTGGGAACCGTCCCGGTTATGGTACGGGCAACCTGGTCAATGGTGCAAACCACGACGGGGTTCAGATCCTGGAAAGCAAAATAGGTGATATCCTTGGCGGAACTGGCCTGCGTCATGGTTATCGTCACCGTGTATGCCACCATTGAGTTGTCCTCGGCGTAAACATTATAAATCACCGGATTGGTGAAATTGTTGACCGTGGTGCCGCTCACCTGCATAACATTGGCCACTTTAACCCTCGTGAGTTGTGAAGTCGTGGTAAAGGCAGCTACGAGAGCGGTGTTGCTGATTCCGAACGGCAGTTGTGCCGTAATGGTTTTAGCTGCTTCATTGACCGTTGCCGTAATCGCCGGATTCAGATTCGGAAGGATAAATGTCAATATCTGCTTTAAGGTTTCAACGGTGTTATTGTTCACGGATACTAAATAAGTGGTGGTAGAACCGTCTGCGGCCAGCAGGGTGTAGGTCCGGGGAGCGGTGAAATTGTTTTCGGTGGTACCGGACACCTGGGCCACGCCTCCCAGCCAGGCGGACGTGCCAGCGGTAAGGGTAAAGCTTGCCGTTAAACTGGTTTTATCCTCTGAGAAAGGAACATTGACCACGATGGTCCGGTTGACATTGTTAACGGTACCTGCAACGCTGAAGTTAACATTGTCAACTCCACCCAGCGTGACCGTTCCTGCAAGGCTGAAAGTCAGGAATTGCTTGGCCGCCTCCGAAATGGTCACGATCACCGCATATTCCTGCGGGGTACCTCCGGCCTGGGCGGTAACCTGGTAGGCTACCGGCAGGGTGAAATCATTGGGAGTGGTTCCGCTTACCTGGGGCACTGCGCCCACTGTCACGGTGGCAAACAGGCTGGCCGTGAACGTGGCAATCAGGTTGGTCACATTGGTGCCATACGGCACAACCAGGCTGACCGTTTTGGTTGTTTCATTGATGATGCCTGCAACCGGCGGATTCAGGCCGTTGAAACTGAAAGACAGAAGGGCTTTCGCAGTGCTGGCGGGCGTAACGTTAACAGTAACCACGTAATTCTGCGGCACACCGCTTTCAGAAACAACCACATAAGTTTGGGGCGTAGTGAAGTTATTGGCAGTGGTTCCGCTGACCTGGGGTATTCCGCCGATGTTGACCGTGGCATTGGGACTGACGGTGAATGTTGCCACCAGGGCGGTGCGATCCGTTCCGAAAGGTACGGTGAGAGTCACAGTATGCGCAACTTCATTAATAGTCCCGATAACATCAGGATTCAGGGCATCGAACCTGAAGGTCAGAAGCTGCCTGCCCGTTGTCGCGGCACTTTTAACAACCGTGACTACATAGTCCTGCGTGCTCAAATTCTCGGCAGTAACCTTGTAGGTGACAGGAGCGGTAAAGTCATTCGGAGTGGTACCGCTCGTCTGAAGCACCGCTCCGACCTGGGCAATGGCCAGGGGAGACAAGATGAAAGTAGCAACCAGGTTTGTCACATTGGTGCTGTTGGGTACATAAACCGTTATGGTTTTCAAGGCTTCATTGATGACACCAATGGCATCAGGCTCCAGGGCGTTAAACCGGAAGCTGGTGATCTGCTTGGCGGTACTGGCTGTAGTCGCCTTTGTGACCGTTACGGTGTAAATCTCCTGCGATCCATCCTGGGCCTGGCAGATATAAGCCACCGGATTGGTGAAATTGTTGGGTGTGGCTCCGCTGGTTTGCTGAGCGGCGCCGACCCAGACCGTTGCAAAGGTGCTTGCCGTAAATGTTGCAACCAGGGTCGTAACGTCCGCTGAAAAAGGAACGGTCAGCGCGATGGTCTTGGCCGTCTGATTGATCACGCCAATCACGTCTGGGTCAAATCCCACCGCGAAGCTAAAGGTCAGTATCTGGTTGGCCGTACTGGCAGGAGTGATGTTGACCGTAACGGTATAAGCGGCCGTGGCGCCGTTCTCCGCCCGGCAGGTGTAATTGACCGGGTTGGTGAAATTATTGGCAGTGACACCCGAGGTTTGCTGATTGGCGCCAATCCAGACGGTGGACATAGAACTGCTGGTAAAAGTGGCAACCAGGTTGGTCACATCCGTTCCAAAAGGAACGGTCAGGGTGATCGTTCGGGGAGCCGCATTCTGGTTTATCACGGCTACGATATCCGGATCAAAGGCCTCGAATTTGAAACTGGTTATCTCGGTTTGTGCATTCGCATTGGCCTTGGTCACATGAACCAGGTAATCCTTGATCGCTCCGCTCTGGGAAGTGACCCGGTAGGTCACGTCATTGGTGAAATCATTCACCGTGGTACCGCTCACCTGCGGATTCCCGCCGATCGTAACGTTGGAAAAGGGCGAGTTCGTAAAGGTTGCCACCAGCGTCGTCACGTTGGTCGCAAAGGGCACCGTCAGGTTGATCGTCTGGTGCACTTGGTCAATGGTCCCGATCACATCCGGATCCAGGGCGTTGAAACTGAAGACTGTGATGTCGCACAGGGTGCTGGCCGGCGTTTTGGTGACGGTCACCTCATAATCCTGAAACAAGGTGCCGTTTTCGGCGGTCACCCGGTACACGACCATATTGGTGAAATTGTTTGGAGTCACTCCGCTGGTCTGCGGCGCTGCCCCGACCGTAACCGTTGCGTAATCCGATACCGTAAAGGTGGCCACCAGGTTCGTCACATCCGTCGTAAAAGGAACGGTTGCCGTTACCGTATGATTGACTTCGTTGATGGTCGCGATAACATCCGGTACCAGGGCATTGAAGCGAAAAGTAAGAAGCTGCCGCCCCGTCCTGGCTGCCGCTCTTTGAACTGTAACAGTATAATTCCTCGTGGAAAGGTTCTCGGCGGTGACGGTATATGCGACGGGATTGGTAAAATCATTGGGCGTAACCCCAGTAACCTGTACTACTGCCCCGACACTCACGGTGGATAAAGGTGAGCTGGTAAAAGCAGCTACCAGGTTTGTAACATTGGTTGAAAACGGGACAGTGACGGACACATTAAAAGTTCCCTGATTAATGATTCCCACTGCACCTTCAATGGCTGGGAATGAAAAAGTCAACAGCTCTTTGGCCGATGACTGCGCCTGCAGGTTTCCGTTGGACAGGAAACCTGCTAAAATGACAGTAAGAACAACTGCCAAACGTTTTGATGGAAGAAAAACCGATTTCTTCATGGTATAGTATTGGTTGTTTATACAAAATTAGCCTAAAATCAAGGTAAGGGAATGATGGTTATTTTTTCTTTTTCAAATATAGTTGCTTTTTTTTAATTACTTTTTCCAAATTATGGAGCATACAAGTAGGCTTGATTACTGGAATGAAATTTGCATAGAACCTAAACTAAATTCATTAAAGTCATGAGAAAAAGAAGGAATTTTTGGATAATTGTCCTGATCGTTGTAGTGGGTCTTCTGGCCTTGTCAGCCTTCCGCGGATATAACGGGATGGTTTCCCGCAATGAAAAAGTGGGTGAACAATGGTCAAATGTCGAAAACCAGTACCAGCGAAGGGCCGACCTGATCCCGAACCTGGTGAGCACGGTGAAGGGTTATGCCGATTTTGAAAAGAGCACCCTGACCGCGGTCATTGAAGCCCGTTCCAAGGCTACCCAGGTACAAATCAATCCTGATAAGCTGGATGCCGAATCTCTCAAGCAATTCCAGGATGCACAGTCAGGTCTGGGCAGTGCCCTGTCGCGGCTGATGGTGGTCGTTGAACAATACCCGAACCTGAAAGCCAACCAGAATTTCCTCGACCTGCAGTCGCAGCTGGAAGGGACCGAAAACCGGATCAACACGGCACGTATGAATTTCAATGAAACGGCAAGGGATTACAACACCTTTATCCGGATGTTCCCGAGAAATATCTGGGCCGGGTTGTTCAATTTCGACAAAAAGCCCTACTTCGAAGCGGCAGAAGGCACCGACAAGGCTCCGGAAGTCAGATTCTGACGCAATGAATGCGAAGAACTTCTTTTCGGAAAAGGATCGGACATCCATCCTTGCTGCAATAGCATCGGCAGAAAAAAACACTTCCGGTGAGATACGGGTCCATATTGAGAACTCGTTTAAAGGAGAGGTGCTTGACCAGGCCAGTTACATGTTCAAGAAACTGGGCATGCACAGGACCGCGCAGAGGAATGGCGTCTTGATTTATCTGGCCTTGAAAAACAGGCAGTTCGCCGTTATCGGCGACGCCGGCATCAACAGCAAGGTGCCGGATGGATTCTGGGACGGTGTCAAAGACCTGATGTCGGGCCATTTTCGCGAAGCCAGGTTCACCGAGGGACTGGTTTCGGGCATTAATCTTGCCGGGATCATGCTCAAGGAGCATTTCCCGTGGCAGAGCCAGGATCAGAACGAACTACCGGACGAAATCTCATTTGGAAAATAATTTTCTGACCATGAAGAAATTGGCGGCCACCGGCCTGATTTTCTCGATATTCATCATCGCACTTTTTGCCCAGGATTTTCCGGAACCGATGCAGCCGCCCAGGCTGGTCAATGACTTTGCCGGGCTCCTGCAACCGGATGAGGTTGACCGGCTGAACCAGAAATTACTGGATTTCAATAACCGTACCTCAACCCAGATATACGTGGCCATAATCACCGACCTGCACGGATATGATCCTGCCGATTATGCCATCCGTCTGGGCCAGAGATGGGGTATCGGGCAAAAAGACAAGGATAACGGCGTCATGATCCTGGTCAAGCCCAAAACCCCGGAACAAAAGGGACAGCTTTTCATCGCCGTGGGCCAGGGGCTCGAAGGAGTTCTGACGGATGCCCAGGCCAACCGGATTTCCGACCTAGTGATCATCCCGAAGTTTCAGGAGGGAGACAATTACGGAGGCCTGGATGCCGGCGTTGACGTCATCATGGAAATAACAGCCGGGGAATATACCGCTGACAGCTACCTGAAGCAGGCCGGGTCCGCCAGGAAGGGAACCTCCCTCGTCGGGCTCATCGTGCTGATCGTCATACTTTCCATTCTGTTCGGTGGCGGCTCCCGGATGAACCGGCATAATTCCATGGGGCGCAGCAGCCTGCCTTTCTGGCTCCTGCTAGGAATGTTGGGTTCAGGAAGGAATGCCGGGTCCTTCGGAGGATTCTCATCAGGCGGCGGTTTCGGCGGTGGCGGAGGAGGGAGTTTCGGAGGTGGAGGAGCCGGCGGTAGCTGGTGATCCTACCGGGCCAACCCCGCCAGGGCGGCCTGAGCCTCCCGGTTGATTCCCTCGCGGTAACCGAAATCATTAAGTTCCATGCAAAGCTTGAAATACTTTCGGGCCAGATCCGCCCGGCCCATTTCCCTGTACAGGTAACCCAGCTGTAAGGCACTGTTGGGCAACCAGTAGCTTTTAACTTGTTTCTTCTGCCCGATGACCTTAAGATACTGCTCGATCGCTTCGCGATAGAGTCCGGTCCGGTGATAACAACGGGCTTTCCGGTAAATCAGTTCAACCGCAGGCTCACCCTCCAGCCGCCTCCGGCTTTCGAGATCACAGCATCCTGCGAGGCAACGCTCGTAATATCCACCGTCAAAAAGCAACCTGAGCCTGATAAGATCCTGATCAGGAAGGGTTTGCGATTCGGCTTCCCTTACTGCCTGCTTATCGTAAACAGAATGCGCCTCGGGCAGGTTTCCGATTTTCCGGCAGAGGGTCAGCGACTCGTCCGCTTTCCCCTGGACCAGGTAGTGCCATGCCAGGCGGAGATGAGCCACGTGCCTGTAAGTCTCCCCTCCCGGTGAGGAAATAAAAGCGGTCAGCCATTGACCTGCCCGGGGATCCAGGCTGTTCAGGTAACAACGGCCGAGCTGGTAGTTCCAGGCAGGGAACAATTTGCAGGATGGATCCGCGAACCCCCCTTCAAGCAACCGGATGGCCTCGTCATTGTATCCGGCTTTCAATGCCGCCAGTGCCGACTGGTACCTTACCAGCGGATTGCCCGGGTAACTGTCCCCTTCCTTTCTCACGAACTCCCAGGCTTTTGCAGGATCTCCCGAAAACTCCTTCAGCGAAGTCACCAGGAGCAGCCAGCCTTCCAGCCGGTCGGCCGATCCGGGCCTGGCCGTCCGGTAATAATTCTCCAGTTCGGCGAATGAACCCAGGTTTGCGGGCCTGACACCGGTCAGCTTAACTATTTTCATGGCCTGGTCAGGTACCAGGCTGAACAAGATGCCCAGTATCCCCGTAAGCTTTTCCCGATCCGAGTTCCCAAGCATGCCGCCATTCCTGTTGATTTCTTTACAAGCCCTGATCAAGGCAAGCGAAGAGGTTTTATAATCCGAAAACTGGCTGGCCAGCACGGCGCGGTAAATGCTGATCTCCACGGAGGTGGAAACACTCACGGAAGTTGAAGACCGATCCAGTTCCAGTTTTTTGAGCCAGTAATCGGCTTTGGAGTAATACCTGGCGTTTGATGATTCGGTCTGGTACAACAGGCAGGAGAGAAAATCGCGCAGCGCCGCCATCCGGATATATTCCGGCGTTGTGGTGGACAGCCGGCCGGAGAGCAGGATATTGCCGGTCCGCTCATCCAGGTTAAGATAAGCCATCTTGATATCATCCGATGGGTTCCCCTCCTGGCTGAAGAGGGGAATCCTGACCAGGACAAAGAGTAACGCGATTATCAGGTATCGTGTCATGCTCCATAAAAAAAGGCAATAGCCCGCGCTATTGCCCCAGACCTGTATATCGTCAATCTATTCCGCAGCAGCGACTACTCCTGCAATTTCATTATCGACCAGAATGCGGCCGCAATATTCACAAACGATGATTTTTTTCCTTGAGCCGATATCCAGCTGCCTTTGAGGCGGTATCCGGTTGAAACAACCACCGCAGGCATCGCGTTGAACGGTCACGACCGCCAATCCGTTGCGGGCATTTTTCCGGATCCTTTTGTAGGCCGAATGAAGGCGCTCATCTATCCGCGCGGAAACCTGGGCCGACCGGGACAGCAGATTCTCCTCTTCGATCTGGGTTTCCGAAATAATCTCTTCCAACTCTTTTTTCTTGGCTTCCAGGTCCTTTTTCCGCTCTTCGTATCCTGTTCTGGAACTTTCCACCTGGGTTTGCTTCTCCTGCAGCCGGACAGCGAATTCTTTTATGCGTTTTTCGCAGAGCTGGATTTCCAACGACTGAAATTCTATCTCCTTAGACAAGGAATCGAATTCCCGGTTATTCCGGACGTTGTTCTGCTGAGTCTCATACTTCTTGATCAGTACCTGTGCATCCGTGATCTCCACCTTCTTTTTGGCTATTGCGCCCTCCAGCTCCTTGATCTCCTCTTCGTAATTCTGGATACGGGTTTCCAGGCCGGCCAGGTCGTCTTCAAGATCCTGTACCTCAAGCGGAAGCTCACCCCGCAGCGTCCTTATTTTATCAATCTCCGAATCAACCTGTTGCAATTCAAAAACATCCCTGAGTTTATCCTCAACATTCTGCCCAGGATCCTTGGCGCCACTTTTTTGTGCTGTCATATATGGTCAGATAAGTCTAAAAATATTTTACCGGATTGGTAATGATTCTTGTCAAACGAACCGCAAAGTTAGGGAATTTTTCGACAAGAAAATCATGCAGGCAGTTGATCGCAAATTGTTCACTCTCATAGTGACCTATATCTGCAACCAGCATGGATGGCGGCACATCAAACCATTGATGGTATTTAATATCGGCGGTGACATAGGCATCGCACAGGCAGAACGAGGCCCGGGTTATGAACCCACTGCCGCTTCCACCGCAAACAGCTACCTTCCTGATCCGCTCCCCGGTATAAGCGGAATGACGGATTACGGGGGTTCCGAAAAAGTCTTTCAGCTGGCCCAGAAACTCTTCGGGAGACAGGTCCCGGGGCAGAATTCCGATCCTTCCGAAACCCTCCCCGGAATTGGCATTTAGCAAAGGGTAGAGGTCGTAGGCCACCTCCTCGTAAGGATGGGCAGCCAAAAGGGCTTCAATAACGGCACTGCTTAACCGGGCGGGCAGGATGGTCTCAAAACGGATCTCCTCTTCCCAGTGAAATTCTCCCGGTATCCCGACGAAAGGCGAGGTCCCTTCATCTCCCCTGAAAGTACCGGTCCCCGGGGCCTGGAAAGAACAGCTATCGTATTTTCCTATCCTCCCCGCCCCCGCCTTAAAAACGGCCTGGCTTACGTTCTGGATAAAATCTTTTGGAACAAAACAGACCAGCTTGACCAGATCTCCGGCACGGGGCGAGAGTACCTGCCGTTCCCGCAGGTCCAACCGGTCCGCCATCCTGTCGCTGACGCCACCAGCCACCTGATCGAGGTTTGTATGGCATGCGTAAAGCACAACATCTTTCCGGATGGCATCCGTCACAACCCGCTCGGCCACCGTCCGGCCTGAGAACCTCTTCAGCCCTTCGAAAACCGGGGGATGGTGGCTGATGACCATGTTCAGGCCCAACCCTGCGGCTTCGGCAATCACTTCGGGAGTCACATCCAGGCAGACCAGCGCTCCGCTGATTTCCTGATCCGGGCTCCCGGTTATCAAGCCGGAGTTGTCATAGGGCTCCTGCAAGGCATTTGGAGCCAGATCTTCCAGCATTCCGGCAATATCCCCCGCGGTTATCATTCAAAGATTATAATTCGTCATGCATACCCGACAGCAATTCACGGATCTGCTGGAGTTTCCTGATGATTTCGTGATCATGGTCGGTATCCGTCCGGTTGTCCCTGATTTTTTGCTGTGCACCCGCCAGGGTCATCCCTTTTTCCTTGACCAGATGATAAACCAGGTGTATCTGCTCGATATCTTTCTGAGTATAATGGCGTTTCCCTCCGGCGGTCTTCCTGGGTTTTATTATCTCAAACTGACTTTCCCAGTAACGGATGAGGGACGGATTGACCTGGAACATTTCAGCCACCTCACCGATGGAATAGTAAATCTTCTCTATTTTAGGCTCTTTGTAGGACAACTTCTTGTTATCAATCAAGTGACTGGCCACCCAGTTTTGACATCTCTATCAATTGCTGGTACTCCTGGGGTGTAATATCCGTAA
Source organism: uncultured Porphyromonadaceae bacterium (assembly GCA_964547475.1). GTDB lineage: Bacteria > Bacteroidota > Bacteroidia > Bacteroidales > UBA12481 > UBA12481. The sequence continues at coordinate 26,923 of CAZJNQ010000005.1, forward strand.
ACAGATAATTGATCGGATCAACGGGGGCACCGCTCTTGTGAATTTCAAAATGCAGGTGCGGGGCAATGGATAATCCGGTATTGCCGCTTTCTGCAATGATCTGGCCCCGTTTGACCACCTGCCCGGGATTGACCAGTGCCCTTCGCAGATGAGCGTAAAAGGTTTCATAGGAATAACCATGGTCAATCGTGATGGTGATCCCGTACCCTGAAAATCCCTTGACCGGGTTTACATCCGTCACAATGCCGTCTCCGGCGGCCCTGACTTTTGTCCCGATCGGAGCGGTGAAATCCACGCCCCTGTGAGGACGGTAGACTTTCAGGATGGGATGGAGCCTCTGCGTTGAGTAAAAGGACCCGATACGGTTATATCTTTCCAGCGGGATGATGCTCGGTATGGCTGTGAGCATCTTTTGCTTGTCCTTCCCCAGGGCGAATAGCAGGTCAAAGGATTTCGACTGGACATAGATCCTGTTCATGATGTTATCCAGCCTTTTGGCAGTTTCCTTGACTATCGTACTATTCCTGTATCCTTCCAGGTCGGCGTACCGGTTGACCCCTCCAAAACCGGTATTCCTGACGGATGAAGAAACCGGGTCCGCTTCAAAGATGACACGGTAGATGTTGTCATCCCGGTTTTGCAGCTCCCCGAGCACCGCCTCAGCCTGATCCAACCGCTTGCCGGTTATATCGTATTGTGCCCTCAGAAATTCAAGTTCCCTCCTGAGGATTCTTTCTTTCGGCAAGTCCACGAACATGGAGATGATGATCAGCAGGCCCCCTCCGACAAAAAGACTGGATATCAGATAAGCAAGAACCCTGAAAAGCTTTTGGCCTATAGACAACCTGATCCGGTCAAAAGACAGCGATTCCGGATTAAAATGATATTTGAATTTTGCCATGTTCCAACGCTGAAATCACTTCCGTGAACCATGCGGATGTCGCAAAATTATTGAAAAAATCTAACTTTGCAACAATCGTCAAAACCAGTAATTTAAGACAAACCGGATGAATTCCAAAATAATAAGACAAAAATTCAAGGATTTCTTTGAAGAGAAACAACACCTGGTTGTTCCATCGGCCCCCATGGTGATCAAGGATGATCCAACCCTGATGTTCACCAACGCGGGAATGAATCAATTCAAGGATATCTTTCTCGGAACCCGCGTCCCCGAAGCCAAAAGAATCGCCAATTCCCAGAAATGCCTCAGGGTTTCAGGCAAGCACAACGACCTGGAAGAGGTGGGTCTTGACACCTACCATCACACCATGTTTGAAATGCTGGGCAACTGGTCGTTCGGGGATTATTTTAAAAGGGAAGCCATAGACTGGGCCTGGGAATTCCTGACGGACAGAATGAAAATCAATCCTGACAGGTTATACGTTACCATTTTTGAAGGGGACTCCAAGGAGGGGATTGAAAGAGACACGGAAGCATACAATCACTGGCTCAGGCATCTGGATCCGTCGCGTATCCTGGAAGGATCAAAAAAAGACAATTTCTGGGAAATGGGTGATACAGGACCCTGCGGACCCTGCTCTGAAATCCATGCGGATATCCGATCGGATGAAGGCCGGGCGGCAGTGCCTGGCAGGGAATTGGTCAATACGGGAAATCCACAGGTGATTGAGATCTGGAACCTGGTATTTATCCAGTTTAACCGGAGATCGGACGGCACTCTCATCCAGCTTCCCCAGAAACATGTCGATACCGGCATGGGCTTCGAGCGCCTGGCCATGGTCGTCCAGGGGAAAAAATCGAATTACGAAACGGATATTTTCCAGCCCCTGATTGCACAGATAGTGGCTCTGACCGGTACGTCCTATGGTGCCGATCCCGCTTCCGATGTGGCTATGAGGGTCATTGCCGACCATGTCCGCGCCGTGGCCTTTGCTATCGCCGACGGGCAACTGCCCTCCAATACCGGGGCGGGATACGTCATTCGGCGGATCCTCCGACGGGCAGTCCGGTACGGATACACCTTCCTCCATTGCAAAAAACCTTTTATGGCTGCGCTCGTGCCGGTGCTCGGAACAGAAATGGGGGAAGCCTTCCCTGAATTATCAAACCAAAACCAGCTGATATCCAAGGTGATCGCGGAGGAAGAAGGAGCCTTCCTGCGGACACTGGAAGCAGGAATACAAAGGCTCGACGAACTCATTTCAGCCTATAAGGATACTGGACTTCCTCTCAGCGGAAAATCAGCTTTTGAGCTCTATGACACATTCGGTTTTCCTTTTGACCTGACCCAGCTCATCCTCGCTGAAAAAGGTTTATCTGTCGATGTCGGGGAATTTAAGGAAGAAATGAACAGGCAGAAGAACCGGTCAAAAAAGGCCGCCGAACAGCAGGCTTCCGATTGGATTATCCTCGTTGAAAACCGGGAACCGGAATTCATCGGCTATGACCAGACCGTCGCCCAGGTGAGGATCATGCGCTATCGCCAGGTCAAGACACAAAAGAGTTCACTTTATCAACTGGCGTTTGATAAAACACCCTTCTATGCGGAAAGTGGGGGCCAGGTTGGCGATACGGGCACTCTCGAATATCCCGGGGGAGTGATACCCGTTCTCGATACCCGGAAAGAAAATGATCTGACGGTTCACCTCACGGAAAGCCTTCCTCCGGATCCGGGAATAGTCTTCACAGCGAGGGTGGATGAAAGCCGCCGCCTCGATACCATGAGGAACCATTCGGCCACTCATTTGCTGCACTCAGCGCTCCGTACGGTCCTGGGTTCTCATGTTGAACAGAAGGGATCTCTGGTCACGCCTGAATATCTTCGGTTTGATTTCTCCCATTTTCAAAAGTTAAGCGAGAAGGAAATCGAATCCGTGGAAGTTCTTGTCAACCGGATGATCCGTGAAGACCAGCCTCTGGACGAGAAAAGGAATATCCCCATAGGGGAAGCCAGGAAATTGGGGGCTATGGCTCTTTTCGGAGAAAAATACGGTGACAGGGTCAGGGTGATCCAGTTCGGTCAATCCACTGAACTGTGCGGAGGCACTCACATTGCCTCAACGGGGAGGATCGGCCTGTTCAGGATCACTTCAGAAAGCAGCATTGCCGCCGGCATCCGGCGCATCGAAGCACAGACCGGAGTGAGAGCCGAATCAGAAGCCAGAAACCAGTCCCGTACATTACACGAGCTGGCAGGCATGTTAAAAAGCGGGAATTCCATCACCGAAAGCGTCCGTGAGCTTATTGAAGAAAACCAGCAACTCCGGAAAAAAATGGATGAGCTGGGAAAGGAAAGCTTGAAAAAAATAAAATCGGACCTTAAGAACCGGGCTGAACATCACCAGGGGATCACCCTGATTTGTGAAAGAACCACTCTTTCCGATACAGGCCAGTTGAAAGACCTTGCTTACCAGCTGAAAAACGAAATTACCAGCCTCTACCTGGTGCTGGGTTCGCTGCAGGAAAACAAGCCGGGCCTAACCATTATGATCTCCGATGAACTGGTGAAGTCGCTGGGGCTGAACGCCGGAACCATCATACGGGAGAGCGCCAGGGAAATCCAGGGAGGCGGCGGGGGCCAGCCGTTCTTTGCAACAGCAGGCGGAAAAAATCCTGAAGGCCTGGATCGTGCCCTGGCAAAAGCCCGTCAAGCCCTGTTGGATAAACTGCCCTGATCTCAGGGAACCAGGAAAGGCAGCGCACCCGGCAGGCAAGAGTATCTGAGCGGCGCATGGCCTTCGATTTCGCCGTCCGCTTCAACAACGATAATGTTCCTGTCAGGCTCTATACTCACTTCGGGTGTCCGGAAATATTTGACTTCGGGATTGTTGATTTTCTCCGCTCTGCGCAGCCTTGAGAAATTCTTGAGGTAATCGATCACACTGACATTGCCGAGAATGATCAGCTCAAACTGGCCATCGTCCATCTTTGCTTCGGGAGCGACCCCCAGGCCGCTGCCGAAATAGGTCCCATTGGCTACTACGACTCCCAGCACCTTGCCTTCAAAGGATTGGCCGCTCCACGAAACCCTGATCTTTTTGTGTCTGTAGGTCATGAAGGTGGACAGAGCTGACAGAATAAAGGTCAGTGTCCCGCCAAGGATTTTCTTTCTCAAATGGACGCCATTCACCCTGGCCACCACTTCAGCACCTATGCCCACATCGGCAATATTGTCGAAATAACGCGTATAAACCGTGCCATCTTTTCGGGTGAAACTCATGGCCCCTGCATCCAGCATCCGGGGTTTATTGTTCCTGATGGCTTGGTAAAGCTGATCAATGGAGCAGTTCATCCCGACCCCCCTGGCAAAATCATTGCCGGTGCCTGTTGGAAGGACACCGAGAGCCACGGATTTTGTCAGTTTTGCCCTGGATTTTAAAAAGGCATTCACCACTTCGTTCAGCGTTCCGTCACCACCAACTGCCACCAGAAAGTCACAACCTTCAGACAAGGCAAGCATGCTCAGTGATTCGGCGTGGCGAGGTCGGGTTGTTTCATAGAATCTCAATTCATACTCAACACCGAACCTTTTCTCCAAAGTGGCCCTTAAGCTTTTTTTCCTGCTGATTTTTGCATGAAGTACGAAACCGATAACCTCCATCTCCCCAAAGGTTTACCCTCAGGTTTTAGCAAACCGGCTGCAATTTACGAACATTTTCGATCGGTTTGCGTTAGTTACTTGGCAATTTAGGGAACTGTGCTATTTTTATCCTTTAATTAATCTGGCAATTAATGGATTATCTGGCTGCCGGCAAACGTTACGAAAATATGGTTTACCGCAGATGCGGCGCGAGCGGAATTCGGCTTCCCATTGTATCCCTGGGACTTTGGCACAATTTCGGGGACGTGGATTCCTTTAGCCTGGTACGGAGCATGATCCTCGAGGCTTTTGACCGCGGGATCTCCCATTTTGACCTCGCCAACAACTACGGACCCCCGCCCGGATCAGCCGAGACGAATTTTGGAAAAGTTCTCGGCCGGGACCTGAAAGCTTATCGCGATGAATTGATAATCAGCACGAAAGTAGGATACCTCATGTGGCCGGGACCCTACGGCGAGTTCGGGTCGAGGAAATACTTGCTGTCATCCCTCGACCAGAGCCTCAGACGGCTCAACCTGGATTATGTCGATATTTTTTATTCCCACCGATACGATCCGGAGACTCCGCTGGAAGAAACCATGGGAGCCCTCGCTTCAGCCGTCGGATCGGGTAAGGCTCTCTATTCAGGAATATCAAATTATCCGCCCGAGCAAACGGAAGAGGCTGCCCGGATCCTGCAGGAACACGGAACCCCATGCCTGATTCATCAGGTTAAATACTCTCTGTTTCAAAGGACTCCGGAAGAAGGTCTCGCCGACGTTCTACTCGAAAGGGGGATCGGATGCATCGCGTTCTCCCCGCTTGCCCAGGGCCTGCTGACCGACCGCTACCTCGACGGAATCCCCTCGGATTCCCGTGCCGCCAAGCCTCATGGCTTCCTACAAGCCGGACAGATCACACCCGGCGTTCTGGACACGGTTCGCCGGCTCGACCGGAAAGCACACGACATGGGAATGACACTGGCCGAAATGGCCCTGAACTGGGTTAAAAGCCATAAATTCATTACCTCCGTCCTCGTCGGAGTCAGCAACCTCCGGCAACTTGATACCAACCTCAGGATAATCGACCTGCCCGATTTCACCTCTCAGGAAATCAGCGAGATCAATCATTGTCTGCAATAACCTAACCTTAATCATATATGGAAATTAAAAGGATTTTTGAAGTACTGGAGTATGCCAGTCAGCATTATCCCCGTACCGATGCCCTGGCTTCCAAGGTGGAAGGCCAGTGGGTAACCTGGTCCACGGAAGAGTATATCCGGATGGCCCGGATGGTCAGTTATGGATTGCTCGCCATGGGTTTACAGAAAGGCGATAAAATTGTCACCGCCTCGAACAACCGTCCCGAATGGAACTTCCTTGACATGGGCATGATGCAGATCGGCGTGGTACATGTCCCCATCTATCCGACCCTGAGCGATGAGGAGACACACTACATCCTGAAGCACTCTGACGCCCGGATGGCCATCGTTTCCGATGCTCAGCTCTACATGAAATTCAAGAGAATTGCCCCGCCAAATATCGAGAACATCTTCACCTTTAACCAGGTCGAAGGAGCACCCTGTTGGATGGAGATTACGGAACTGGGAGAGAAAAACGAAAAAAAATGGGCCGAAAAACTGCAGGTCATTAAAGACAGCATCAAGCCTGATGATCTTTTCACCATCATTTATACTTCAGGTACAACAGGAGTGTCCAAAGGCGTTATGCTTTCCCACCGTAACGTATCCACCAATTTCGACGATGCCCTCCATTTGCTTGACCTCGACCAGTCTGAAAAGGTGCTCAGCTTCCTGCCCCTTTGCCATGTGTTCGAAAGAACCGTGCATTATGCCTATCAGCTTCAGGGTTACGGGCTCTATTATGCAGAAAATCTCGGCACCATCGGAGCGGACCTGAAAGAGATCAAGGCTGCAGGTTTTGTCGCTGTGCCCAGAATCCTGGAAGTGGTCTATGACAAGATCATCGCCAAGGGTAAAGCCCTGAAGGGCATTAAAAAACAGATTTTTTTCTGGTCGGTCAACATAGCCCAGAAATACGAACATGGGGGAGTGAACGGGAAATGGTACGAATTCCGGCGGAAAATTGCTGACAAACTGGTATTCTCCAAATGGCGTGAAGGGCTTGGGGGAAATGTCCAGCTCGTTGTTTCAGGAGGAGCCGCCCTCCAGCCCAGGTTGGCGAGGGTGTTTTCGGCTGCCGGACTTACGGTCCAGGAAGGTTACGGTCTCACCGAAACCTCCCCGGTCGTTGCCGCCAATGAAAGGAATTACCCCGACAATATGATCGGAACCGTAGGACTGGTGATGAAAAGCATCCAGGTAAAAATTGCAGAGGATGGCGAGATCCTGGTCAAAGGCCCGTCGGTCATGCTGGGATATTACAAGAATGAAGAATTAACCCGCGAGGTAATAGATTCTGACGGATGGTTTCACACAGGGGACATCGGTGAAATGGTCGATGGCAGGTTCCTGAAGATCACCGACCGGAAAAAAGAAATATTTAAAAACTCCGGAGGGAAATACATCGCTCCCCAAGCCATCGAAAACCAGTGCAAGGAGTCGTTCTTCATCGAAAATATCATGATCATCGGCGAAAACCAGAAATTCACCTCTGCCATCGTTTCGCCGAATTTCCGGTTCCTGCATGACTATTGCGCCAGGAAAGGCATACATTACCGGGACAATGCCGAGTTGATCACCAAACCGGTTATCCTGGCCCGCTATCAGATGGAAATCAACACAATCAACAAGAAATTGCCGGCCCACGAACAGGTCAAGAGATTCAGGCTGGTGGTGGATGAATGGACTTCAGCAACCGGTGAGCTGTCCCCCACCCTGAAACTGAAGAGGAAAATCCTGTACGATCGCTACGCTCCTATCATTGCGGAGATCTACTCCATGTCTAAACCCGGCGACGAATGAGCCACAGGCCGGCAAAGGTGATCAGGCCGTTGATCAGGAGCAGTTCAAAGCTGAACACGTATCCGTAGAACAACTGCCTGGAGAATACATTGATCAGGTAAGTCAGGACCGGTGCCAGTACAGCAACCATAGGAACATACCGGTCCTGGACGTTTTGCCGGGTGAACATTCCGAACACGAACAGGCCGAGAAGAGGGCCATAGGTGTAGCCGGCAATAGTAAATATGGTATCGATGATGCTCCGGTTGTTCAATGCCTTGAACAGCAGGATGATCACCAGGAAGAGCACCGACAGCAGGATGTGTACCCGGTAACGGACCTTCCTGGTCTTCTCCTCAGGCGAATTCCCTTTATTGAGAATATCAATAGTGATGGAGGTGGTCAGTGCAGTCATGGCGGAATCCGCACTGGAATAGGCTGCCGCAACCAGGCCGACGATAAATAATACGCCGATATACGGGGGAAAATACCTTCCGGTTGCGATCATCGGGAACAGATCATCGGATTGCGCGGGCATTTCAATCTGTTTCGAACGGACATACAGGACCAGAAGGGCTCCCAAGGTTAAAAACAGGAAATTGATGGGTACATACAGGCTGCTGGACCATGCCATGTTTCTGCGGGATTCCTTCAGGGTCCTGCAGCTCAGGTTCTTTTGCATCATATCCTGATCCAGGCCGGTCATGGTTATTGTGATGAACATGCCTCCCAGGAAGTACTTCACGAAATGCTTACGATCACCGGCGAAGTCATCCCAGAAAAAGATCTGGCCCAGCCCGTTGTCCTTGACGGACTCCGTTAAACCTGTCCAGGTCAGGTTTAAATCGTTTTTAATCGTTATGATGGTAAGAATCAGGCATGTGATAAATAACAGGGCTTGAAGGGAATCAGTCCAGATAATTGTTTTGATACCCCCACGGAAAGTATAAAGCCATATTAAACCGATCGTTATCAGCACATTGATCGTATAGGGCACATGCAAAGCATCGAACAGGGTGAACTGAAGAACGGCCGATACAAGGTAGAGGCGCGCAGCGGAACCGATCGTGCGGGACAGAAGGAAGAAGCCGGCCCCGGTCTTGTAAGACCAGAAACCGAACCTCTGCTTCAGGTATTCATAGATGGAAGTAAGCCGGAGCTTGTAATAGAGAGGTAGCAAAAACAATATGATGACCAGGTAACCCGCCAGGTAGCCCAGGACCATCTGCATGTAGGCAAACTGGCTGGTAACCACCCATCCGGGCACGGAAATGAACGTGACGCCTGAAATGGACGCCCCGATCATGCCGATGGCCACAATAAACCAGGGTGATTTTCTGTTTCCTATGAAAAAACTGTCATTGTTGGCTCCCCTGCTGGTTACCCTGCCTATCAACAGCAAAACGGAAAAATAGGAAACCAGTATGACGGCGATCCAGATCGGGTTCATCACGGCTCAGTCTTGCGGCAAATAAAAGCAAAAAATTGCAGATCGGGCACAAGGGTATTACTTTTGGATGATAATGAGACAGCATGGAATCGTCAAAATATAACTCGAAATTACTGGAAAAGGCAGTGTTTGAATTTGCCAAGCTGCCCGGCATTGGCCGTAAGAGCGCCCTAAGGCTGGTTCTTCATTTGCTGAGGCAGAAGCCGGAGGAGATCCATTCCCTGGCCGACAGCCTCGTGCAACTCAGCAATGAAATTCATCACTGCAGGATCTGTCATAATATTTCGGATACCGAAATCTGCCCGATCTGTTCACATCCTTCCAGGGATCATTCACAGCTCTGCGTCGTTGAAAGCATCCGCGATGTTATGGCCATTGAAGCCACACAGCAATATTCGGGATTGTACCACGTTCTGGGCGGGATCATTTCGCCTATGGAAGGCGTCGGGCCGGCCAACCTGACAATTGGATCCCTTGGCGAACGGGTGGCATCGGGCGAGGTCAGGGAGGTCATTCTCGCCCTGAGCGCAACGATGGAAGGCGATGCTACCAACTTCTTCATCTACCGCAAGCTCTCCGGGCTCCCGGTTAAGATAACGACCCTGGCCCGGGGTGTTTCAATCGGTGACGAACTGGAGTATACCGATGAGATCACGTTGGGCCGGTCTCTCCTGAACCGAACCTTGTTCGAGGAAACCCTGCAGAACAACAAAAAATAATCTTCAAGCCCGAAACCCGATACCCGAAACCGTTCATGGATCCCGTCAGAATATCAGTCATCATAGTCAGTTACAATGTCCGCTTCTTCCTGGAGCAGTGCCTGCAGTCGGTCAAGCGGGCAGCCAGGGACATTCCGGCGGAGGTATTTGTGGTCGACAATGATTCGGCCGACGGATCCTGCATGATGGTGAGGGATAACTTTCCCGGTGTTGTCCTGATCGAGAACAAGGACAATGTAGGATTCTCGAAGGCAAACAACCAGGCCATGAGGCTCGCCTCCGGGGAATTTGTCCTCATTCTCAATCCCGATACGGTGGTTGAGGAGGATGCCTTCCACAAGATCCTGGATTTCATGGACAACCACCCCGATGCAGGAGCCCTGGGCGTTAAGATGATCGACGGGAAAGGACGGTTTCTCCCCGAATCCAAGCGTTCGCTTCCAACCCCGGCCGTTTCTTTTTACAAAATGTCCGGGCTGTCAGCCCTGTTTCCTAAGTCAAGGAAATTTGGCCGTTACCATCTCGGTTTCCTCAGCCCGGAGGAAGTGCACGCCATCGACATCCTGCCGGGAGCTTTCATGTTCATCCGAAAAACCGTCCTGGACCGGGTGGGATTGTTCGATGAAAGCTATTTCATGTACGGCGAGGACATTGACCTGTCATACCGCATCCTTCAGGCCGGCTACCGGAATTATTACTTTCCCGGAACCACGATCATCCATTACAAGGGGGAAAGCACGCGAAAGGGCAGCGTCAATTATGTCCTGATGTTTTACCAGGCCATGATCATCTTTGCCAATAAATATTTCTCCCGATCCAACGCCCGCTGGTTTTCGTTGATCATTAAGCTCTCAGTTTATTTCAGAGCCGCACTCAGCCTGCTCAGGAGGTTGGTTGCGCGTTTCAGCCTGCCCCTGTTGGATGCAGCGATCATCTTTGCGGGGTTCGTCCTGATCAATCCCCTGTGGGAATCCTTTAAATTCAGCACCGGCGGGCATCACCCTCCCGAATTCCTGAGGGTCTTTGTGCCCGCCTATATATTGGTCTGGCTGGTTTCCATTTATTTCTCCGGCGGATACGATCAGCCGGTCAGGATCAGGAAGATAGTCAGGGGTATTTTGTACGGAACCGCCCTGATCCTGGTGATCTACTCACTTCTGCCTGAAATCTACCGTTTCTCAAGAGCGCTCATCCTTCTGGGATCCATTTGGGTGTTTTTTTTCCTGATACTGGAACGCCTGATCCTTCACTTTCTTCGCTTCCCGGGATTCGCGCTGGACCTGGGTGCCCGAAAACGGACCGCCATCGTCGGCCGGGAAGCGGAAACCGACCGCATCAGCCGGCTGCTTGGCCAAACGGGCCGGCCTGTGCAGGTTGTAGGATTTATCAACCCGGATGAAAACAACCTCCTGGCAAGCGGTTACCTCGGTACCCTGAGCCAGATCCGTGAAATCATCCGGATCAACCATGTGGATGAGATCATCTTCTGCTCCAGAGACCTCAGCATTAATGAAATCATCCGCAATATGCTGAACCTGGGCTCCATGCAGACTGATTACAAGATCGCCCCGGATGCTACCGATTCAATTATCGGGAGCAATTCCATCAACAGGTCCGGGGATCTCTATGTCATACCCATCCACTCGGTAGGCGAACCGCAGAACCGGCGGTTGAAAAGGCTTTTTGATTTCATGACAGCCCTGGTCCTGCTTGCGTTGTCGCCAGTCGTAGCCTGGTTTTACTGGCCCCGTTCCCTGAACTTCCTCTGGAATTGCATCCTGGTGCTCTCCGGAAAACGGTCCTGGATCGGCTACCATCCCGATGGGATGCTCCCCGGTTATCACCTTCCGGCCATTAAAAAAGGCATTATGCCTCCTGCCGGCCGCAGAACCGGCGATAATACCTCCACCGAAGGGTGGCTGGATAGTAACCTGCGCTATGCACGTGATTTCACGATGTATCGTGAATTCGTGCTATTCTTCAGAAGTTTCGGGAATCTGGGAGACCGGATGTAATTTTTATATCTTTAATCAAAGGTATGGGTCGGAATCAGTTCATGAAAAAGGTGTTGCTATTATTATCGGTATTCAGCCTGACGGTGTTCCTTCCTGCACAGGACTTCAGGGACCAGTTGAACCTGATCCGCCCAAAACCCGGAAATTGCCTCATTTACGGACCTATTACGTTTGATCAGAAGGTCAACTTCTCTGATGCCACTGTCACCCTCCTGGATGTCCGTACTCACGAAACGCTGGAAAAGATCACCAGTGACTCCCAGGGCTGGTACCTCTTCTCGGTTATCAAAGGGAGAAAGCAAGCCTTGCTGATCGAAAAGGATGGGTTCTTCCCCTATTACCGCGAAATCCTGATACCGGTTGATGTCCCGGAATCCGCAATGGAAATGGCCATAGTGCTGCCGCCGGATCTGAGGAATGTTTATGCATTATATTATGTTCCGATGGATACCGTTGCCGGTTCCAACAGCCAACTGCTGATCGACCGGTTGACCCGTCTGCTGGTACATAATCCGGAACTGCAGATCCGTTTTGAATCCCTGGGTGACTCGCTCGATCCGGTCAGGATAAACCAATTGACTGCCAGGTTCATGGACCATGGAATCAGGTCGGACCACTTGATGGTAGGAACCGATGCCGATACCCTGCCAACCGGACTCCTGGTCGAGATACGCATCGGCAGGGAGGATCTGGCCGAAAGAGGATCTGAAGGGGTCCCCGATTTAAGCGACGACGACTGGACCATCCAGTTTGCAGCTTCAAGATCCACCTTGCCTGAAAAAAACTATCGCGGGCTGGACCCGGTTTTTGAGTTCAAGGGGAAAGATGGATTCTACCGTTATACCTATGGAGGTTTTGGGTCCCGTGAAGAAGCAGTTCAGAAACTCTCAATGGTGAAGAAAAAAGGATTCCCTCAGGCATTTACAAAAAAGGCCGGGGCCATACGGAAATTATAAGCCATGGAAGCATTAAAAGGCAAGCTCGTTAAACTGCGGGCGCTGGAACCGGAAGATGAAGGCATCCTCCTGCGCTGGGAGAATGATCCTGCCATCTGGCAGGTCAGCAATACCTTTTCCCCTTTTTCAAGGCATATCCTGCGACAATACCTGGCCCAGGCACACCTGGATATTTTCCAGGCCAAGCAACTCCGGCTGGTAATTGAGATCCAGGAAACCCTCCAGCCGGTCGGAATGATAGACGTCTTCGACTATGACCCGTTCCACCAGCGCGCCGGAATAGGAATCCTGATCAGTGAACCGGACCAGCGTAACAAGGGATATGCAGGCGATGCCCTGGCCACCCTGCTCCATTATGCTTTCACCGTTCTTCTTCTGAACCAGGTCTACTGTTCGATAGATGAAACCAACACTATCAGCCTCAGGCTTTTCGCGAAAGCCGGATTCCGGATCACCGGCAACAAGGAAGCATGGAACCGGGGGAAAGACGGGTATTCCAACGAATGGTTCCTGCAGATCACTTACAAAGACTGGTCTGTGAGAGCGGAAAACTGAGGAACCTGCTTCAGGAAACTGTATTGGCCGGGTGAGGTGTCAAACCGGATGCAAAAATGGCCGAGCCCATTTGTCACGATCAGGAACCTGACACCCAATACCAGATTGTAACGTGCGACCTGATCGAAAACCTTCTGGTTCAACATGACAGACGGTGATTTGCACTCCACGAGCAAAACCGGTTCTCCCAAACGGTTATAGACGACCACATCGCATCTCCGGCTGAGATTGTTCAGGACGATGGTCTGCTCCAGCAGCATTAACGAACGGGGATAACCACATTCGGAAACCAGGTATTCAGCGAAATTCTGCCTGACCCATTCCTCGGGGGTCAGGGAAACCCAGCGTTCTCTGAAGTTGTCAAAAATCAGGTCCCTTCCGTTCTCCGATTTTATATTGAATGAATAAGTTGGTAAATTTAGCCGCTGCATAATCTGGCTCATCAATCGCAAAGATATTGATCACAGCGCATCCGCCACATGAAAACGAAAGAGGAAATAGTTGAAAACTGGCTTCCCAGGTACACCGGGCGTAAGCTGGAAGATTTTACCCGGTTCATCATTCTCACCAACTTCAACGAATACGTGGAAGCTTTCGCCAGGATGAACGATACCCAGGTGGTCAGGGGTGTGAATATGCCCAATGCCTCCGCCGGTGGGATCACCATGATCAATTTCGGCATGGGCTCAGCCAATGCGGCCACCATCATGGACCTGTTGAGTGCCGTTCACCCCAAAGCATGCCTGTTCCTGGGAAAATGCGGCGGCCTCAAGAGAAAGAACAAAGTCGGTGACCTGATCCTCCCGATCGCAGCTGTCCGCAGCGAAGGTACTTCTGATGATTACCTGCCGCCCGAAGTGCCTGCACTTCCGGCTTTCATGCTGCAACGGGCCGTCTCTTCGGCAATCAGGGATTACGGCCGCGATTATTTCACCGGAACGGTTTACACCACCAACAAGCGGGTTTGGGAATATGACGAGCGGTTCAAGAAATACCTGGCCAAAACAAGATCCATGGCCATCGACATGGAAACGGCTACTATATTCATCGTGGGCTTTTACAACGAAATACCTGCCGGAGCCCTTCTTCTGGTATCGGACCAGCCCATGATTTCATCGGGCGTCAAAACAGAGGAGAGCGACAGGGAGGTTTCGAAAAAATACGTCGCCGATCACCTGAACATAGGCATTCATGCCATGAATGAAATCATCGGCCGGGGACGTTCAGTCAAGCATTTACAGTTTTAACCTTTTTTACAGGATGGCGAGCTTAGAACAGATCCTTTCGGATATCAACAATCGGAAATTCTTCCCGATCTACCTGCTGATGGGTCCAGAACCCTATTTCATCGACCAGATTTCGGATCTGATACAGACCAGCGTTCTTACTGAAGACCAGAAAGCATTCAACCTGAATATCGTCTATGGCAAGGACCTTGACGGTACCCAGGTGGACAACATTGCCCGCCGGTTTCCGATGGGGGCCGATTACAACGTGGTAATAGTCAAGGAAGCCCAGATGCTTCAAAAAATCGACAACCTGCAGTACTATGCACAGGGTCCGCTGAAATCAACCATCCTCGTTCTTTGCTACAAGTATGACGATCTTGACAAACGAAAAAAACTCTTCAAGGCTATCGAAAATAACGGTGTCATCCTGGCGACCAAAAAGATCTATGAAGATAAAATACCCGCCTGGATTGAATCCAACCTGAAGAAAAGGGGATACCATATCGAGCCCGGTGCAGCCATGATCCTGACTGAATGCCTGGGGAACGACCTGGCCCGGGTGACGGGCGAGATAGAAAAGCTCCTGATCACCCTGCCCGATTCGCAAGCGACCATAACTTCCGCCCATATCGAGGAAAATGTGGGGATCAGCAAGGACTTTAACAGCTTCGAACTGGTCAAGGCGCTTGCCAGAAAGAACATCCTGAAGGCAAACCGCATCATCAATTATCTGGCGGATAATCAAAAAAACGTACCCATCAGCCTGACGATCTCATCGCTGTTTTATTTCTTTGGCAAGCTGCTTGCTTACCATTTCCTGCAAGATAAAAAGACTCGTTCAGTGGCCACTGCCCTGGGTGTCAATGCTTACTTCGTGCCTGATTATGAGCAGGCCAGCAGGTATTATCAACGGAAAAAGGTCACTGAGATCATCTCCCTGCTGCGGGAATATGACCTGAAATCCAAAGGATTCGGAGATGTGACCACGGAAGAAGGGGATCTTATGAAAGAACTGATATTCAAAATATTGCACTAACAACTGCCTGATGACCCTCATCCTGATTGTACTGACATCCATTTTCTCAATCCTGGCTTTCCGGCAGCATAGCCTGATTTACAAATACCAGTTCAATCCATACCAGATCCTTAAAAGGAAGCAATATGCCCGGCTGATCCTGCACGCTTTTCTCCATGCCAACTGGACGCACCTGATCGTGAACATGCTGGTCCTGTATAGCTTCGGTACCGTCCTTGAAAAGTATTTCCAGACTTTCTTCGGCAACCGCTGGATCCCCTATTTCCTGTTCCTCTATTTCGGAGCCATCCTCGTTTCACCCCTGTTTGCACTGATCAGGAACAAAAACAACTACCTCTACAACGCGGTCGGAGCATCGGGAGCCGTTTCCGCTGTGCTGTTCGCCGCTATTTTTTTCGATCCCTGGAACCTGATCTATTTCTTCGGGCTGGTACCGGTCCCCGGCATCATCTTTGGCTTTCTCTACCTGTTGTACAGCTGGATCATGAGCCGGAAGGGACAGGACAACGTGGCGCATGACACGCACTTCTTCGGCGCTGTTTTCGGTTTCCTTGTTCCCGTCATTCTGAATCCGGATTTGCTGATCTACTTCATCAGACAACTGACCGGTTCGTGATGGTAAAAAACAGCTATTTGCTCTATAACGGTGTCCTTATGGCCCGTGAATCCTGGAAACAGGAAGCCGATGAACTGCTACTGTCTTTCGGGCAGGGGGTACGTACCGATTTTTTTGCCAGCGGGAACCGCATACCCTTCCTGATGGCCCAGCTTGAGCTGTTAAAAAAAAGGTTCTCATCGGTTGGGTGGGTTCTTCCGGGTGAGCTGGAATATCAGGAACTGAAAACCCGGTTCGAACGACTCCTGAATAGAAACAGGCTCTTCAAGGGCAGCCTCATCCGTCTCCTGGTGCTCCCGGTTCCCGGTTCGAGGGAGATGGATGGCAATCCCGTATTCAGCTACCTGGCCTCGACAAAAGAACTGGATCACGATTATTTCCCGCTCAACGCAAAAGGCTTGTCCATTGGAATCTCCACTCAGTACAAAAACACCGGAGAACCGTTTTACAGCTCAATGGTCCGCAGCCCGTTACGGACCTTGCTGATCCGTCAGGAAGCAGCCCGTAACGGATGGGATGATATCCTGCTCCTGGACTATAATGACCATGTTTCGGAGGCTTCCGAGAGCAATGTATTCATCAGGATAAACGATCAGGTCATCACTCCTGCACCCGGCAACAACTGCCTGCCGAGGGTGGTTGCCCATTTATTGCCCGAGTGGATAGTGGAGGAAGGATACCGGTTTTCTGAAATGTCAGCGATCCGGCCGGAAGACCTGCAGCAAGCCGATGAGGTGTTCCTGGTTAGTGACCTCCAGGGAATCAGGTGGGTGCTTTCATATGAAACGAAGAGATACTACCGCAAATTATCCGTCCTGCTCAGTGACAAGCTGGCCAGCCGGATGCGGAACCTGGATCAGTTCCATATCGGATCCTCGGGATAGCGGGTCCACATTTTATATCTTTCCTCTTCCTTCATCAGGATATTTTCCCATAACCGGAAGTCGCTGCCATGCATCACATCGAGGCTGTCGATATCCGTTACGAGCCAGGAATTATCCGCGATCTCCTTATCGAGCTGGCCGGGGTACCAGCTCGAGTAACCGACGAAAAAACGGATTTGATGGGCAGCGATCCATCCTTCGCGGATTCCGGCCTTAACCATATCCAGGTCCCCGCCCCAGAAAACCTCCTCCAGAACCTCCTGGCATTCCGGTATCATGTGTCCCAGTGTATGAAGATAATGCACGGTATCCGTGCGGACAGGTCCTCCGATTGAGATCAGGGAGTCAATGGGCGGGAAATCCTTGAGGATCTCCTCAATCCTGAAATCAATGGGATTATTCAGGACAAAGCCCAGGGTGCCTTCATCATCATGTTCGGTAAGTAAAACCACGGACCGCTTGAAATAGGAATCCTGAAGGAATGGTTCCGCCACGAGCGCCTTCCCGCGAGCCGGCAAAACATTATTGTGCTGGATCTTAAAGAAATCCAAGTTCTCTTTCATCTGGCAACCCCGATAAACATCACTAAAATAGAGATTTTTTTTACTTTAGTACGGAATAACTACAGAGTCAATGCCACACCCAGATCCGGCTGTCCGTGTTCAGGATACACTCAGAACCATGGAACATGATGGCGTCAATCCGGCCATCACCGATTCATCCACCTTTCAATTTGAGACGGGCAACTCGATGACGGCCTGTTTTGATGGAAAGCTTGAAGGATGTTTTTTGTACGGAAGGCACTGGAATCCCACCAACCTGATCCTGTCCAGGGCGATTGCCGCCCTGGAAAACAGCGAATCCGCATGGGTGACGGCGTCGGGAATGGCTGCCATCACTAATGTGATCCTTCAAATCTGCTCCTCGGGCGATCATATCATAACCAGTGTCACTTCCTATGGCGGCACTTATGCTTTCTTCAAAAACCTCCTGCCCCGGTTTAACATCGAGGTGT
Source organism: uncultured Porphyromonadaceae bacterium (assembly GCA_964547475.1). Lineage (GTDB taxonomy): Bacteria > Bacteroidota > Bacteroidia > Bacteroidales > UBA12481 > UBA12481. The sequence goes on from CAZJNQ010000005.1 coordinate 44,861, forward strand.
CATTCGTTGACATTTCGGATCTGTCAGCCGTGGAGGCCGCCATTCGCCCCGCAACCAAGGTCATCTATACGGAATCCCTGACCAACCCCCTCCTTGTGGTGGCCGATTTGCCCAAACTGGCCGGGATCGCGCACGCTCACGGCATAAAACTGGTGGTCGACAACACCTTTTCCCCGATGATCATCACGCCGGTAGATCATGGCGCTGACGTGGTGGTCCATTCACTCACCAAATTCATAAACGGCAAGAGCGATTGCATTGCAGGCGTGATTTGCGCGGATACAGACTTCATCAGCAGCATTTCCGATGTGAACAGCGGGGTTTCAATGCTCCTGGGGCCGGTTCTTGATCCCATGAGGTCCTCGTCCATCCACAAGAACCTCTTCACTCTTCATATCCGGATGCAAAAGCACGGTCATAACGCCGCTTTCATCGCGGAAAAATTCAAAAGCATGGGATACCCGGTCATTTACCCCGGTCTGAAGAGCCATCGGCAGCACGAACTGATGAAATCACTCATGAATCCGGGATATGGCTTCGGCGGCATACTGGCAGTTGACCTGGGAACACGCGAAAAAGCCAATGCTTTCATGGTTGGGATGCAGAAAAGGCATATCGGCTACCTGGCAGTGAGCCTCGGTTATTATAAAACCCTCTTTTCCAATTCGGGATCCAGCACCTCCTCGGAGATTCCCGAAGAGGTCCAGCGATCCATGGGGCTTTCAGAAGGATTGGTCAGGATTTCCATGGGCCTGGACCAGGATATCGAACGCACCTGGGACGGGATCCAGGAATCGTTGGCCGAATTATCATAGGTTGTGACAGAACCATTCTGGATCAGGATTGTTTTATTTTGACAACTGGAATCAATGTTTTTAACTGTTTTGATAGCTTCACTGGTCATGGTAGCCCTCGCGTTCCTGGGCCTGGGACTGAACATTATTTTCCGGAAAAACGGCCGCTTCCCGGAGCATGAGATCAGTTCAAACGCCAACATGAAGAAAATGGGGATCACCTGTGCCCGGCAGGATGAGATGAATCCGGATAAGGGCAGCTCCGGAAAGCCCGGAGATAAGGATCAAAAAACTCAACCACCCTTGCGGGATTGCGGATTGGGCTGTTCCTGCGCGGCTGATGAACTCTGAATCAGGCTTTCCATTCCCGGTGAGCGCCACTCCTTCATGCTCCCGTCCTCATCACCGTAAATGAAAAGTACCTCGATGCCCGGAATCGTCAATGCCAGCTCCTTTGACCTTTCAAGACCCAGAACCATGAACACCGTAGCCCATGCGTCAGCGTAAACGCATTCCTTCATGACCACGGTCGCCGACAGGAGATTGCTCCGTGCAGGATAACCGGTTTTCGGATCAATGGTGTGTGAATATTTCACGCCGTCCTCGACATAGAACTTGCGGTAATTCCCGGAGGTGGTCACCGACTGGCCGGACAGTAACAGGACCTGCTCAATCTCACGTTCGAGAACATTTTCAAGTGGCTTGTCAATGCCGATCCTCCAGTGATTTCCCTGCTGGTTTACTCCCAGGCACCGGACCTCGCCGCCTATCTCGACGAGATAATTGCGGATTCCCCTGGACTCAAAGAATTGCCCAATGACATCCGAAGCATAACCCGGCGCCACCGCATTGGGGTCAATCATGATGCGCGGATCCTGCTTGACCAGCCGGTCGCCCGAAAGGGTGATCTTCCGGTAGCCGGTAAATTCCAGGATGCTGTCAATCAGGGCCGGGGTTACCTTTTCCCTCGCAGTGAACCCGAATCCCCAGGCATTGACCAGCGGACCCACCGTCAGGTCAAAGGCTCCTCCCGATTTCTCCGAGATTTCCTGCCCGACGAGAAGGATCCTTACCAGGTCCTGATCCAGCCTGGCCGAAGTATCATTATGGTTAATCCTTGAGATGAGGGAGTTCTTATTGTATATCGATAGAGACCGGTCGATCCTGTCGAAAATAGCCAGGATATCCGGTTCAAGCGTCCGGTTTTCGGGGTACTGGTATGAAATGTGGTAGGACGATCCGAAAACCGGACCATCCTGAACATGATAGACCGGTCGGGTCGAGCAACCGGCTGATGTAAGCCCGGCAAGAGCAAAAAGGACAATGCGAATTGACATATTGAATGCAAAAACGGTCCGGGTTTCGGGATATCAAAGGTAGTTCTATCCGCCGAAATCATCAAAAGCGATCATCTCATCCGGAACGCCCAGGTTGTAAAGCATTTTCAGGACCGCATCATTCATCTGGGGCGGACCGCAAAGGTAATACTCGATTTCCTCCGGTTCCTCATGCTTGCTCAGGTACTGGTCAAACAGCACCTGGTGAATGAATCCCTCAAGGCCGGTCCATTTGTCTTCCGGCTTCGGCTCGGACAAAGCCAGGTTGAAGGTGAAATTCGGGAAATCACGCTCAATTTTTCGGAATGTCTCCTCATAAAAAACCTCTCTCTTTGACCTTGCTCCATACCAATAGCTCACTTTCCGCGTCGATTTCCCGGTATGGAACAGGTGGAAAATATGCGACCTGAGAGGGGCCATGCCCGCACCTCCTCCGATATAGATCATTTCACGATCGGTCTTCTTGATATGGAATTCACCGTAAGGACCGGAAATGAACACCTTATCCCCGGGTTTCCGGGAGAAAATATAGGAAGAGCAAATACCCGGATTGACGTTCGCAAAACCCGATTTGGCGGCATCCCACGGAGGAGTGGCGATCCTGATATTGAGCATGATAATGTTGCCCTCCGCCGGATGGTTGGCCATCGAATAGGCTCTGAAAGTCGGCTCCGGATTATTCATCCGAAGATCCCACATGTGGTATTTGTCCCACTCATCCCTGTATTCATTCTCCACCGCAATGTCGGTAAAATTGACCGAAATTTTCGGGACGTCTATCTGGATATACCCTCCCGATTCAAACTGCAAAACCTCGCCTTCAGGCAACTTGACGACAAACTCCTTAATAAACGTAGCTACGTTGTGGTTGGAGACCACTTCGCATTCCCACTTCTTGATGCCGAGGACAGCTTCCGGGATCTTGACCTTGATGTTATTCCTGATCTTGACCTGGCATCCCAGCCTCCAGAAGTTCTGCTTCTCACGGCGGGAGAAAAATCCCACTTCGGTCGGAAGGATCTCGCCCCCCCCTTCGATCACCTGGCATTTGCACAAGCCGCAGGTACCCCCACCCCCGCAGGCGGATGGCAGAAAGATCTGGTTGGCCGAAAGGGTGGACAGGATATTGGAACCCGGTTCAACTTCAATCGTTTTTTCACCATTGATCTCAACCTGAACGAGTCCTTCCGGGGTCAGTTTCTTTTTTGCATAGAGCAATACCGCCACCAGTAACAATATGATCAAAAGGAAAACCAGTATGCTGACAGTGATTAAAAGTCCGGTGCCGATTGTTGTCTCAAGGAGTATCATGATGTTGCAGTTATTTCTTTAGATTTTAAATCCCATGAAACCCATAAACGCCAAGGCCATCAGCCCGACCAGGATGAAAGTGATGCCCAGGCCCCGGAGCGGCGCGGGTATGTTCGAATAGCGTATCTTTTCCCTGATCGCCGCCAGGCTGATAATGGCAATTGCCCATCCCAGCCCCGAGCCAAAGGAAAAAGTGACTGATTCCCATACACTGCTGAATTCCCGTTGTTGCATGAACAGTGCTCCCCCGAGCACCGCACAGTTGACGGCGATCAGGGGCAGGAAGATGCCGAGGGCGTTATAGAGTGAAGGGGAATATCGCTCAACGACCATTTCAACCAGCTGAACGATCGCGGCAATCACGGCAATGAAAATGATGAAACTCAAAAAGCTGAGATCCACATCGGCCAGTTTTGGACTGATCCACGAAAGGGCGCCCTCAACCAACAGGTACTTCTCGAGCAGGTAATTGACCGGTATCGTTATGACCATCACGAAGATCACTGCGATCCCCAGCCCGACAGAAGTTTTAACGGTCTTTGAAACAGCAAGATAGGAACACATGCCTAAAAAATAGGCAAAGATCATGTTGTGAATAAAGACCGTATCGACAAAGAGATTTATATGGTTTTGCATGGCTTGCCAGGATTATTTCTTTTCAATAAGGCTTTTACTGCGGCTTCTCTGGATCCAGATGATCACACCGACCAGGATCAGGGCCATCGGGGGAGCAATCATGAGTCCGTTATTGAGGTAGCCACCCGAATAGAGCCCGAGTTTTTCCATGACCGGATAATTCCAGACGGTTCCGGATCCGAGCAATTCCCTGACAAAGGAGACGACTATCAGTATCCATCCATAGCCCAGTCCGTTGCCGATACCATCAACAAAGGAATCCCATGGCTTGTTGGCCATGGCAAATGCTTCAAGCCGTCCCATGATGATGCAGTTGGTGATTATAAGGCCTACGAAAACGGATAACTGCTTGCTGACATCAAAAACAAAGGCCTTCAGGATCTGGTCGACCAGGATAACCAATGCGGCAATGACCACCAGTTGAACGATGATGCGTATCCGCACGGGTATGGATTTTCTGAGTAATGAGATGATCAGGTTGGAAAAGGCCGCGACGATGGTCACGGACACGGCCATGACAAAGGCCGGCTTCATTTTGACTGTGACAGCCAATGCCGAACAGATCCCAAGAACCTGTACCGTTATCGGGTTTTGCAAGTTCAAGGAATTGGTAAGAAGTTTCAGGTTTTTTGATGAAAATATCTGGCTCATGTCCTCTGCAATTATTTACTGTTGGTTAAAAATGGCAGGTAATTCTTCATACAGTCAAAGATCGTCTTCTCCAGTCCTTTGCTGGTAATCGTTCCGCCTGAAATCGCGTCAACCGCGTGTTCCGGGTCCCGGGGCTCATTCATTTTTACGATGGAGATTGATACAAACGCCCCGTTCTCGTTGAAGATCCGCTTGCCGGAAAAAGGCTCCTGAAACCATCGGGTATTGATCTCGGCTCCAAGGCCCGGGGTTTCTCCCTGATGATCAAAGAACACTCCGAAAATGGTGTTCTTGTCATCCTTCAGCGCCACGTAACCCCAGATGGGACCCCAGAGCCCTTTCCCCAGGACGGGAAAAATGTAATTCAGGCTGCCGTCCTCCAGATGGCATATATATATTGGATAAGCGCGCTGAGTGGAGTCTTTGTCCATTTCGTCGTTGGGATCAACCTGAAAAGCATCGATCCCCTTAAGGGTATCTCCCTTGTAATTCACTGCCAGCGATTCGGTAATGTATTTGGCATATTCACCGTCAACATACGCATTCTTGGAATCAGCCGTGGAAACATCCCAGCCCTTGTTGACGGAATGCAGTATCTCCAGCTTTTTGGCAATCTCCAGGTTTTTCTGCTGGAACGGTTTCAGCACATTGGCTGCCAAAGCCAGCAGGGTGGCAACCAATGCCACCAATACCGTGGAGTAGATGAAAATATAAGTGTTGCTCTTATTCATGGCTCATGGTAATTGTAATGATTCAGACCTTATGGATGGCCCGTTTTAGCCTTCTCCTGATATTTGCCTGGACGACAAAATGATCAATCAGCGGGGCGAAAACGTTCATAAGCAGGATTGCCAGCATGACCCCCTCAGGATAGGCGGGATTGGCAACACGGATCAGGATGGACATCACCCCGATGAAGAAACCGTAATACCATTTCCCGGTTTCGGTTTGGGAAGCGGTAACAGGATCAGTGGCCATAAATACGATGCCGAAGGCAAATCCGCCCAGGAACAAATGGTAATAGAACGGCAATTCGAGATAGGAAGAGCCGCCGATCAGGTTAAATATCCCTCCCATGAACAGCGCGCCGATCGCTCCTGATAGCATGATCTTCCAGGAACCGATGCCGGTAACGATGAGAATGACTGCCCCGATCAGGATTGCGAGCGTTGAGGTTTCCCCGATGGATCCCGGTATTGTCCCCAGGAACAGGGTCGAAAGGTCCGGAATCTTGTCGGCATGGCCGGCAGCCAGTTCACCTAAAGGGGTTGCACCGCTGAAGCCGTCAACGATGCCTGTCCCCTTTGTAAGGCCTGCAATCCACACCTTGTCACCGGACATGTACGCGGGATACGAAAAGAACAGGAAAACCCTGGCGAGCAGGGCCGGATTGAATACATTCATCCCGGTGCCCCCGAAGATCTCCTTCCCGAAAATAACAGCAAAGGCGGTCGCAATGGCAACCATCCACAACGGCACGTCAACTGGCATGATCAGGGGAATCAGCATGCCGCTGACCAGGAAACCTTCATTAACTTCATGCCCTTTGATCTGGGCAGAAATGAATTCGATGCCTAATCCGGTAACATAAGATACAACTATGATCGGCAACACTTTAACAAATCCGAAGCCCAGACCCTGCCAGGAAAAGAAGGGCAGGTCACGGCCAATCGCAAGGAAATGCTGGTAACCGGTATTCAGCATGCCGAAAACAAGGGCCGGGAACAGTGCGATGAGCACAACGGTCATGGTCCGCTTGAGGTCAATGCTGTCCCGTATATGCGCACCCTTGTGGGTGACTTTATCGGGTACGAACAAGAAAGCCTCAAACGCATCGAATGTTGAATGCAATATTGACAGCTTGCCGCCCTTCTCAAACCGGGGCTTGATCCTGTCAACCAATTGCCGTAATTTTTTCGCTTTCATTATGTTTTGACATTCAAATGAATCTCTCTAGCTCATCTCTTTTCTGACCAGGTCAAGTCCTGAACGCAGAATTTCCTGAACATCGGTCTTTGATGTGCAAATCACCTCGCACAACGCCATATCTTCCTCGATAACTTCATAAATGCCGAGTTCCTCCATTTTATCGATATCCTCGACCAGGATAGCTTTCAACAGGTGAACCGGATGTATGTCCATGGGAAGGACTTTCTCATACTGACCGGTGACCACGAACGCCCTTTGACCTCCGTTCAGGTTGGTATCCAGATCCCAGCTCCTTTTCGGGAAAAGAGAGCTGAGAAAGGTCCTCGACATGCTGAACTTGTTCATTCCGGGCAAGGCCCACCCGAAAAATTCAAAATAGCTGCCTTCCGGGATCACCGACACGAGCGAATCATAGAAACCCAGAAACCCGTCGCAATCAATACGGCTGCCGGTCAGCACCGTCCCGCTTATTATCCTGGGGGGAAGTTCCGAATCATTCAGATTTCCCTTCAGCAGGGGAGAAACCTGGGCACCCGTTTTAACTTGAAAATACCGGGGTTTTGCTATCCGTGAACCGGCCAGGGCGAGAGTCCAGTTAAAATCAGGCCGGCCCAGAATAAAGGTCCTGCCGATCAGGGATACTAACTGCGGAGTGATCGTCCACACGATCTCTCCCTTGTTCACGGGGGCCAGGTGATGTATCTGCACTCCCGTGTTCCCGGAAGGATGCGGGCCATCAAAACAGGTATATTCAACGGAGGGAATATTGCTGAAAACGGCAGAATCAGCCTGCCCGGCGGCCAGGCCCAGATGAACCTTGCCAGATGTCAATTTTGCCAGGGCTTTAATCCCTTCCGCAAAAGACTGCTTTTCGGCATCCAGTATAAAATCAAAATCAGGCGAGAGAGGCGATGAATCAAAACACGAAATGAAAATGTCCCGCGGAATATCCGAAGGCCTGGCCACGATTCCAAAAGGCCTCTGGATCAATGCCGGCCACAATCCGGCACGCAGTATCTGCTCCTTGACCTGGGGGCTTTCCATCCGTGCCGGATCACCTTGAATCAAGGCAACCGAATCCGGGCTTCCGGATGAACGGACCACGACCGAGAGGAGTTTGCGCCTTTCACCCCTGTTGACCGATTCAACGGATCCGGCGACCGGAGACACCAGTACGATTTCCGGATGCACCTTGTCAGCCAGGATCGGCGTACCTGCAATTACAGCTGCACCCGGCTTCACCAATACCCTCAGGTCCAATCCTTTAAAATCGGGTGGCTTGATGGCAAACAAACCGGTCAGTTCAGGCGTCGCAAGAGACTTGAAAGCCTGCCCCTTGAGCCTGATATCTAACCCGCGTCTGATTTTGACTACCTTTGGCATATCATTGGCATTTATTTTGAACTAGATGCACAAAAATATATTTTTTGTGTTATTCACCTAACAATATGAAAATATTTATTTATATAGTTATCTTATTCTATATTAGTACATTTAAGGGGAATGTTTACGGTAAAGGTTCATCAAAAATAAAACATTACACCGACAGTGTTCTCGATCAGGAAGAAATAGTTTTCAGCGATCAGGTTTACCGGGAAACGATAAAAACAGTCGAGCTTTACCGGTCGGGCTGGTCTTTGTCCTTCCCCTACCGAAACCTGAGGGATACAACGACCCTGGTGCTGGAATTTGACGACCTAACCGGACAGCCGGAGAACTTCACTTATACTCTCATTCATTGCAATTCCGTATGGGAACCGACGGACATGCCTGAATCAGGTTTTCTCGACGGATTATCGGAAGCTGAAATCCGCGACTACCGGTTCTCCAGGAATACATTGCAACCCTATGTCCATTATTCCCTGGCCATTCCCAATCCGGATATCGGATTTAAGATTTCAGGCAACTATCTCTTGTTTGTTTATGAGGACCACGACCGGGAAAGACCGGTTCTGACCCGGCGGTTTTGCATTATCGAACCCAAAGTGGGCATCCGTGCAGACGTCCATCGGACCGACAACCTGGACTTTTTGGACTCCAAGCAGGAGATCGATTTTTCGGTTGAATATTCCCGGGTGCCCGCCGACAATCCGGCCAGGGATTTTACTGTTACCATTCTTCAGAACTTCGGTTGGAATACTGCCGTCACCGGCCTGAAGCCCAGGTACATCCATCCGGAGTTACTTATATATGATTATGAAGAAGAGAATCTTTTCCCGGGCGGCAGCGAATTCAGGCATTTCGATACCAAGTCCCTTCGTTTCAATTCCGACCGTGTGGCCGGGATCCGGTTTGAAAAACCAATCAGGCATGTTGACCTCAAGACCGATCACCCCAGGGACCTGAACTCATACGAGTATGAGCAGGACCTGAACGGTATGTACCTGGTCAAGTGGGATGACGCGTCTGATTCAGATACGGAGGCTGACTATGTCATGGTCCATTTTGCTCTTCAGGTACCCGCTGCCCTGGATGGTGATGAGGTTTACCTTTATGGAGGATTGACCGACCGCAGTATCGGACCGGTGTCCAGGATGAGCTACGATCCCGTAGTCCGTGAGTACAGCCTCGACCTCCTTCTCAAGCAAGGCTATTACAATTATTCTTATTGGGTTACCGGTCCCGGCCTTGATCCTGTCTATCCCAATCCCGTGGAAGGATCTTTTTTTGAAACTGAAAATGACTATTGTATTTTTGTCTATTATCGCGATATAAGAGAGCGATTTGACCGGCTGGTCGGGTTGCAAACAGTCAGTTCATCGAAATCTTCAGGAAATTAGTTGATGGTGGAAAAACCTTTTCGTATATTTGTCAAAGCCAGTAGGATTATCCGGAGCATTCCCCTGCTCGTCCTGTCTTTCCCCGTGTTCTTTGCTATATCGACAGGAAGCTTTGCACAGGGAGAGGTCGATGATCAGCCCAAGATCTTTTTCCGGAATGAGAAAACATGGTCAGGCAGCCTGTTTTCCAACGGCTGGGGAGTCAATTACCGGTTTGCCAAAAGGATCAACGCTTTCAGCAGCTACATCATCGATGCCGACCTGGCCATGATCCGCCACCCCAAGGAGATCCAGAGCCAAAGTCCGTATAAGGGAGTCTGGGGCCGGTCCTATGTTTTCGGCAAGCTGAACGAAACCTTTATCCTGCGCAGCGGTTTAGGTTATCAGAAAGAAATGTTCGGAAAAATGGATCAGGGCGGAATTTCCATCCGGTTTTTTACCGGGGGAGGATTGTCGCTGGCCATCCTGAAACCTATCTACTACCAGAAGATTACCGAGTACAATGAGTACTACTTTCCGACGGAATATGAAAGTTCACCTTTCGACCCGGACTACATGCAAAGTGTTTATGACATCTACGACAAGGAGCCCTTCTGGATTGGCATTAAAGGAACCACCGTTTGCCCCGGTGTTTTCATCAAAGCCGGCCTCTGTTTCGAATACGGTTCGGAGGACAGGACCATCAATGCCCTGGAAGGAGGGATTCAACTGGAAGGTTTTATGAAAAAGCTTCCGATCATGGCTCTCGAGAATAACAAACAGCTTTTTGTCTCCCTTTTCGCCGCTTACCGGTTCGGAAAAGTGGTTGATGCCCGTCTCCGGAAATAATCCCCCTCTTCCGGACTCAAGTTCTTACCATAATCATTCCTGGAATGTGCGGAAAAGCCCGTAAACAGTGAATCTCGAAAAAAAAAAGTAAATTTTGGTTTATTCAATTTTTTTGTATTTTTAGACCCTATATTCCTTGGGGAACCTACGCTGTTATTGAAATTTTAAGATTATGAAAAACAAACATTTACTCCTTGCACTTGCTCTTGTTGTATCCTCAGGATTCACACTCCTGGCTCAAACCGGAACGGGGGGAATTCTCCTTAGCGGTGACGGGAACCAGAAGGTGAAAGACCTGGACCCCATGAACGCAGCCAACTGGATCAGTTCCCGCCGCGTAAACCAGTTTACCGGCACCATTGACATCGCCGACCTGGTCAAAGCACAGGATCAGGTCAAAGCTCTCTCTAAAAAAGGTGGAGCCTCTCTGAACATGACCTGGAATGAGTTGGGACCCAACAACATCGGCGGTCGGACCCGGGCGTTCCTGATCGACAAGGACAATCCGGATGTCTGCTTTGCAGGCAGCGTCAGCGGCGGTCTTTGGAAAACCACAACAGCCGGTACTTCCTGGGAAAAAACGCAAACCGCATCAGGAGAACTGTTTGAAAACCTTGCGGTTTCCTGCATTACCCAGGCTCCCAACGGAGACATTTACTTCGGTACGGGCGAAGGCCCGGCTTCGACCCTGGGTAATATCCAGAATACCCATCAGGGTATTTATGGTCAGGGAATCTGGAAATCAACGGATCATGGCAATACATTTTCACGCCTTGAATCTACGTGGTCGTCAGCTGAATCCAAGGAAGTCTTTGTCCTGGTTTACGCAATTGCTGCCGACCCGACGAATGCCTCAAAGATTTACGCGGCTACCTTGAAAGGCCTGCGGGTATCCGTTGACGGCGGTCAAACCTGGTCCAATCCGATCCCTGAAGCAACCGGGATTTCCCATCATGTGGCAGTGGGATCCAATGGAACCGTTGTTGCCGCAGTAGGTAATGTAGCTTACCGTTCAACAACCGGCGATACCGGTTCATTTGTCGCCGTATCTGCCAATGACGGGCTGACCCGCAACCTGATCCTGGATAAATTTGTGAGCCGCATGATGTTTGCCTTTGCTCCCAGCGATCCCAATTATGTCTATTGCATCGCCGCAGGGTTAACAGCAACCAATACAGGCGCTTTAAGCAATATCTACCAATCGATCGACGGTGGTCTGACATGGAAAGTTATCGGACCCGGCGGATCCGGCTATTTCGCCCCGGTGGGATCTGAAGGTTATTATGCCATCGCCATAGCAGTTGATCCTTCTGATCCGGGTTTCATCATGGTTGGCGGAAAAGATGTCTATAGCTGGTCTTATGTGACCGGATGGGAAAGAATAACCGTTGATGAATCAAAAACTGTACTGCCCAACCAGGGCTTCTATGTCCACCGCGACCAGCACATCATCGTTTTTGATCCGACGGATCCGAATACGGTATATATCGGGACCAGCGGGGGCGTAGCAACGACTTCCAACAAGGGAAGAACCTGGAAAACCCTCAACCGCAACTATAATGTAACCCAGTTTTTTACAGTGGCTGCCTCTCCAACCGGAGAAGTGCTCGGCGGTACGATGGATAACGGCATCCTTTATATCGATTTCCAGGGTAATGACCCGATGTATGCCAACACCTGGGGCGGAGGCGTTTTCGACGGATTCCTCAGTTTCAGGCATGGTGGTGACACAGAGATTTCAACCCTCAATCCCAACTTCAAGTTCTTTACGACCCCTAACGGAACCGTTCACCGTCACTTGATCATTCAGGATCAGGACACCTACCAGGCCTATTACCCCTATGGCGTCGGCGGCACCTGGCTATCACCGATTAAATTGTGGGAAAAAATAGGTGATACAAAATCATGGGACAGCGTCCGGTTCATTGCTGACCGCGATTATACGGCCGGCGAAACCGTGATCGCCCAAAGTATGATCAACAAGTATCCGCTGCCGAAACAACTGACCGTGCCCCTTCTGACCGGCGATACCATCAAGGTCCAGGATACCTACCAGGCAGCATTGATCGTCGGCAAGTACGGAACCGCCAACACGAAAATCAACCGTCATCCTCTAAGCGGTATGGATACTTACACGAGCCAGTTCTATTCGATCCTGGAAAGGAAAGGCACAAAGGCCAGGGCGGTTGACAAGGATATGGTCATAGATGTGGAAATGTCTGCCGACGGCGACAATGTCTTCACAGCCATGTGGGACAATTCCGACCAGTTGTACCGCCTGTTCGTTTCCCGGAATTTCAACAATTGCCGTGATCGTAAAACGACCGATACCGATACCGGCTGGGATCCGATCACCGGTAAACCTCTGTTCAAGGAAGTCAACAAGTGTATCGGCACCTTTACCCAGGTCCCGACCAGCATTACGGTTGATCCGACCGATGCAAACAATGTACTCGTCACTTGCGGGAACTATGGAAACCCGAGCTTCATTTATCTCTGCACCAACGCCACCACTGCTGCTGACTCTGTTATGAGCTTCGTGAGCGTCCAGGGCAACCTGCCCCAGGCACCGGTTTTCTCGGCCATGTTCAACTGGAGGAATCACAATGAAGTTCTCGTAGGAACCGAATACGGAGTCTATTCCACTTCAAACATTTTCGCCGGCACACCAGAATGGGCCAGTGAAAACGGAAACGGAATGGAAATCCTCCCGGTTTACGAAATAAGGCAGCAACATTTTGAGAACAGCGCTGAAATGGGCATCGAAAACCATGGCGTGGTCTATGCAGCTACATTCGGCCGCGGCATCTTTACTTCAGAAACGTTTGCCGTAAAAGGCATTACTTCTTCGTCACCCATAATGGCAGCCAATAACCTGGATGTCCAGGTTACTCCCAATCCTGTGAGTGACCTGGCTGTCATACGCTACAGTCAAGACCGGGATGCATCCATTGAATTCCAGATCTTTGACATGCAGGGCAAGATGGTGAAAAACGTGAAACTGACTGACCAGCCGGCCGGCGACAATGAAATTTATGTTGACGCCAATGAACTGGGTGCCGGTACCTACCTCGTACGGATGGTTTCCTGTGGCCAGATGTCCTCAACTAAGTTCGTCGTTAAATAATCTTTTGTTTCGTAACAGCTAAGCCCCGGATGGTTTACTCCTCCGGGGTTTTTTTGTTTCCTTGTCGCTCATAAAACCCCTGGCAATAGTTGAAAATCCGGCTTGTAAATATTAATTTTGTGTCCTTCGTAATAAATCATTAAACCGCTAATTAGTACAGTAATATTATGGCAAAAATTAAAGTTGGAATCAATGGTTTCGGTCGCATCGGACGCAATGTCTTCAAATTGATTCTCGAAAGACCGGAAATGGAAGTGGTTGGCATTAATGACCTTACCGATACCAAAACCCTGGCTCACCTTCTGAAATATGACTCAACCCAAGGCCGTTTTGAAGGCAAGGTTGAATTCGACGACCAGGGTATTATTGTCAATGGCAACAAAGTAACGGTGACCGCAGAAAGAAACCCCATCAATATCAAATGGTCCAGAACCCCGGATGTAGTCATTGAATCAACCGGCGTTTTCACCAAGAAAGAGAGCGAGAAAGGCGGTTACGGCGATCACCTGAAAAATGGAGCCAGGAAAGTGATCCTCACGGTACCGGCCAAGGATGAGATTGACAACATGATTGTCCTGGGTGTCAACGAAGCAGCTCTCCGCCCCACGGATCATTGCATATCGAATGCCTCCTGCACCACAAATTGCCTGGCACCTGTCGTTAAGGTCCTGAACGATGCCTTTGGGATTGAAAACGGGTTCATGACCACCATCCACTCCTATACCAACGACCAAATGATTCTGGATGGCCCGCATAAAGATCTCCGCCGGGCACGCTCCTGCGCGGTTTCCCAGATCCCGACCACAACCGGCGCCGCTAAGGCAGTCGGTAAGGTCATTCCTGAGCTGAAAGGCAAGCTCGATGGCTGCGCCGTGCGCGTTCCCACCCCGACCGGCTCGCTCGTGGATTTTGTCGCCAACCTGAAAATCGAGGTTACTGTCGAGCAAGTCAACGCAGCCATGAAAGCAGCTGCGGAAGGCCCGATGAAAGGGATCCTGGAGTATACCGAAGATCCGATCGTTTCCGTCGACATTATCCATAATACCCACAGCTCGATCTTCGATGCGCTCAGTACCATGGTAAAAGGTAAAACCGTCAAGGTCTTTTCCTGGCATGACAATGAATGGGGATACAGCTGCCGTGTGGTGGACCTGATAGGAAAACTATTCTGATCTGATAAGGAATCCCTTGTGAACCTGCCGGATTTTGTTGGTCTGGCAGGTTTTTTTTATTCGTATCGCAGGGATTCGATCGGATCCACCCGGGCTGCCTTGATCGCAGGATAAAGACCCGAGAGGATGCCTATAATGAAACAAAGCAGGAATCCGACCAGGATCCAGCCCCAGGGAATGACAAAAACTCCTCCTGCGATGATCGGTATGAGGTTGCCAACCACGATCCCAAAAACAATCCCGACCATCCCCCCAAGCAGTCCGATCAGCACAGCCTCGAACAGGAATTGCTGCTGAATCGTCCGGTTATCAGCCCCTATGGCTTTCCTGATCCCGATCTCCTGGGTTCGTTCTGCAACGGTCACCAGCATGATATTCATCAATCCGATGGCCGCACCGATCAGGGTTATGATCCCTATTAACGTGGCGGCAATGGTGATTGAACTCATCGAACTGATCATGAGCTGGGCAATACTGTCGCTCCGCACCAGATGAAAATCAGATGCATCCATGGGACCCAGCCCCCGGATGACCCGGAAAAGGCTCTCGGCTTCCCCCATGGCTTCGTCAATGCCGCAATCGCCAGTAGGTAAAACAGTGATATTGAAGGACATGTTCGGATAGGAGAAGTACTGCCGGACATTGCTGACCGGTATGCAGCATAGCCGGTCGCCACTCCCGATGAAGGAGGCTCCTTTGGCCTTTAGAACACCGATGATCCGGTACTTTCCGCTGGAAACGGATATTACTTTGTCAATCGGATTTTCTCCGGATTTGAAGAGGGTCTGAACTACCTCCGCCCCAACCAGCACAACCGGTTCACCGCTCCTGATCTCCTGATCGGTGAAGTTCCGGCCCTTTTCGATCTCATAACCGGCTGTTCCCAGGTAATTCTCGTCCGCTCCCCTTACTGAGAAATTTGGATTGGACTTAATGGATCCATACTTGAGCGTGGCATTCCCGGTGGCACCGATCGACACCGAGACCATAGCAGGCAAATCATACTCTTCCTTGAACCTCAGGGCTTCAGTATAAGCTATCCTTGAATAATTGCGGACACGTTCCCGGTGCCCCCCGATCCGGATATTGTATCCGCGGCTCCGGATGGTGAAGGAATTGGCCCCCATGGCTGAAAACGAGGTGTTTACCGATCTCTTCAACGAGTCAATCGTGGTCAGTATCCCAATCAGCGCCATGATCCCGAAGGCAATGATCAGTATCGTGAGAATGGTCCGGAGCAGGTTGGACCGGATGGACAGGAATGAGATCCTGGTGTTCTCCCTGACCAAACCCATTCGCCGGAAATATTCACTTGTATGTGCCACCGCTATTCGTTTGACTCTCCCAAAATACGCAATCCGCGGCACATAAGGAATTTTATGCCTATTTTTGGCATTCTCCCGGCAGATGGACTTGGCTAGCAGAATCGGATCTTTTATCACCCTGGGTCAACAATTGGGCAGAAATGAATTACGGCCTTTGGTTGTCGATCCACTGTCCAATCCATGGTTTACCGGGCGGGAAATCAACCGGGCATGTAAATTCTGGGCCGGTCTCCTGACCTGGGACAACCTGTTGAAATGGACCGGGCCTTACCGGATCCCGGATGACCGGCTGGCAAAAAATGTCCTGGTTATTCCGGCTGCCAACCTTCCCCTGGTAGGATTTCACGATTTTCTGTCTGTCCTGATCACCGGAAACCGCTATATCGGCCAGGTTTCTTCCCGTGATAATCAACTGCTCCCTGCTGTTGCCGATGCCCTGATCGCCATCAACCCGGAATTCAGGGACAAGATCCTGTTTAGCAATCAACCCCAACCTGCAGATGGAGTGATCGCGACGGGCAACAACAATACGGCCCGGTATTTTGACTACAAGTACAGGTCCGTCCCCTCTGTCATCAGGAAAAACCGTTCTTCCGCGGCAGTTCTTACCGGCCGGGAGTCCCCGGCCGATTACGCAGGCCTGACAGCGGATATCCTGGAATATTATGGGCTGGGATGCCGCAGTGTATCCCACGTATTCATGCCATCCGGCCTCCCGACCGATGCCCTCGTGTCCTCCATTGAGAATTTTTCCGACTGGGATGATAATCAGATGCTTAGGGATAATCTGCGTTTCCAGAAAGCGCGTCTGACCCTGATGAAACTGCCTTTTACGGATGCCGGGAAAATCATCCTGTGCGAAAACCATTCCCTGCATTCCCCGATAGGAATGGTGCACTACAGTTACCTCGACGATGATAATACGCTGGATGAATGGCTGAACCGGGATTCAGGTGAACTTCAGTGCATCGTCGGGACCAACCGGATTCCTTTCGGTTCTGCTCAGAAACCTGCACTGTGGGATTATGCTGACCGGATCGATGTTGTCCGTTTCCTGATCAATCTTGGCATCTGATGCAACACCTGGTTGTTATCACGGGTCCGACAGCAGCAGGCAAAACCGATCTGAGCATCCGGCTTGCCCGTCGTTGGGACACTTCGATCGTTTCCTGC
This sequence comes from uncultured Porphyromonadaceae bacterium, assembly GCA_964547475.1. Taxonomy (GTDB): domain Bacteria; phylum Bacteroidota; class Bacteroidia; order Bacteroidales; family UBA12481; genus UBA12481. The sequence goes on from CAZJNQ010000005.1 coordinate 61,924, forward strand.
GACTCCCGCCAGTTCTACAAAGAAATGAGGATAGGAACTGCCGTCCCTGATGAAGTACAACTGGACCTGGTTCCGCACTATTTCATCGGTAACCTATCGGTCCGTGATTATTATTCTGCCTTCCGGTTCGAGCAGGATGCCATCAGCCTGCTGGCGGACCTGTTCAGGGATAAAGACCGGATCATCATGACCGGTGGTTCGGGTCTTTATATGGATGCCGTCCTGAACGGCATTGACGATATTCCCGATCCGGATCCCGAAATCAGGAACAGGTTGAGGCTGCAATTGGAAACCGGGGGCATGGATCCCCTCCTGGAGCAACTGGCCACACTGGATCCAGAATACTACGGACAGGTCGACAGGAAGAATCCGGCCCGCGTCTTGAGAGGACTTGAGGTGTGCCTGATAACCGGCAGGACCTTTACCTCTTTCCGGATCCGGAAAAAAACACACAGGGATTTCAACACGATCCTAATAGGGCTGGATCTGCCGAGGAAGGAATTGCACGACCGGATCGATCGCAGGGTTGATCGTATGATGGCGGATGGATTGCTCGAAGAAGCCAGGGGCCTGATTCCCTATCGCCGGTTAAGTGCCCTGAACACGGTGGGCTACCGTGAACTGTTCAGCTATCTCGACGGAAAAATACCCCTGGATGAGGCGATCCGCCTGATCAAGCGGAATACCAGGCGATATGCCCGCAGGCAGATCACCTGGAATAACCGTTATCCCGAAATCCGGTTTTTCCATCCCTCACAGTTTGGGGAGACCTGTGAATGGGTTGAAGGATTTCAGGACCGGCCGGGATAAAATCCCCGGCCGAAGACACCGTACTCATCGCGTCCCAGGATTCCGCCTTCCACCCAGGCCTTAAAAAAGCCGGTTCCATAACCGGTGAGCTGGATCAGCGAAGCCAATACCGCCAGGATCCCGACTGCCAGGTTTCGCTGGCGCACGGTTGCATCAACCAGGATCATCAGGGACCATAACAGGAGCGGCAGTATCCACAGCCAGGCGGAAAGGAATGACAGAACGACCAGAGCAATGACTCCCGCTACGAACAGGGTTGGAAAGAGGAAGAATAGCCTGAAGGTTTCAGGATAAACCCTCGAAATGATATACCTCGTTTTACCAAATCCATATACCTGCCTGAAGAATTTCCTGAAGGAGGTTCGTCTCTTGTGATAGACATAGGCTTCGGGTATCAATCCCGACGATAGGCCTTTCCTGATCAGTTCGATGGCATAAACCATATCTTCCCCGGGATGCATCCGGGTATCGGGAAAACCTCCGGCAGATTCATACGCAGCCCGGGATATCCCCATGTTGAAACTGCGGGGATAGAATTTGCCGACCTGTTTACGGCCTCCCCTGATCCCGCCGGTCGTCAGGAAAGAAGTCATGGCATAGGAGATGGCTTTCTGTACAAGGCTGAAATCGGCAGCCGAACGGTCGGGACCTCCGAACAATCCCAGTGCATTCCCGTTCAGGTAAGCATCCAGGGCCGCCAGATAATGCGAAGGCACGAGGCAGTCGCTGTCGATGAAAATGAAATAGTCCCCTCGGGCTGCTGCCATACCTGCATTACGAGCCTTCGAAGGTCCGCTCCTGGGCAGGACCAGATATTGGATATCCAGTTTGCCCTTAAAGTCCCCGATTACTTCATCGGATTTCTTGTCCGATCCGTCTTCAATGACGACGACCTCAAAATGGCCGGAATCCAGTCCGCACAAAGAAGTAAGGAGCCCGGCAACCTCTTCCGGTCTGTTATAGACCGGCACGATAAAAGAAAAAAACCTGTTCATCCGGGATTGCTGGCTAAGTATAGGATTTCTCTGGCATCCAGGCGATACCGGGATATATCGTCCGGTGTGAATCGGACGGCCACAGGCCAGGGATCAACGTCAAAGCCCGCCTGGCGTAAACGATCCGGATAATCAGCACCGTATTTCCTGACATGGTCTTTCTGACCGAAGTATTTTTCCCTCTCCCGGGGGCTCGTGATGGATGGATCTTCGAAAGTCTCCGTAAGGTCATGGTTTACAGGCACTTGCAAAATCGCCAGTCCGCCCGGCCTGAGAACCCTTCGTATCTCCGACATCACCCTCCGATCGTCCCTGACGTGTTCCAGAACGTGGTTGCAAAGAATGAGATCAAAGCTCCCGGAGTCGAACGGGATTTTATGCAAGTCAAAATGATATTCGGCAATCGGCGATTCAAGGTCTCCGGTCAGATAATCCAGGTTGGGCAGGTTCCGGAACCGTTTCAGAAAACACTGTTCAGGGGCCAAGTGAAGCATTCTTCGCTTTTCACTCAGGAAATCCGTTTCCCTCACCAGATAGAGCCAGATCAACCGGTGCCGCTCGAGTGACAGGCAGGTGGGACAAAGGACATTTTCACGGGAACGGACTCCATAAGGAAGGAACTTCCGGAAAGTGGATCCGCAAATCGGACACTCCACGTTCCTTCCTCTTAAAAATGGCTTAAAAAGGATCATGAGCAGGTAACTGGCACGTATGAGGAAAGGCCGGGTAAACAGTTTAAGGACCCAGCGGATCAGTATCTTCATATTTCTTCTGCTATCAGGTACTTGTTCCTGTCTGAAGAGGAACGTGATACCAGTTCGGCCAGAAAACCGGTCAGGAAAAGCTGCACCCCTATGATCCCGGCAACCAGGGCTATGTAGAAAAGGGGCTGGTCGGTGATCTGCCGGTACAGTTCATGCGTCCGGATCGCGTGGATCTTAATCACTGCCAGCCAAATCGTCACAATGAAACCAAACAGCATCATCAGCATCCCCAGGGTTCCGAACAGATGCATGGGTTTTTTTGAGAAACGGGTGATAAAACCGACTGTCAGAAGGTCCAGGGCTCCGGTAAATAATCGTTCCCATCCGTACTTGGTCCTGCCATACTTCCTGGGTCTATGCTGAACCACCTTCTCGCCGATCCGGCCGAAACCAGCCTGCTTGACCAGTATGGGAGTATAGCGGTGCATGTCGCCGAACACTTCAATACTCCGGGCGACTTCCTGCCGGTAAGCCTTCAGCCCGCAATTGAAATCGTGGATACGGATGCCGCTGTTGATCCTGGCGGTTAGATTAAAAAAACGGGAAGGCCACCGTTTAGAGACCGGATCATAGCGTTTCTTTTTCCACCCCGAAACCAGGTCATATCCCTCATCGTTAACCATCCTGTATAAACCCGGGATCTCATCGGGACTGTCCTGCAGGTCAGCATCCATGGTTATGATCACCTTCCCGCCTGCACTGCTGAATCCGCATTGCAACGCTGCCGCTTTTCCGTAATTCCTCTGAAAGCGGATGCCCCGGATGAACGGGCTGGCCGAGCTCAGGTTTTTAATTATGGACCAGGAAGCATCCCGGCTGCCGTCATCAATCAGCAAAATCTCAAACTCATACTTTTCAGCTGAAGCAACCCGAGAAATCCACTCCACCAGTTCCGGCAGGGATTCGGCTTCATTATACACGGGGACAATCACGCTCAGATCCATAACAGTCAGGACTTGAATGGGTTACTGTTTATTGTTTTCATCAATTTCAGACATTGCCTGCCGGAACGGATCGCCCTCCCTTTTTACAAAAATGGAAACGATCAGTGAGATGACCACCCCGATCAACGTAGTGCCAAAAATCACGGAGAAAAACTGAACGCCGGGACTCTTCATTTTGCTGAACATGCTCAGAGCCAGGTCGGTTTGTTCATCCGACATGCCCTGGTTGTAATAGGCCTCTTCAGCCGCATCCATGAGACGGTCCATGTATTGCGGATCAATCCAGGTCATGTATATCAGGTTGTAAAAAGCAAAAATGATGGAGGCAAAGAACATGAATATCACTCCGCTTTTAAATGCCTTGCCGTAAGTGATATACCCCCCGTTGTATTTGTCCCTCCAGTTTCTCAGGCAATAATACAGGATACCGAAATAGGCAATCCAATTGATGAAGGATAGCCAGAGAGCTCCCTCCTCCTCCAGGATCCAGGCAAGCACTGACAGTATGATCATGACCAGAGCAATGATGACGCCATAGGTCATTGCCGGTTTCAGAATGGAGGGTCGGTTGGCATGCATACCTTGAAGGATTAGCTGTTAGGCAAAGATAACGGGAAATTGATTCAACCGAAAACAATTGCTATCTTTGCCCGGGGTAAGTCTTATACGGCCAGCTCCCGCCTAACTCCCCCAGGACCGGAAGGCAGCAAGGGTACGCGGTTGTAGCGGCGCGATATAAGTAGCTTACCCTTCTTTTTGTTCCGGCGGAATCCTACCTTTGCCACATGATCCCACAAGCCATGAAAACAACTTCCAGAATCCTGATCATTGCATCGGCCTTTTCCCTGATCCTGACCCAGGGTTGTTTCAAAACCTGGGATATTGTCTATGAACAGGGCTTCTTCTCAGATACCGTTAAAAACATGGGTGGGGTCAACAGTACCTATGATGATTACAATACCACCGGGATGCCCACCATCTCTTTTTACCTGCCCATTGTGTTCTCATCCAACCGGACTTCTTTAGGTGGAAAATTCGATCTTGTTGATTATGAATTATATGCAGAGTTCAATCAGGTCACTGGAAGCTTTAGTCTGACTGCATACGATGGTTCCTATCCTTTCAATTACCTGACAGACCTGTGCAATACCAACGATAATGAATTCGGGCCGACCACCTGTTATGTGGGAGGTACGGAATACTTTTTCCTTTTCGCCAGTGACCGCACCAGCAGCATGGATTTATACGCATCTTATTTTAACAGCTATAGCTTCACCACCGCTTCACCCCTCGATCCCACCCCGTTCCGGATCGTCGGGGCCAACCTGCCCGATAGTTATGAGGCATACGCCACACTCAGCAAGGCCCTCGCTGAATTTCTCTTCGCTTCTAACCGGGATGGTGACCTGGATATTTACAGGATCAAGTTCGATGAAAACGACGACCTTTACAGCTGGGCTCGGATCGACACAACCTACCCGGCTGAACGGCTCGGGATCCTTAATTCCGATTCAGCCGACATGTATCCGTACATCAATGGCAACCTGCTGGTTTTCGCCTCGACACGTGAGGAGGGGTATGGCGGATATGACCTCTATTATTCGCGCCGGCAAGATGGTGAATGGACCACGCCGGTCAATTTCGGCCCGGCAGTCAATTCCCCGGAGGATGATTGCCGGCCGGTTGTCTTCCTCGCAACTTATTTCACAAACGACCTGATGATCTTTTCCTCTAACCGGCCCGGGGGAAAGGGAGGCTTCGACCTTTATTACGTCGGTATCCCTAAAATGATTGAATAATCTTCCAATAACCTGATAGATGAAGTTCTTTATCGATACCGCTAATCTTGATCAGATCCGGCAAGCCCAGGATCTGGGTGTGCTCGATGGCGTAACGACCAATCCATCCCTCATGGCCCGGGAAGGAATTCATGGCCAGGAGAATATCCTGCAGCACTATATTGATATCTGCCAGATAGTCAAAGGCGACGTAAGTGCGGAAGTCATCTCGGCGGATTTTGAGGGCATCGTCCGGGAGGGTCATGAGCTATCGGCTCTTCACAAGCAGATCGTGGTAAAAGTACCGGTCATACGCGACGGGATCAAGGCCATCCGGTATTTCTCAGGCCAGCATATCCGGACTAATTGCACCCTTGTTTTTTCCGTAGGACAGGCCCTCCTGGCTGCCAAGGCCGGAGCCACCTATGTTTCACCGTTTATCGGTCGGCTCGATGACGTTTCAGCCGACGGTGTGGGACTGGTCCGGAGCATAATCAACCTGTACCGTTACTATGAATTTGATACCCAAGTCATTGCTGCTTCAATACGGCATACCATGCATATCATCCAGTGTGCCGAAGCCGGTGCCGATGTGGTGACTTGCCCACTCCAGTCCATACTGGGACTCCTGGAACATCCTCTGACTACTATCGGGCTTCAGAAATTTCTGGCTGATTACCATAAGCTGAATGGCTGATGATCAGGAAGATCTATCCCCAGAATCCCAATCCGAAGGAAATTAACATGGTGGTTGATCTCCTCCGCGGGGGAGGAGTCATCATTTATCCAACCGATACAGTATATGGGCTGGGTTGTGATATCACCCATGGCAAGGCTATCGACCGGATTGCCCAGATCAAGGGTGTCCGGCCCGGGAAGACTCAGTTCGCCTTTATTGTATATGATCTGAGCCATCTGTCCGATTTTACAAAACCCATTGATAATCAGGTTTATAAAATAATGAAAAGAAACCTGCCGGGTCCTTTTACCTTCATTCTCGAGGCAAACAATAATGTCCCGCGCATATTGAAAAGCAAGAAGAAAACCGTAGGCATCCGTATACCCGATAATCTCATCATCAGGGAAATTGTCAGGGCACTGGGCAATCCGATCCTGACCACCTCGGTTCACAGCGGCGACATGATCATTGATTACACAACCGATCCCGAACTCATTCATGAAGAAATGGGACATCTGGTCGATCTGGTGATTGACGGCGGTTTTGGCAATAACATCCCTTCAACCGTTGTGGATTGTACCGGTCCTGATGTCCGGGTTGTGAGAGAAGGGCTCGGGATCCTGGAATGGTGATCCATTCATTCCATGATCCGGGTCACCAGGGTCAGCAACGCCAATATAACCGTACTGACAAGAAATTTCAACCAGATCGCCGGCTTGGGATTGCGCAGATAGGACCAGGTGGCAGCCATCAACCCGTAATAAACCGCCAGATCCGCCAGGCTCACTTCTCCGGGCTGAAAGGAATTACCCGGCAAACCACCCATGAAAGTCGCCGCCCGCAGCACGGCAGCTATCAGGAAATCCATGCCCTGGCAAAGAAATGCCGGACATAAGCCTGCAGCCTGCAGACCGGTCAGGAACAGACCGGCATAGAAGCCAAAGACCAGAAGAGGCACCAGGACCAGGTTGCCGCCCAGGAAATAGAGCGGGAACCAGCCGAACCAGAACAATAGTACGGGTATGATCAGCGACTGGGCTGAGAGCGAAACGCCGGCGGCTTCAAAGACTTTTCGCCAGATCCGGGGACCCTTTATACGGGTTTTTATGACCGGCATCCAAACGATGATTCCGGCCACTGCCAGATAGGATAATTGGGCCCCCGCGCTGAAAACCGTGAAAGGATCGACCAGACAATGTATCGCTGCCACGGCGCACAGGCTGTCAAGTCCGGAACCATTGCGGCCGGTCAGCCTCGCCACACCGAACAGACTGACCATCCCTGCAGCCCGGCAGGCCGAAGGGCTCAAGCCGGTGATGCCGGTATAAATCCAGACGAAAATCAGCGACAGGATGCTCCTGGACCTGCGTGGCAAAAAACTGATAAATCCAAGCAGGTAGCCGCTCAGGAGATAGACAATCCCCACATGCAGCCCGGAAACGGAAATAACGTGGATGATACCCGCCCGGGTAAAAGCGCTCTTGGTCGCTTCTGAGATGCCTGACCGGTCGCCGAAGATCATGGCTTTGAGCAAGCCGCCCGTCTCTTCAGACAAAGGCATGTCGTCTATTACGCCCAGCATCCTGGATTGCCAGCGATCCAGCTGTCCGAGAATATTCAAACCGGTGTTTTTCCTGATCAGCCTGCTCTGACCCGCGGAAAGCCAAGCCTCATGCCTGATTCCCCGTGATATCCAGTAACGGCTGGCAATGAATCCCTTGTCGGACAGCTTGTCGGATACCCGGTTGATCCTGACCGGCCCAAACTCCCAGATATCACCCCGGCCATATATCATCATCGTGTCGGGATGCGCGAGGAACACCAGCTTTCCATGCGACTGCAACCACCCGCTGTCCTTCCGGGTCAGTAACGGACAGGCTATGATCTGTTCCATCCGCTCGCTGATCCTGTGACTTTCGACGATCCTGGCAACAATCCTGAACTTGCCGTCAACCGGTTCCGGAGGCGTGAACCGGCAGGTGCTTACCGTAACATAACCTGTCAACACCGAGCACACGAAAACCACCAGCCGTATCCTGAGATCTTTCAGATCAAAGGAGTGCCGATACATGCTCAGAACTAGGGTCATGGCCAGGATCAGACCGGTGATCACGATCAGGCCTCCTGGCATGAATGGATGGCCTGCCGGGAACCTGACAACGCCGCTACCGGTCACAATCCCCAGTATCAGCCCGGTGAGAGGTACGATAACCCCTGATTTCATCAAAAAAGCGTCTACCTGATCAGATAGACGCTTATGCGGCAACTAAATGGAGAGATCAGTCCTTGTTTTTGCTTTCCCACTCGCGAATCAGTTCCTCGATCGGCTTTCCCATATTCTCGATGGATAACCTGGCATCACGGGTCAGGGCATGATTGGGATACTTGTCGATAAACTCCTGATAGAGAGCTTTGGCCTGGTCGTACTGGTTCATTTGATTCTCCAGGATGAAAGCCTGGAGAAAAATGCAATAGGGAGCTCTTGAATATGCCGGGTAAGCCTCCAGGATCCGTTTGTAATATTCTACCGCCATCGCAGACATTTTCAGATTCATGGCGATCTCGGCACCCTTGTACAGGTACTCGGCTGACAGGGTATCTCCAGGGTATTCATTGGCATAATCCGTATAGGCCTGGATAGCTTCCATACCGGTATTCTGATCCGGGATGGCTCTCAGGGAATCACCGAAGATCTTGGCCTCAGAGGCGGCTATCCGGTCCAGAATTCTTTTTTTCTCGGCATTTCCGGCACATCCGGCAAGAATAGCCACCGACAGTAATCCGAAGAGCAGGTTTTTGAGTTTCATGGTTATTTTTTTTGCGGGAAGATCATTTTGTACTTAACGGCTATTTTACCCTGGGCAATATCCCTGAGCTTTCCCTTCAGCAATCTTTTTCTCAGAGGACTGACCCGATCAGGAAAAAGGATTCCATCCAAATGATCATATTCATGCTGTATGATACGGGCGGCCATTCCTTCGAACCATTCATCATGCGGCACCCAATTCTCATCCTGGTAACGGATCCTGATCCGCCTCGGGCGAAGGATGTCCTCATGAATGTTGGGGACGCTGAGGCATCCTTCCTGCAGCAGTTCCTCCTCCTCTCCCTTTTCCTCGATGCGGGCATTGATAAAGACTTTCCTGAAATCACTCAGGGCCGGATCCTCATCCGCATAATGCCGGGCATCTATGACAAACAAGCGGATGGAACGGCCAACCTGCGGGGCGGCCAATCCTACCCCATCATCGGATTGCATCGTTTCAAAAAGATCCTGGATCAGTTGACCGATCCCCGGGTAATCGGGGGCGATGTCTGTGCTGACCTTCTTCAGGACCGGTGACCCGTAAGCATATATTGGCAATACCATGCTAATGCAATTCTTTGAATTTTTGCTGCTGCAGCCAGGATTCAAGGATGATGATCGCGCTGACAGCATCAATGTTCTCCTTTTTCCTCCGGGCGCTTTTTGAAGCACCGGATTCCACCAGGCTCCTGACCGCCATCCTCGAGGTCAGCCTTTCATCGATCCGGTATACGGGAACCAGTGGAAATTTCTTTTCCAGACCTTTAATGAAAGCCTGGACATACTGCGCCGATTCCGAAGGTTCATAATTCATTTTCCGGGGAAAACCAACAACAAAAGCATCAGCCCCTTCACGGGTAATATAGTCCTCCAAGAAGGAGTAAACCTCATGGGAGGGAACGGAAGCCAGCACGGTGGCAATTCTTTGTTCCGGATCGGTGACTGCCAGGCCGGTCCGTTTCTGCCCGTAATCGATGCCTATTATTCTACCCATTGAATCGTGTGGCCAAAGATACAAAACTAATGGTCTGCGACCAGCAGGACATTGACATATGACCATACAACCTGACGATCAATTTCTATCTTTGTCGAAACCAATAGTTCATCAATAAGATATTTTATGAGAGATCTGAAACCCCTTGTGAAAGATTTTCTGAACCATCATGCTCATGTTCTCACCAATATTATGCGCTCTGAAATGATCCGGGATTCTGTTGAACGAAGAGAAGCAATCGTCGCGGAATCCGGAGCCCTGGCAACCTGGACACCTCCTGAATCAACCGGCAGAAGCCCGAAAGACACCTATATGGTCCGACGGACTGCCAGTGAAAATAATATAGATTGGAAATCACCGAATAATCTCCCGATCGAGGAGGGCACTTTCGACAGCCTGTTTGATGACGCTGTACGGTATCTTTCAGCTGCCGACCGGCTGTACGAAACCGACCGGGTCATTGGAGCGGACAGCCGGTATGCTTTACCCGTGAAGGTCATCACCTACAGGGCGCTTCATACCTTGTTCATTGACAACATGTTCCGCCCTGTTCCCGGGGACATTCACAGAAGCTGCTTTGACGGTCAGGGCTTTGTCATGCTTTCCCTTCCCTACCACAAGCTTGACGCCGGCAAATATGCAGGCAAGCTCAGGAAGCTTCCGGATGGCAAAACCTCGGACCTTGTGGTGGCTGTTGATTTTGACCGTCGGATAGGTTTGGCCATCGGATCCGCTTACATGGGAAGCATGAAAAAGATGTTGTTTACTGTCATGAATTACCTGCTGCCGCTTCAGGGTATTTTGCCGCTCCACTGCTCGGCCAATGAAGGGAAAAAAGGAGACTCGGCACTTCTGCTCGGACTGTCGGGAACGGGCAAGACCACCCTTTCCGCCGATCCTGCCCGCGCCTTGCTGGGAGATGACGAACATGGATGGAGCGAACATGGCATCGCCAACTTTGAATACGGTTGCTACGCCAAGATGATCGATATTCATCCTAAAAAGGAACCGGACATCTATGATGCCGTCATGCATCCGGATGACTGCCTGAATCACGGTGCCATGGTTGAAAATGCGATGATCTATCCCGATGGGAAGTTTGATTTCTACGATAACCGTCTGACAGAAAATTCAAGAGCTTCCTTTCCCTTGACTTACCTGAAAAATATTAAGCCATCTTCAGTCTCCGGCCATCCGAAGACCATCCTGTTCCTGACTGCCGATGCTTACGGGGTTTTGCCTCCGATTTCAAGGCTCAGCAAGGAACAGGCCATGTTGTGGTTTATGATGGGTTACACATCCAAGCTGGCAGGAACCGAAACCGGAGTGACGGAGCCACAGGCAGCTTTTTCCCGTTTTTTCGGTGCGCCTTTCATGCCCTGCAACCCGGATATATATGCCGACATGCTGGGACGTAAGATGGATCAGTTCCAAACCCGGGTATTCCTGGTCAATACGGGATGGAGCGGCGGAGGATATGGAGTCGGGAAACGGATCGACCTGCCCCTCACCCGTCAAATGGTCAATGCTGCCTTGAGCGGAGAGCTGGATCAGGTTGAATATGCAAATGATGATTTATTCCATCTCCAAATGCCGTTGACCTGCCCGGGAGTTCCTTCCGGGATCCTGAATCCTGTCAATACCTGGCCCGATCGCGAAGCTTACCAGATTGCGGCAAAAAAACTGGCTAAACAATTCAGTGACTATTTCGACAAAGCCTATGGGGATAAAAACATGGGTGCCGGAATTGTGAGTCAGTGCCCGGGTAAATAAAACAGGATGGCCTGAAAATGCTAAACCCCGATTTCCACCAGGAAATCGGGGTTTTTGCAACTTTAACCGGATAACTCAACTTTTAGATAACATTATAACAGGCAACCAAAGCTACCTGCTGTCCCATGCGTTTCGGTGCATGGATATAGAGAATAGAAAACCTTAAGTCAGAACGCGCTATTTATCGACGAACAAATATAAAACAGAAAATCCTCAAAACCAAAGGTTCTGGGTATTTTTTTACAATTTTTTGTACCGGCGGATGATTATCCGCCGCTGCTGAAATCCAGGGAAGCCATCCGCTGGTAGCTTCTGTGCCTCCATTTGGCATTTTCCTCCGCTGCATTGAACAGGGAATCTGCCACTTCCGGAAATGCTTTTTTCAGGGAAGAAAAGCGGACCTCACCGTTCAGGAAGTTTTTAAAGAGTGACCAGTCGGGCTCCTTGGAATCCAGTTCGAAAGGATTCTTGCCTTCAGTCTCGAGCATCGGGTTGTACCGGTACAACGACCAGTAACCGCTGTTCACGGCCTGTTCTGCTTCAAACTGCGATTGTCCCATGCCGTTTTTCAGACCATGGTTGATGCAAGGCGCATAAGCGATGATGATTGACGGACCTTTATAGGCTTCGGCCTCTTTGACCGCCTTGAAGAACTGGTTCTGGCTGGAACCCATGGCAACCTGGGCTACATAAACATAACCATAGGACATGGCCATCATGCCGAGGTCCTTTTTTCGCACCCGTTTACCTGCAGCAGCGAATTTCGCCACGGCAGCCAATGGAGTTGATTTTGAAGATTGTCCTCCGGTATTGGAATAAACTTCCGTGTCAAGGACCAGGATATTGACATCTTCTCCCGAGGCAAGTACGTGGTCAAGCCCGCCGTATCCTATATCATAGGCCCATCCGTCCCCTCCGAAGATCCAGATCGATTTTTTAACCAGGTATTGCTGAAGCGAAAGGACTTCCTTTGCCACCGGGTGGTTGTCCTTTTTCAAAGCGGCAACGACCTTGTCTGCTGCGGTCTTTGACTGCTCGGCATTATCCTTGCCGGCTATCCACTCCGAGAAAGCTTCCCGGGTTTCCGGATTCACTTCATTCATGGCATCATTCATCCTTAGGGCAATGCGTTCACGCAACTTGCTGACCCCAAGTGCCATTCCATAACCATATTCGGCATTATCCTCAAACAGGGAATTGGCCCAGGCAGGTCCTTTTCCCTCCGTATTGGTCGAATAGGGAGTGGACGGGGCGGAACCACCGTAAATGGAGGAGCAGCCAGTCGCATTGGCAACCATCATCCTTTCCCCATAAAGCTGGGTGATCAGCTTGATATACGGAGTCTCACCGCAACCGGCGCAGGCACCCGAAAATTCAAACAAAGGCTGGGCAAACTGGGAATTCTTGACGGTCTTGTCTTTCGGCAGGACCGTGTCCTTGTACCCCACCTTATTGTGCATGTATTCCCACCGCCCAACCTCAGCCATTTGGGTTCCCAGCGGCTTCATCACCAGGGCTTTCTCCTTGGCGGGGCAAACATCCGCACAGTTGCCGCACCCGGTGCAGTCTAGAACGCTGACCTGGATCTTGAACTGGTACTCCTTGGTACCGCCTAATCCTTTCAACGAAACCGTTCCGGCAGGCGCACCTGCCAGTTCGGCTTCGGTCATCAGGAACGGCCGGATGGCAGCATGAGGACAGACATAGGCGCACTGGTTGCACTGAATGCAGTTGTCAACCTGCCATTCGGGAACATTGACGGCAATACCGCGTTTCTCATAACGGGTGGTACCTGACGGGAACGTGCCATCCTCCCTGCCCCTGAAGATGCTGACGGGCAGATCGTCCCCCTTTTGGGCATTGATCGGTTCAACAACATTCTTGATGAAATCGGGGATGTCCCGCTCATCTTTCACCGTGGACGGGGTAATATTCTTCCATTCAGCCGGGATTTTAACCTCGATGAACTGGGTGCCTTTATCAACCGCCTGGTAATTCATGTTAACCACATTTTCGCCTTTCAGGCCAAACGATTTCTTGATGGCCCCTTTCATCTGGTTCACGGCCAGGTCATAAGGAATGACGTTGGCAATCTTAAAGAACGCCGACTGCATGATCGTGTTGGTCCGTCCACCCAGCCCGATTCCTTCAGCAATCTCGGTAGCATTGATGATATAAAACCGGATATCGTTCTCGGCCATGTATTTCTTCATGCGATCAGGCAGCCGCCGTTTGGTCTCTTCTACATCCCAAATCGAGTTGAAGAGGAAGGTTCCGCCTTTTTTAAGCCCTTTCAGTACATCATATTTGTTGATATAGGAAGGAACATGGCAGGCCACGAAGTCGGGACTGTTGACCAGGTAAGGTGACCGTATGGGTTTGTCTCCGAACCGGAGGTGGGAGGTTGTAAAGCCGCCTGATTTCTTGGAGTCATAGGCAAAATAGGCCTGACAATATTTATCCGTGTTCTCACCGATGATCTTGATGGAGTTTTTATTGGCCCCGACGGTCCCGTCGGATCCCAGGCCGTAAAACTTGGCCTGGAAAGTCCCTTTGGGAGCCAGGTCGGGTTCCGGCAACAGGGGAAGCGACTTGAATGTGACATCATCGATGATCCCGATCGTAAAATCATTTTTCGGTTCAGACATCTTGAGATTTTCATAAACCGCAATAACCTGGGCCGGAGTGGTATCCTTGGAGCTGAGCCCGTATCTTCCTCCGACTACCAGAGGAGCACCCGGCAGGTTGTAGAAAATACTTCTGACATCGAGGTACAAAGGTTCGCCGTTTGCACCGGGTTCCTTGGTGCGGTCAAGGACAGCAATCCGTTTGACCGATTTTGGCATTGCCTTGAAAAAATACTTGGCTGAAAAAGGCCGGTAGAGGTGGCAGGTCAGCAACCCGACCTTTTCCCCCTTGGCAACAAGATAATCAACCACATCCCGGGTGGTGTCGGTGATGCTGGCCATGGCGACAATGATATTCTCTGCATCCGGCGCTCCATAGTAAGTGAAGGGATGATACTCCCTTCCGGTCAGTTTGCCGATCTCCTGCATATATTCCTCCACGATATCCGGAACTTTTTCATAGTAGGGATTGCAGGCTTCCTTGGCCTGGAAGAAAATATCCGGGTTTTGGGCTGTGCCGCGGGTGACCGGATGCTCGGGATTCAATGCCCGGTTCCGGAACTCTTCAAGGGCTTTATAATCAATAAGTGGTGCAAGAGCTTCCTTATCAAGTACTTCGATTTTCTGAACTTCGGCTGATGAGCGGAATCCATCAAAGAAATGGAGGAACGGCACGCGAGATTTTATGGCTGATAAATGAACCACACCTGCCAGGTCCATGATCTCCTGGACGCTGCCCGTGGCCAGCATGGCAAAACCCGTCTGGCGTGTGGCATATACGTCACCGTGATCACCAAAAATAGATAGGGCATGGGCAGCCACACTGCGCGCACTTACATGGAAAACCGCCGGCAGAAGC
This sequence comes from uncultured Porphyromonadaceae bacterium, assembly GCA_964547475.1. Lineage (GTDB taxonomy): Bacteria > Bacteroidota > Bacteroidia > Bacteroidales > UBA12481 > UBA12481. The sequence continues at coordinate 76,953 of CAZJNQ010000005.1, forward strand.
TCACCGGCTATCTTATACATGTTTGGGATCATCAGAAGAAGTCCCTGTGAGGCTGTATAGGTAGTTGTCAACGCACCTGCCTGGAGGCTGCCATGAACGGCTCCTGAAGCTCCGCCTTCCGACTGCAGTTCGGCTACTTTTACGGTCTCTCCGAAAATATTCTTCCGGCCGTGGGCAGCCCATTCGTCGATGTTTTCAGCCATCGTGGATGATGGGGTGATGGGATAGATGGCCGCAACTTCGCTGAACATGTAGGCAATGTGTGCAGCAGCATGGTTTCCGTCACAGGTGATAAATCTCTTTTTTAACATGATGATGATATTTAGTTGAAACGACTCGCTGAAAAGAGGCCGTTAATTTAGCAATTTTCAGGGTAAAAAGCTACCGGAACGGAACAAAAAAGAACCCCGCCGCGGCGGGGTTCAGGGTTAGTTCTATTCGCTGTTCATGGAGATCAGGAACTCCTCGTTGGTTCGCGTCCCTGCCAGTTTGTCCCGCATGAATTCCATGGCTTCCACCGAGTTCATATCCGACAGGAAATTTCTCAGAACCCACATCTTGCTCAGAAAATCCTTGGGATGCAACAGGTCCTCGCGCCTGGTGCTTGAAGCCTGTATGTCAACAGCCGGCCAAATCCTTTTGTTGGCCAGTTTACGATCAAGCTGCAGTTCCATGTTGCCGGTACCCTTGAATTCTTCAAAGATCACCTCATCCATCTTGGAACCGGTATCGATCAGGGCGGTGGCCAGGATGGTCAGACTGCCGCCGTTTTCAATGTTACGTGCTGCCCCGAAAAACCGCTTGGGTTTGTGAAGGGCATTTGCGTCCACCCCACCCGATAGCACCTTGCCTGAAGCCGGCTGAACCGTGTTATAAGCTCTAGCCAACCGGGTAATGGAATCCAGGAGGATCACCACATCATGGCCGCATTCAACCAATCTTTTGGCTTTCTCCATAACGATGGCTGCAATGCGTACATGTTTTTCAGCCGGTTCGTCAAAAGTGCTCGAAATGACCTCTCCGTTGACTCCGCGAGCCATATCTGTGACCTCTTCAGGGCGTTCATCAATGAGGAGAACCATCAGGTAAACATCAGGATGGTTGGCCGCGATGGCATTGGCTATCTCCTTCAACAAAATGGTTTTACCGGTTTTTGGCTGCGACACGATCAATCCTCTCTGGCCCTTGCCGATGGGCGAGAACATATCCACGATACGGACCGAAACGGAAGCTTCCGGATGACTGGTAATATCGAATTTCTCATTCGGGAAGAGAGGTGTCAGGTAGTCAAAGGGAACGCGGTCCCGGACGAATTCCGGATCCCGACCGTTGATGTGCAACACCTTGATCAGGGGAAAGAATTTCTCCCCCTCTTTGGGCGGTCTGACGGAACCTGTAATGGTGTCACCGGTTTTCAGGCCGAATAACTTGATCTGGGACTGTGAAACATAGACATCATCGGGAGAGTTCAGGTAATTATAATCTGCCGACCGGAGAAAACCATATCCCTCCTGCATGATCTCAAGCACGCCCGTACTGATGACAAACCCATCGAAATCATAGGTTTCCGGTTTTTTCTGTTCACCGTTTTCCCTCGGCTTGGATTCCTCCGGAGGTGTTTCGCGGGGTGGCCTGGGTTCCCAGGTTATTGCCGGTTTGGCGGTGGGTTCCTCTTCATCGCGTTCGTGGCGGTCATGCCGGCGGAAAGCCGGAGCCGGAACGGGAGGAGTGGAGGCATCAGTGGCTGGTGCAACCGGTGAAGCCTGAGCCGGCTGCGCCGGCGGTGCCTGCCTGAAAATGGAAGTTTGTGCGGGAGGAGTGGTTTTAATCTCGCTGTTGTCTTCCTCAGGTACAGGCTTGGCTTCCTGGCGAGTGGAGAAGAGTGGTCCCGGTTCCTTTTTCTCAATGGTAATCCTTTTTCTCGGTCCTTTCGGCTGGACTGCCACCGGTGCCGGTTCATCCGCCTTCCTGGCTTCTGTAGCCGCTTCTTCCGGTTCCGCAGTCTTGGCTCTGCCGGCCATCTTCCGGCTTTTATTCTCGGCTGCCTGAATGGCCTGCTGATCCAGGATCTGGTAAACCAAATCCTGTTTCTTATAGGATTCCACCCGTTTTATTTTCAACTCTTTCGCTATATCTCTCAACTCAGTCAGCAACTTATTGTTGAGCTCAAGAATATCATACATATTCAGATGAATGTTAGAGTGATCACTAAATAGACTGGTATGGGGGAGATTTTCAGATCTTCAAACGATGTATCGGAACAAACTCCGTATTCCTGTCAAAAAAAACGCGAATGTCGCGTAAACGGTGCAAATGTAATACTATTTAAGCATAAAAACAAAAAAACCTGGCTCACTGGTAACCTTTCCGCAACTTTCTGAGAGTAAAACCGTAAAGAAAGAAGAGAAAACCCAATAATCACCTGGAGCCATGCGACAATTAAAAATCACACGGCAGGTTACAAACCGCGATCTACCCTCTCTCGATAAGTACCTGCAGGAAATTGGCCGGGAAGATCTCATCAATCCCAACGAAGAGGTTGACCTGGCCCGCCGGATCCGTGAGGGTGATACGGAAGCGATGGACAAGCTGGTCCGTGCCAATCTGAGATTTGTGGTATCAGTCAGCAAGCAATATCAAAACCAGGGACTTACATTACCAGACCTGATCAATGAAGGAAACATCGGGCTGATCAAGGCAGCCGAACGTTTCGACGAAACCAAGGGCTTCAAGTTCATTTCCTACGCAGTCTGGTGGATCAGGCAATCAATCCTGCAGGCTCTGGCCGAGCAATCCCGCCTCGTCCGGTTGCCACTGAACAAGATCGGTTCCATCAACAAATTGAACCGGACCATCTCCAAACTCGAACAATTGCTGGGAAGGGCCCCGACAGAAGATGAAGTGGCTGAAGTTTCAGAGGTTGACCGTGAAGATATCAAGAGATCGCTGAACAATAATTCCAGGCATGTATCCATGGATGCACCCCTTGCCATGGGTGAAGAGACCAACCTTTACGACGTAATCCTGAATGATAATGCCAGCAGTCCCGAAGAAGAACTCCTGACCGAATCACTCCGGACAGAAATCGAGCGAGCGCTGAAGCACCTGAATGACCGGGAAGCCGAAATCCTGAGGCTCTTTTACGGCCTGAACGGTTACCTTCCCCATTCCCTGGATGAGATCGGGGCCGATTTCGATCTGACGCGCGAGCGGGTTCGCCAGATCAAGGAGAAAGCCATCCAGAAACTGAAAAGTGTCTCCCGCAACCGCCTGCTCAGGAAATACCTGGGATGAGGTTGCAGTCCCGATTTATCGGGATCTCCGCTTAGCTGCAAGTTGCAGGTTGCAGGTTGCATGAGTATATTTGTATACTATTTCTTTAGTCTTTAGTCTTAAGTCTTAAGTCTTCTTCAAATGCCTCACCTGGTTGCAGCTTCGCTTCTCGCCGCTGATTTCGGAAACCTGCAGCGCGATATCACCATGGTCAACCACAGCCAGGCCGACTGGTTTCACGTGGATATCATGGACGGCCATTTTGTACCTAATTTCTCAGTCGGGACACCGGTAATCGAAGCCATCCGCAAGCACGCGTTGAAACCCCTGGATGTTCATCTCATGGTTGAAAAACCCGAAAGATACATCAACCATTTTGTCTCGCTGGGATCCGATGTTCTGACTATCCATCTCGAAGCCACCGTTCACGTCAACCGCATCATCAACCAGATCCGCGAATTGGGCATCAAGGCCGGCATCAGCCTGAATCCCCATACTCCCGTCTCACTGCTGGAGGGCATACTCGGTGATGTCGACCTGGTCCTGATCATGTCGGTCAATCCCGGCTTCGGGGGTCAGAAATTCATTCCCTCAACCCTTGACAAGGTCAGGAAGCTGAACCTGATGCGGAAAAACTCCGCCTCCGGCTTTCTGATCGAAGTGGATGGCGGCGTGGATGAACAAAATGCCCAATCCCTGGTTGAAGCCGGCGTGGATATCCTGGTCGCAGGGCATGCGATATTTTCCTCCCATGATCCGGCCCGGACCATCGGCTTCCTGAAGAATTGCCTGAACCGTGCTGAATAACAGCCAGATTCGTAAACTGACC
>CAZJNQ010000005.1:81154-84923 GCA_964547475.1 uncultured Porphyromonadaceae bacterium
TTTCATCATGTGGGCTCCGGGAGTCACTCATTCCCTCTGACAAAATCCGAAAGAAAGCTAAACCTTTCTGTCAGAGCCCCTTCTTTCGTTATTGTCGCCCTTTCGATGACCTGATCCGGATCATCACCCAGCAGGCAGGGAATGATCTTCTCCGACAGGATCTTCCCGAATTCTATGGAAGCATCGCGTGGCAACTCGCCGGGGAGGTTGTCGATGGACATGACGGTCACATGGTTGGGATCGGAAAACGGTGGCATCTCCACAGACCGGTGGACGTGCCAGTCATAAAACGGATCCGAAATCCGGGTTGCCCTGATGGTCGAAGGCACGGAACCACGGATATCACAACTGATGTCTGCAATGACCCTGATGCGGAAATCAGGCCTTTTCATTTCTTCAGGTTCCCAAAGCCTGGGTGAGGCCGGATCCCAGTAATGGGCAGAGATAAAGAGATCGGTGACGGGATAGTAACGGTTGAATCTCGAACGGTACTCCCCTGGGTAATGACAAAAATGTTCAAAAGTGAACTGCTTGTTATCCTGATGGATCACATAGTGTTCCGGATCCAGACGGCAGACAGCCGGCGAAAATCCGGGATGGGCAAGAAATTCATCCGGGGTAACCTCCCTTATGTTCAGTTTGCCCAGCGTTTCCATCACTCCGTGAGCAACCCGGCCTCCGCCCGTGACCAGGATCCTGAGTGCTCCCGTCTCCAGGCCGTTCAGCTGTGTGTCCAGCTCAACCCGGTTGTGGCAGGCATGAGGGGGTTTCAGGTCAAACCTGCCCGTTTTCAGCCCCCACGCCCGTAAACCGTTGTATGCCCCGATGATCCCTGCCCAGCGTCCGAATGCTATGAGGCGGATACCTTTTGAATCCGTCAGGTACTCATAATCAGTCAGGGTGATTTTTTTATCCAGGATGGCCTTGAGCAATGGCCAGTTATATTCCTGCCTTTTGGCCACATGGGCGAAGAACAGGTACTGTTTGCCCTCGATCAGTGCCGGAATGCTCACCTCCTTGATCCCCAGCAGAAGGTCACATTCCGAGAGATCTTCCTGAATCGGGATACCTGCATCGGCGAACTCCTGGTCGCTAAAACACCGGTATTCACTGGGCTGCACAACGATCTGAAGCTGTGGATAACGTTGCAGCAGCCCGGCAGCAACCCGGGGCGACAAAGGAATTCGCCTGTCGGGTGGTGTTTTAGTCTCGCGGAGCAATCCGATCTTTATGCATTTCATAGTTGGCCAGAACTTTGAAGAGGCTGAAAATAGCAATTTTTATCGTATATTTGCAGTCCTATTGGGGCTGACCTGGTTTTGACAGCAGGGTGAACTGGTAGGCAAGCATGCCGAGCCTTGCAATACAGCTCGTTAATCACGGTTGCAAACAATTAACTGGCGAATCTAATTACGCTCTCGCCGCCTAAGGAAGTTTAGTACTTAAGCTTAATCCCGGTACCAGGTACCGGGACGGGACATCACGCCGGAGGTAAGGCCCTGTTCCATCCGGATCCCGTGGTGCTAATCAATACGGGGATAGCCATTGCCAGGCTCCGGGACAATGGTGAAAATAAGGAGATAAGGTCACGATCGGCCGTCGTTTGCCAGCCGTGATCCGAAAAACCAAAAACGGATAAGCATGTAGAAAACCTATGGGTTCCTTGTTTGGACGCGGGTTCGATTCCCGCCAGCTCCACTGAAACGCTAAGCAAAGAAAAGCAAAAGCCTGTAAGTTCCACACTGACAGGCTTTTTCTGTTTTAACCAAAAGCAATCGAAAGCAGAAAAAAGCACCACATCCGTGGTAAAAACGTGGCACAAAATCATCAACGTGCTTTTGCCACGTTTTTGCCACCGAAAAAGTACCTTTTACGCTGATTTGCTGTGGTTTACATAGATGGAGATGAACGCTTGAAGCGAGTATTCACTTAAATTTAAGCGTTATGAAAAGAGTCACGTTCAACATCCAGTTCTTCATCAGGACCAATCGGCTCCTTCGCAATGGGGAAGCCCGTCTCAGCGTGAGAATCACGGTCCGGAACCTCCGGGTCGAGCAGGCTATCAACCGTAGTATAAACCCTGACCTTTGGGACCCCATCCGTGGCCAATCCGTGGCAAAAACAGCCGACGGCCAATCCCTGAACCACTACCTGGAGCATGTACGGAAAATGATCTACGATGCCCAGGTTACCCTCGAGGACCGGCACGAGCCCGTCACCGCCGAATCGATCCGGGATGAAGCGTTCGGCCTCCGGAAGCAATCCCGGGGTATCCTGGAGTACTACCAAAAGCACAATGACGAAATGGCCCTGCTCGTGGACAAGGAATTCTCCCGATCCACCTATACCCGGCACATCACCTCCCGCAAACTGGTGGAACGCTATATAATATATAGGTATGGAAAAAGGGAACTGAACCTAAGTGAGATCACGGCGGATTTTATCCGGGGATTCCAATCCTACCTGCGGACCGTCAGGAACTGCAATCACAATTCCACCATCAAATACACCAAGAACCTCGGTAAGCTGGTCCGGAGAGCCCTGGCCGAGGGACTGATCGATAAGGACCCGTTCCTGGGCATGCGGTTCAAGATCGACCCGGTGGAAACCGAAATCCTGACCATGGAGGAGTTGGGAACACTGGCGACGAAGGACTTTCAGAACGACCGGCTGAACCAGGTCCGCGATGTGTTTCTGTTCTGCTGCTATACCGGCCTTTCGTTTATTGATGTCAAGGAGCTTCGACGAAGCGAGTTGGTCATCCGGGCAGATGGCCAGCTGTGGATCAAGAAGAAACGGAGCAAGACCAAGAACGAATTCCTCGTACCGCTGTTGAAGGTCCCCCTCTCAATCCTGGGAAAATACGAAAACCGATTCGGAGAGGATAGCAACCGGCCCGTCCTGCCCGTGTTAAGCAATCAGAAGTACAATTCCTATCTGAAAGAAATCGCCGATGTGTGCGGGATCAACAAGCGGCTGACCTCTCACGTGGGCAGGCACACGTTCGCCACGACCGTAACCCTGACCAACGGGATATCCCTGGAAACGGTTTCCAAAATGCTGGGGCACTCCTCGGTTGCCATGACCCAACGATACGCCAAGGTCGTTGAAGAGAAGATCCGCAACGAGATGAGCAAGTTGAGCGATCTACTGTAGAGTAACCAGCCTATATAAAAATCAAAGGCCGGGAGCGGATTGTTCTACCGGTTCCCAGCCTTAGTTTCCTGCCGCCTCATCAGTTACGGATGAGCCGACAGGTTCCGTTCGAGCAGTTCCTCAACCTGAGAAGCTTTGTAATAGAACTTGCTGGTTCCATCACCCAGCTTCGAAAAAGGCAGAATGCCCTGATCACGGTAACTTTGCAGTGTCCTTGAGCTGATTTTCAGCAGTTGCATAATCTCCTGATTATCAAGCCACCGATCAACCAACCCGTAGTTCGTGCAACGATCCTCCAGGCGCTTCACCGATCTCTCGATTCGGTCTGCGAAGTCCTGAAGCTCGGATACAGTCAACATATATATATTACGTCTACCAACCCCTGTATTGTTGAAGACAGAGTGGCCCAGGAACGATGAAAGATCAGCGAAGATCATGGCCTTGCGGAGTTACCGTCCGGCTGCTCCGGTGTCCATTTGAACCGGTCAGGGTAATCGAAATAGGTCACCCGTCCGTCCTTCATGGCCCAGGTGATGCGTTCGTAACCCTTTCGCCAGATCAGGTCCAGTAAGAGAAATACAGGATCCAATCCCTCCGCTTCTGCGGTTTGAAA
>CAZJNQ010000006.1:0-73403 GCA_964547475.1 uncultured Porphyromonadaceae bacterium
TTACCTGGGAATCAAGTTTGTCAGGGGCGCTTACATGGAGAGGGAGCGGGCGCGGGCCGAAAAATACGGCTATCCGAGCCCCATCCACCCGGACAAGCCGGCAACCGACCGTATGTACAATGACGGTCTGCGGTTTGCGGTTGACCATATCGACCGGATGGGCCTCTTCAATGGTACCCACAATGAAGAGTCGAACCATCTCCTGGCCGAACTGATGGAAGCCAAAGGATTGGCAAAGAACGACAACCGGATCTGGTTCTCCCAGTTATTCGGAATGAGCGATCCCATCAGCTTCAACCTGGGAGCAGCCGGTTACAACGTGGCCAAATACCTGCCTTACGGACCGGTGAAACATGTCCTGCCCTACCTCATCAGGCGGGCTGAAGAGAACACGGCTGTAGCCGGGCAGAGCAGTCGCGAGTTTGAGTTCGCCAGGAGGGAACACAGAAGAAGGAGAAAGGAGAAAGGAGGAAGGAGAAAGTGATTATGACTATCCCCAGACTTCAGTCTGGGGTGATACCGAACGAATATGACTATCCCCAGACTTCAATCTGGGGTGATACCGAACTATTATGACTATCTCCAGACTTCAGTCTGGGGTGATACCGAACGAATATGACTATCCCCAGACTTCAGTCTGGGGTGATACCGAAGGAGTCCAGAGGCTATACAGAACGATACCCTATGACTGAGATCAACAACAGGCGCGGCACGGCCCTCGCAAAGTTTTTCCTGATTCACCTGCCTGTGGCACTGATGCTTGTGACTGGATTGCTGGCGGTTTTCCTGGTGATTCATACCTGGCTGCCCGTGATCATCTCAGGCGGGCTGGTGATCCTGGGATTGCTGATCACGGTGGTCCTGCACCTTCAATATGTCGGGATCCGCCTGGAAGAAGGGAAGATCCTGGTGCATTACTACCCGGTGAGAATTCTCGCCAACAGCTACCGGAGGATCGAGATCGGGAATAACCTGTATGCCGGCGGTGAGATCCTGACCGGAATGATGGGACTGCGCTGCGACCTGGTGCTCCGTGAGTGGGCATCCGGCTCAAAAGCCACCTATCCGCCGGTTTCGCTGCTGCTCTTCAGCAAGAGTGACCGCCAGAAAATCAAGGATCTGTTAAACCTTTAGCCCGATGAAATATCCTGCCCCGATTGTTCTGTTTATCACATTTTCACTCTTCCACATTTCCACCTTTACTCTTCCGGGCCAGTCATCGCGGCTTTCTGTTAAATCCGTAACGGAAACCCTTCAGAAAGGGAAGGTTTTGCGGACAACCGCGGATCTTTATTTCGACCTGGCGGGGGAGCGTATCATCAATATGACGCATTCACCCGATGAATCTGTCTCGATCATGACTCCGGAGGGGAAAACCAGCCTTTATTACCCCAACCGGAATTCCTACCTCACTATTCAGAACCTCGCCCTCAGCAGCCGCAACAACAATCTCTGGTTTTTCCTGAACAATGAAGGGTATGATCTGGGTTTGCAGGGTATGGGGTTTAAAGTCAGCGGGATCAGGCAGGAAGAAAACTACACGGTGACCACCTGGCAGGCTCCCCTGAGGGCCCTACGCGAGGTAGACAAGATTGACCTGGTCCATGAGAACCATGTGCCCGTATTTCTTGAGTACCGCGACACCAAAGGAAGAACCACCCTGAAAGTGTATTATGAAGATTATCTGAGGATTGACCAATGGATGCTGCCCGCGCGGATGACCGAGATCATCTTCAGCACCGGCAAGGATTCCGTAATCCGCCGCTCGACCTATTCTGATTTCAGATCCGGGAAAAGCGCCGATCCCAGGGGTTTTGAATTTGTCATCCCTGCCAATGCCACCCTGATGAATAAATGATAAAAAAAACCGGCAGGCACCTTAATCGACACCTGCCGGTCTGTTTATTGTGCGGGAAGGATTACAATTGACCTTTCCACATGATCAGTTTCGGGTTGTTGATATACGCCTTCATGTCCGATTTATTGAGACCGGCCATAATAAGCATCACAAAGTCGATGGTGATGAGGATAAAGCCTACACCAATCAGGGAAAGGAGGGCATAGAAGATGCAGATCTTAAATTCGGTGCCCAGGTAGTAGCGGTGGCCACCGACAAACCCAAGAAAAGCACAAAGCAGTGCAGCAACCATCGGGTCCTTTTCAGCCTGATTCTCCTGCTTTGCCCGGCCTTGAACACCTGGGCGCAATCCTTCAATCGGGTACGGGCTGATTTTACTGTCAAGGTCAAGGAGGTCAACGGTGCTCAATCCCTGACGATGGGGCAGGTGTGTTATGACCGGAACATCAGGCAGGTCATCTATCACCTTAGTTTTCCCGGTCAGGAAACCTGGATCAGCACCGACACGGTCCTGTACCGGCTGGTAAAAGGCAAAGTCATGAGCCGTTCGACGATTCCTTCCGTTGCCGAGTTCACGGTCTTTCACCTGGCTTTGTCAAGCCAGTTGCAGAGTTTTGGCCTCGATAAAACACTTTACAAACCGGAGGACGTCACCCGTGAAGGAGAGCTGGTGATCACTTCCTGGCTGCCGCCGGCAGGTATGCGCAAGAATTTCGGGAAAATCATGGTTTCAACACAAAACCGGCAACTGGCAGGAGTTGTTTTTTTTGATCCTGATGAGAAGATCCTGCGAAAACAGTTCTTCGAAGAGTTTCAACTCGTATCCGGAATCAGCTTTCCTGGTAAAATCGTTGAGATCAATTACATAAACGGCATTGAGGTTTATCAGGTAACCACCTTCAGGAACATTGTCATTGATGAAAAGGAAAACGACAACGATTATTATTATCCTGTCAGCGCTCTTCGCTGAAGCCACATTCGGGCAGACCCCGGAACAAATCCTCGGGTTCAGGGGGCTCATGAAACCGGTTGAGAGCCAGGTGGATTACCCAATGACGGTTGATGCATCCAACGAGCTTCTGTTGATCCTCACGGCGGGTTTTGTCTTTTACAAAACATTTATCTCCTCACAGGATGCGGTCAGCTGCACCTTTTATCCCACCTGCTCCGTCTATGCCTTGAATTCCATCAAGCTGAACGGATTCCTGGGAATTCTTGATGCCATAGATCGCTTGTCCCGCTGCAACGGGCTGAGCCCGGAAAATTATCCGATCCATGAATCCACGCACCGCCTCTATGACCCGGTTCGCAAAATCACTCATTAGCTGTTGCCTGATCCTGCTGCCGGCCAACTTAAATTCGCAGGACTTGTTTGATCTCAGGCATAGCCGGGAGTTCGGGTTGCACCTGATGCAAACCCGGCAGTATGCACTGGCCTCACAGGAATGGGAAAGAGTATTGTTCCTGGTACCCGGAGACACCATCGCCCGGTTGAACCTGGTCCGGTCCATGCGCCTGTCAGGCCGGCCTGAATTAGCCATAACACGCCTAAACCAATGGATGCCGGAGGGTGATCTCCCGCATGACTTCTCCAAGGAGGGGCTTCAGGCTGCTTTGCAGCAAAGTGATTTCAGCTCCTTTCAAACCTTGCTCGACCGGTCAGCCGCGCTTTCCACGGGAGAAAGGTCCGATTTTGAACTCGGTGCCTGGTTGCTGGAAGGTGAATGGCTGACTGTTCCGGTCAGAAAAAGACAAAACAACGCTGCGTTGTCGGCGTCCCATCCCTCCTTGATTGATATTTATAACAGAAGCCTGATGGTCAGGAGAAAGAGCCCGGCCGCGGCGATAACCCTGTCCGCCATAATACCCGGCATGGGCAAGATCTATTCGGGCGACTGGAAAGACGGATTAATGTCCCTGGCTTTTACCGGGGTGAATGCCTGGCAAAGTTACCGGGGATTTTCAAAGGATGGTATTAAAAGCGTCCGCGGGTGGGTTTTCGGGGTCATTACGACCGGCTTCTATGCCGCCAACCTGTTCGGTTCCTGGAAATCCGCTTCCCTCTGCAATAACGGACAAATTGATCATATCAGGCATGAAACCGAAGGGGTTCTTTTTAGCTATTAGCCTGGTATGCGCTGCCCCGGTCGCCGCCGGTCAGGGCATTGAAGACACAAGGGCTTATGCGAACCAACTGTTTGCGTCGGGCCGGTATGAAGAGGCCCTGCCGGTTTTTCAGCGCATCGCTTATTTTAATGAGAACAAGGACGATCCTGAATTATGGCTGAAAGTTGCCGATTGCTTCCTTGCTTCGAACGACATTGACCGGGCCCGGGAATATTACGATCATGCTTATTATTCAGAAAAGGATGACAGTTCGCGTACGGAAATCTTGTTCCGAAAGGTTGAATGCAATCTCAAAAACCTTGATCACCGGCTGGCCCTGGTTGATCTGCTCAGCCTGGATGACACGCCCGGCGCCTGGTACTTCCGGAAATTGAACTTTTTCCTGGGAATTGCCTGGTTCGGGTGTGAAGACTTTACCCAATCGGGCTTGTGTTTTGTGAAATCAACGCCTGATTCCACGGTTGCCGCAGAAATCCGTGAATTATTTGCCAACCCGCGGAAATTTACGCGCCCGGACCCCAGGACCGCTTCCTGGCTGAGTGTCTTCTTTCCCGGTGTCGGCCAGTTTTATGCCGGAGAGGTGGGTGAAGGCCTTAATTCCTTGTTGCTGTCAGGTTCCCTGGTGGGACTCGGCGTTTTAATGGCTTACTTCACCTCCCCCCTGGACGCCATCCTGACTATCCTTCCCTGGTTTCAGCGCTATTACCAGGGGGGCATGCTCCGGGCGGCAAACCTGGCGAAAGAGAAACGTTCTGCACAAATAAGTTCTATTTTTGACTCGACCCTTGCAATATTGAGCAGGTCAGCGAATCAGACCGGATGCCATCTTACAGATTGATGATAGTGATACTGCTAATGTGCGGCCTGTTTGCCGGCAGGGCGCAAGGCCAATTGCACCTGTCGGTCAACCCCCCGGAAATATCAAGTGTCTTTGATGCCCTGTATAAATATGACCTGGTCGAAGCTGAAAACAAATTCAACAGGATCAGTTCCGCCGCAATCGATCCCGGACTGATGGAGCTCACTCGGGTCAATCTTTACTGGTGGTGGATGATTTCAGGGGACGGATCGAGGGATTACGATTTCCTGATGACATCCGTGCTGAAAAAAACCATTGGCCGCCTGCGCCTCAAACCGATCGAACGGATGACCAGCGACGAAGTTTTTTTCATGATCCATTCATACGCTTATCTCACACGGGTGGATATCTTCTTCAACCGCTACCTGAAAGGAATAGCCAACCTGAAGCAAACGCTCGTCTTTCTGCAGACCGCGCTTCAGCAGGCTGACCGGTACGACAAGTATTTGCTGGTTTCAGGGTTATATCACTATTTCGCCAGGGTGGCGATGTCAAAGTACCCTTTCCTGGTCCCGTTCTTTACGGGGGCTCCTGCTGCCAGCCGGGAGCTGGGGTATTTACAGCTCTCCCGATGCGCTGAGATGAAGAACATTCTTATCCGGAACGAGGCACGTTACTACCTGATGAAGATCAATTACCAGCTGGAGGATGATTTCGAGCGGTCGCTGAAGATTGCAGATCAGCTGGTGGCAGCTTATCCGAACAATCTCGTTTACCGGTACCACCGTTTCACGATTCTCCTGGATTCAGGGCGCAAGAAACAAGCGCTCGAGGAATACCAATGGCTGGTGCTGGCCAGCGCCACGGCACCGGGGCTCAATAAGGAGCAAAGGATCCACTTTACCGATATAGCTCTCAAACAACTCCGCAAACAGAGGGTCAATCCGGCCATCTGATCCGGTTCTCCATTTCGTGCGGCATTGTGCATCTATATGCTATATGGATGAAAAAAGTCTCACTGCCAAGCTGGCATTGGCGCTAATCCCGGGTATCGGTGCCGGGATCGCGCGGGTCCTGTTTACCCGGTGCAGCAGCGCAGAAGAGGTTTTCAGGCTCCGGCGCCGCGACCTGACGAACATTCCCGGAATCGGGGAACAGATCGCCGGAAGGATATTGAAAGCCGATACTTTTTCCAGGGCGGAGGAGGAGATCCGGTTTCTGAACAAGGAAAAACTGCAGGCCTGGTTTCTTTTCGATGCGGATTACCCGGTCCTCCTGTCGCAATGCCCGGATGCACCGCTGATCCTGTTCTCGCGCGGAAGCCTTGGCGAAGGGCAGAACCGTTTTCTGAGCGTCGTTGGCACCCGCAATCCCAGTTCCCGGGGATTGCAATTCGCGCGTGACCTTATCTTTGCCGTGGCCGACAGGGATCCTTCCATCGTTGTCATCAGCGGCCTGGCGTACGGAATTGACATCCAGGCCCACTTGGCGGCTCTGGATGCCGGACTCAGGACCATTGCGGTGCTGGGGCACGGTTTTCACACCCTCTATCCGGCGGTTCACCGGGGAATCGCGGAACGGATCGCCCGCCAGGGCTGCCTGGTATCCGATTTTTTCAGCTATAACCTGCCCGAGCCGAAAAACTTCATCCGGCGCAACCGCATCATTGCCGGCTGGTCGGAGGCCACCCTGGTCATTGAGTCGGGAATCAAGGGAGGAGCGATGGTCACCGCCGAGATGGCCAATTCATACGACAGGGAGGTCTGTGCTGTTCCCGGCCGGCCGGATGACCTCATGTCAAGAGGATGCAATTTCCTGATCCGGACGAATCAGGCCTGCCTGGTGGAGAGTGCAGACGACCTTCTCCAGTCAGCCGGATGGAAAGCCGACCGGCAGGTTCCCGAACCGGTTCAGGCCAGTCTGTTCGTGACTTTATGCGACGAAGAAAGGGAGGTTTTTAACATGATATCTGAAACTGCGGTCACGATCGACCAGTTAGCCCGTCAGGCAGGATGGCCGGTCCAGGTGGTTTCAGCCCATTTGCTGTCACTGGAATTCAAGGGATTGATCAGGGGACTTCCCGGCCAGCTTTATATAAGATGATGATGGGCTCCTGAATAATGATGTAAATCGTTTTTTCTTATTGAAAATTGCCCTATTTTGGGCGATTAATCGAACAAATATCAATCAACTTAATTCCTTTTTCCTATGGATCCACGAGTAGAAAAATTCATGGCAAAGATCATTGCCAAGAATCCCAGCGAAGTAGAGTTTCACCAGGCTGTCCTGGAAGTCTCGGAATCCCTGATTCCGTTCATCGAAGAGAATCCGAAGTACAAGCATGCTAAAATCCTCGAGCGTATCGCTGAACCGGAAAGGGTCATCATGTTTCGGGTTCCCTGGCAGGACGACAAGGGTGAGATCCAGATAAACCGGGGCTACCGGATCGAGATGAGCAGTGCTATCGGCCCCTACAAAGGCGGCATCCGCTTCCACCCGACCGTTAACCTGGGCATTCTGAAATTCCTCGCTTTCGAACAGGTTTTCAAGAATTCCCTGACCACCCTGCCGATGGGTGGAGCAAAGGGAGGATCGGATTTTGATCCCAAAGGGAAATCCGAATCGGAAGTGATGAGGTTCTGCCAGAGCTTCATGTCAGAACTGTTCCGGCATATCGGTGCGGATACCGATGTACCGGCCGGCGATATCGGGGTCGGCGGCAGGGAGGTCGGATACCTGTTTGGCCAGTACAAGAGGCTGAAAAATGAGTTTACCGGCGTGCTGACCGGCAAAGGCCTGGAATGGGGCGGGAGCCTCATCCGCCCGGAAGCCACTGGTTTTGGCTGCGTATATTTTGCCCAGGAGATGCTCTCGACCAAAGGGGAAAGCTTTAAAGGCAAAGTGGTCGCCATATCCGGATCGGGCAATGTGGCTCAATATGCCTGCCAGAAAGCCACCGAACTGGGTGCCAGGGTTGTGACCCTGTCGGATTCCAACGGGTTCATCTATGATCCCAAGGGCATCAGCCCGGAAAAACTGGACTGGGCCATGGAACTGAAAAATGTTCGCAGGGGAAGGATCAGTGAGTATGCCGACAAATTCAATTGCGAATACACTGAAGGCCAGCGCCCGTGGGGGGTAAAAACCGATATTGCCATTCCATGCGCCACGCAGAATGAAATCAACGAGGAGGAAGCCAAGACACTGGTAAAGAATGGTTGTATCTGCGTCTCGGAAGGAGCCAACATGCCTTCCACCCCGGATGCCGTTGAGGTTTTCCTGAAGTCCAAAATCCTTTACGGGCCGGGGAAAGCCGCCAATGCAGGCGGGGTTGCCACTTCCGGTCTTGAGATGTCGCAGAATTCCATGCGCCTGAGCTGGACCCGCGAGGAGGTTGATTCCCGGCTGCATACGATCATGGTCAATATCCACAAGACCTGCGAGAAATACGGGAAGGAAAAGGATGGATTCATCAACTACGTGAACGGAGCCAACATCGGCGGTTTCGTCAAAGTGGCCGATGCCATGCTGGCCCAGGGACTCGTTTAGGGTTTCGTTATTAACCTGATCAAAGCTGTCCGCTCCGGTGGACAGCTTTTTTTTACCTTTGCCCAATGGATAGACACCATGGAACTTACCGATACTCATTGCCATCTTTTTCTGCCGGAATTTGATACCGACCGGGCTGACGCCATAGACCGGGCCGTCGAAACGGGAGTCACCAGGATGTTCCTGCCGAACGTCGACCATTCGACGGCTGATGCCCTGCTCCGGACCTGTGATGAATATCCGGATCACTGTTTCCCCATGATGGGATTGCACCCGACCTCGGTCAACGGGAGTTTCGAGCATGAGCTCAGGCAGGTGGAAGAATGGTTCGATCATCAGAAATTCCACGCAGTGGGGGAAATCGGGATTGACCTTTACTGGGACAGATCATTCCGGGAGCAGCAGGAGGAGGCTTTCCTGATTCAGCTGGGATGGGCATCGGACAGGAACCTCCCGGTGGTGATCCATGTCAGGGAGAGCTACCGGGAAACCATCCAGGTGATCCGGGAATCACGATATGGGAATCTCCGGGGCATCTTTCACTGTTTTTCTGGCACCCGGGAACAAGCCGAAGAGATCCTCGGACTGGGATTCTATCTGGGAATCGGAGGGTTGGCGACTTTTAAAAACGGCGGCCTTGACCGCGTGCTTCCGGGCATCAACCCCGCCAGTCTGGTGCTTGAAACCGATTCGCCTTATCTGGCACCGGTTCCTTTCAGGGGCAAGCGGAACGAACCGTCCTATCTTCTTCACGTTGCGACCCGGGTTGCCGCGATTTACGGGATGAGCACAGAGGAGCTCGCAGAAACCACGACCCTGACCAGCAAACAGCTTTTTGGCATTTAACAGGCTGATATGAATCCGGCTTCAAAACCCTCAGTGCTGATCATTTATACCGGCGGGACATTACGGGCGAGGCGGCAATTACCAAATTAATGTACCTGTTCTCAAGGTTTTCCGACCCGGATTCCGTAATTATGTACCTCAATAAATCCATTAGCGGTGAAATAAGTGCATGATTGAAACGGAGGGGAATGTTTTTTTTTATATTTTTCGGCCAACTTTGGAGAGATGGCCGAGCGGTCTAAGGCGCGCGCCTGGAAAGCGCGTATCCTACGTGAAGTGGGATCGAGGGTTCGAATCCCTCTTTCTCCGCAAAGTTTTTTTTATTAAAAGCAAACACGAAAACAAGTATTAACCAATCGATTTAATGTCATGAAAAAACTTGCTTTGATAGCTATTTTCGGGATGCTGGCATTTGGGGCCTCATCCCTGGTTCTGATGGCACAGGATCAACCAACCGCTGCGCCGGACACATCGGTTGTTGACACCACCAAGCCTCAGGCAGTTGCCCCGGTATCCACGGAGGCCGCTGCCCCTGTTCAGGAAGAGAAGTCCATGCACCAGGTCCTCAAGGAAAAATTCATTGAAGGGGGCGCCGGCTTCATGGGGATCATCGCGCTCACTTTGATTGTCGGACTCGCAGTAGCTATAGAACGAATCATCTACCTGTCACTTTCTACCACGAATACTACCAAGCTTCTGACGCGAATTGAAAAAGCGCTGGATGAAGGTGGTGTGGATGCTGCCAAGGAAGTATGCCGCGATACCCGCGGTCCGGTTGCCGGCATTTTCTACCAGGGACTTGAAAGATACAAAGAAGGCCTTGACATGGTTGAAAAATCGGTGATTTCTTACGGAAGCGTCCATATGGGATTGCTGGAAAAGGGGTTGACCTGGGTGTCCCTCATGATTTCCATTGCCCCCATGCTGGGGTTCCTGGGTACGGTTATCGGGATGGTTCAGGCATTCGACGCTATCCAGCAGGCCGGTGAGATCTCCCCGACCCTGGTCGCCGCCGGTATTAAGGTTGCTCTGTTGACTACCGTGTTCGGTCTGATCGTCGCAATGATACTCCAGGTTCTCTATAACTATTGCCTTTCTAAAATCGACTCCATCACCAATGATATGGAAGACGGATCCATCAGCTTCATGGATATGCTGATCCGGTACAATATGTCGAAAAAATAAGGGGAAGGAGGTATTGAAATGAAACAAAAATATCTCACGACCATTGGCCAATACTTCTTTTATCTGTTGTTGGCCATCAGTGTTGTACTGACGGTAACCTTTTACCTGAACACGGGTAATATCAATGTAGATGAACCGGTCGTCGCAAAGCGGGTAGCCGACATGGGATCCATTCTCAACCTGTTTTTTTATTGGATCTACATCGTGGCTGTTATCGCTGTGATCCTGGCAATCGGATTTCCTCTTATTAATATTGTATCCAATCCCAAAAAAGGGCTTAAAACCCTGATATCCATTGCAATCATTGTTGTCTTACTATTCGTTGCCTATCAGTTTGCCGATGGGACCCTGCTTAATATCCCCGGTTATGACGGACCCGATAATATCCCGTCCAGATTAAAAATGACTGATACGATCATTTTTTCAGTGTATGCAATGTTCGTGGTTGCCATCATCAGTGTCCTGTATGCTGAAATCAGCAAGCTTTTTAAATAATATCAGATAGTTGGCCGGAGGTTCATCCAACCCGGAACCTCCGGTCAGCATCCTGAAGAAATACGAAATACAATGGCAAGGAAAAAAAGAAAATTTCCGGAAATCCCTACCGCTTCTCAGGCCGATATAGCATTTCTTCTGATCATCTTCTTCATTGTATCGACCACGATGGATGTCGACACCGGCATTTACCGTGTTCTTCCCCAATGGGTTGAAAATGTGGAAGCACCCAAGATCAACAAGAGGAATACATTTGTCGTGTTGATCAACAAGAATAATGATCTTGCTATTAACGGATCGTTTGCTCAAATCTCGGACATTAAGGACCGGCTGAAGGAGTTTATCCTGAATCCGACGGATGACCCCAATCTGTCTGAGAAGAAGGAAGAAATGGTTGAGGGGCTCGGATTGGTCAGCCGGTCGCAGGGAATTGTCTCACTGCAAAATGACCGCGGAACTGACTACGGAGCCTATATCGAGGTGCAGAACGAACTGGTGAAGGGTTTCAATGAGCTCCGCGACGAGTTCTCCATGAATCGGTTCGGGAAGAAATTCAGCAAGCTGACTCCCGAGGAACAGGAGCTTGCCAAGAAAGCCGTTCCAACTGCCATTTCGGAAGCTGAACCACAGGAAATTAAATAAAAGGAGAAAAAACCATGTCAAAATTTAATCCTGAAGGGTCAAAAAAGACAATGACCTCCATTACGACTGCATCCCTTCCTGATGTGATGTTTATGCTCCTGTTCTTCTTCATGGTTTCAACTACCCTGCGGGAAAACACCGTTAATGTAACCCAGAATGTGCCCTATGCAACCGAGTTAACCAAACTGGAAAAGAAGTCACTGGTCAGTTATATCTATGTCGGATCACCCAGAGGAGCCTACAAGGCCCTCTATGGAACGGACACGCGGATCCAGCTGGATGACAAGATCTCTAAGGTCGATGAAATCCGGCCGTATATAGTCGGTGAGTGGGAGAAAAGAGCTGAAGAGGACCGGCCGAAAATGACGGTTTCTCTGAAGGCCGACGAGAAGACCAAGATGGGTATCATCAACGAGATCAAGACCGAGCTCAGAAAAGCCGAAGCACTCAAGATCAACTACTCGTCCAAGAAGAAAGTAGTTGACCAGAAATATTGAAAATCAAAGCAAGCTAACAGGGAAGGCTGCCGAAAGGCGGCCTTTTTTTTCAGGCGGAGCTCTCAGCAGTCTCCCGTTCATTCCTTTCACGTTCGATCCGCGCGGAAATGAAAACCGACGCTTCGTACAGGAGGTACATGGGAATGGTCACCAGGATCTGACTGAAAACATCCGGAGGAGTGATGATGCCGGCAAGCACGAGGATGATGACAATGGCATGCTTGCGATAGCGCCTCATGAACTTCGGGGTCATCAGGCCGACCTTGCTCAGGAAATATACCAGGATCGGCAGTTCAAAAATGAGCCCGGTGGCAAAGACCAATGAGGTCACTGTCCCGATGTAGGACTTCAGGTTGATCTGGTTGGCCACCTGGTCGCTGACCGTATAACCGCCCAGGAAATTGATGGTCAGCGGAACTATCATGAAATACCCGAACAGGATCCCGATCAGGAACAAAGCGGAGGTGTAAAATACCATCCCTTTGGAATATTTCCTTTCTTTTTCCTTGAGCGCGGGCAGAATAAACCGGTATAATTCCCAGAAAACATAAGGTGCCGCGAGGATAAGGCCCCCGAAAAAGGCGATGGTCAAGTGGATCCGGAATTGTCCCGACAGATCGATATTGATCAGGTTGATCGGAACGTCATTGATGCATAGTTTGTCGGTATTGACCAGGTCGCCCAGCTTGCAGAGCATCCGGTTGGTCCAGAAATCCGGGGCTTTGGGCGCCAGGAGGAGATGGTCAAAAATGATGTCCTTCAGGAGAAAGGCAGCAACGGCGAAAATACCTATGGAGAGCAGCGAACGAAGCAGGTGACCCCTCAGCACTTCGAGGTGCTCGAGGAAGGTCATGTCGTTCGCATCCTTGTTTTTAAGCTTTTTCTTGTCCACAACGGAGCGACCAGATGACCCGTCCTAACCCTGCTGTTTCTTATCATCCTCCGAGGTCTGGGTGTTCTCACCTCCCTGAGCCTGACCCTTGGACGCGTCCTTGAATTCCTTGATCCCTTTTCCAAGACCGCGCATAAGCTCGGGAATCTTCCTGCCGCCGAAAAGCAGCACTACAATCAGGGCTATCAGTATCCATTCGGTCGGGCCGATCACTCCGGCTAGTACAATAGCTAAATCCATGGTTATCTCTTTTATTTAAGCAGAGCAAAGGTATAACATTTTCATAAAAACGGGGGTTTTTATACTTTCGCCAGATATTTTCCCATCAACCGGACAAGCGGAGAGACAGATCCATGGAATATGACTTCAGAGAAATAGAATCCCGGTGGCAGGCCTACTGGAAAAAGAACAGGACGTTCGAGGTGCACATCGATCCGTCAAAACCCAAGTACTATGTGCTTGACATGTTCCCTTATCCTTCGGGAGCCGGGTTGCATGTAGGTCATCCGCTGGGATACATTGCTTCCGATATCTTTTCCTGGTATAAACGGCTTAATGGGTTCAATGTGCTGCATCCCATGGGTTATGACGCTTTCGGCCTGCCTGCCGAGCAATATGCGATCCAGACAGGCCAGCATCCCGCCGTGACCACCGGGAACAATATAAATCGCTACCGCGAACAGCTTGACAAGATCGGCTTTTCCTTCGACTGGTCAAGAGAGGTGAGGACCTGTGATCCTGACTATTACCGTTGGACCCAGTGGGTTTTCATGCAGCTTTACAAGCACTGGTACAACCAGGAAACTGACCGCGCCGAACCGATCAGCCAACTCATCAGCCACCTGGCCGCCCACGGAACCGACCGCTTGAAAGCTGCCTGCACGGAACCTCTCGAGTTATCGCCCGATTCCTGGAATCGGATGAGCACCGGGGAGCAGGAGCTGACCCTCCTGAACTACCGGCTGGCCTACCTGACTGAAACGCAGGTCAACTGGTGCCCGGATCTCGGAACCGTCCTGGCGAACGATGAAGTGAGGGAAGGCTTCTCAATCCGGGGAAACCATCCGGTTGAACAGCGAAAAATGAAGCAGTGGCTGCTGAGAGTATCGGCCTATGCGGAGAGGCTTTTATCAGGATTGGACAGGGTTGACTGGTCTGAGTCGCTGAAAGAGATGCAGAAGAACTGGATCGGCCGCTCGGAAGGCGCCAATATGCTCTTCGCGGTGCCCGGCCGGGGTCTGACCATTGAAATATTCACCACCCGGGCCGATACCATTTACGGGGCGACCTTCATGGTGCTCGCGCCCGAATCGGAGCTGGTGCCGCTCCTGACTCATGCGGATCACAGGGAGGAAGTCGCGAAATACCTCGAGGACACCCGGAAGAGGACCGAGCGTGAACGGATGACGGACGTCAGGAAGATTACCGGCGTTTTCACCGGTTACCATGCCATTAACCCGTTTACCCAAAAAGAGATGCCGATCTGGATTGCAGACTATGTCCTGGCCGGTTACGGAACGGGCGCCATCATGGCCGTGCCGGCGCATGACAGCCGCGATTTCCGGTTTGCGCGTCATTTCAGTCTCCCCATCACCCAGGTCGTGCTGCAGCCCGGCCAGGAACCGACCGATCCCCTCACCTGGGAGGATTCCTTCGATGCGAAAGAGGGAACCATGATCAACTCCGGGTTCATGGACGGCCTGTCCGTTCCGGAAGCCATTGACCGAGCCAAAATCGAGATAGAAAAAACAGGCATCGGGAAGGTCCAGGTAAACTACCGGCTCAGGGATGCCATTTTCAGCCGCCAGAGGTACTGGGGCGAACCGTTCCCGGTCTACTACAAGGACGGTGTACCCTACCTCATGGATGAAAGCGAACTGCCGCTGAAACTTCCGGAGATCGATGCCTTCAAGCCGACTGAAACAGGCAAACCGCCCCTGGCCCGGGCAGCCAACTGGACCACGCCGGAGGGTTATCCCATCGAGACAAGCACCATGCCGGGATTTGCCGGATCATCGGCCTATTACCTCCGTTACATGGATCCCCGGAATTCCAAGGCCCTGGTTTCAAAAGAAGCCAACGATTACTGGCAGGATGTGGATCTCTACGTGGGAGGAACCGAACATGCGGTAGGCCATCTCATCTACTCCCGCTTCTGGAACAAATTTCTTTTCGACACCGGTTATATTTGCAGGGAGGAACCGTTTAAGAAGCTCATTAACCAGGGTATGATACAGGGCCGGTCCAATTATATCTACCGGCTGAAGGATTCCAACACGTTTGTCTCGGCAGGGCTTAAAAACCAGTATGACACGGTGCCCCTGCACGTGGATGTCAATATCGTATCGAATGACATCCTCGACCTGGAAGCTTTCCGTAGCTGGAATCCCGATTACAGCGACGCGGAGTTTATACTGGAAAACGGTCAGTATATCTGCGGATCGGCCATCGAGAAAATGTCAAAATCGATGTACAACGTGGTCAATCCCGACCGGATAATCGAAAAATACGGTGCGGACACCCTCCGGTTGTACGAGATGTTCCTGGGGCCTGTCGAACAGTCGAAACCCTGGGATACCCACGGGATCGATGGCGTTCATAAATTCCTCCGCAAGCTGTGGCGGCTCTATTTCAGGGAAGGCAATCAGCCGGTTGTCACCAATGAACTACCTGATAATCAAGAGCTAAAGATATTACACCGGACCATAAAAAAAATCCGGGACGATATCGAACGGTTCTCTTTCAATACGGCGGTCAGTACCTTCATGATCTGCGTGAACGATCTGTCCGACCTGAAATGCTCCAAGAGGGAGATCCTGGAACCCCTCCTGATCCTTATCGCTCCCTTCGCGCCGCATCTGGCGGAGGAAATATGGCACAGGCTGGGACACCCTGCCAGCATCTCGGCTGCCCGGTGGCCCGGGCTTGACATCAGGTACCTTGTGGATGACATGGTTGAATATCCCGTGTCATTCAACGGCAAGATGCGGTTCAGGATCAGCGTGCCGGCGGGCATGGCCGTTCAGGACATTGAACAGATGGTATTGGATCACGGGCTGACCGCAAAGTACCTGCAAGGCAATAAACCCCGGAAAATCATCGTTGTACCCAAGCGGATCATCAATGTAGTCTATTAAAGCCGACAGCGGATGCCCATAAAAGACAAGCTGCCCATCCTGTTTAAAAGGATTTTCCCGACACGGAAAAAACTCATTATCAGATTTGCACTCCTCATCCTGTTGATTGCGGCCCTCTGGATTGCCGCTCACATCAACTGGATGCTGATCCTGAAAGGTTATCCTTCCTCCGAGCCGGTTCCTGAACCCGTTACAGCCTATGACGAATTTGAGTTCCCGGTCGATTCCTTCCGGAAGGAAGTGTTGATCATCCAGACCGATCAGTACCTGTCGGAAATGTTGCTGGCCCGGGGCGTTAGCCTCCAGGTGATCGATAAGATCGCCCGGAATTACAAGTACGTTTTTGACGTCAAGGATATCCGCTCGGGGAACGAGATGCATTTCTATTACGCTCCGGACAGTTTGCGTCTTTTACAGTACATGGTATACAAAAAGAACGCCGTCGATTATGTGGTGTATGATTTCAGGGATTCCGTCTCGGTTGCGCTCAAAAAGAAAGAGGTCAGGAAGGAGGTGTCCTATATGGAGGGAGAAATCAGGACCACTCTCTGGGAAGCGGTGGCTGAAAAGGGAGGTGATGACGGAATGGTGTTTGCCATCATTGAAGTATTTCAATGGATGATTGATGAATACTCCCTGCAGCGCGGGGACAAATTTGAAGCTATTTATGAAGACCAGCTCGTGGACGGGAAATCCATAGGGGTGAGCAAGGTATTCGCTGCCAGGTTCCAGTATTCGAAACGATGGTTCGAAGCCTATGAATTTTTCCAGAATGGCAAACGGGGTTATTTCAATGAAAAAGGGGAAAGTCTGAAAAGGGAATTCCTGAAAGCCCCGATCAGCTCGAAGCTTTACCGTATCAGTTCCCGGTTTAGCAACAGCCGGATGCACCCGATCCTGCGGTATCGCAGGCCGCACCATGGCGTTGATTATGCAGCCCCGGCCGGAACCCCTGTCGTTTCCATCGGTGATGGCAAGGTAGTCCAGCGGAGCTATGACAGAGGATCCGGCAATATTGTCAAGATCAAGCATAAAGGAAACTTTACCTCGGGTTACATGCACCTGTCGAAGTTCGGCGCTGGCATACAGGTTGGAGCTGCCGTCAGCCAGGGACAGGTGATCGGCTATGTGGGCTCAACGGGTCTTTCCACCGGGCCGCATCTGGATTTCAGGATCTGGAGAAACAATACACCCGTGGATCCCCTGAAGATTGAGGCGCCACCGGTAGAGCCCCTGGAAGCCAGGAATAAACCCGCTTTTGATTCGATTGTCAGGAATTTCCGCGCTGAATTCGAGAAGTACCGGCTTGAATTCACAGGCGGTTCAGATACTCCCTGATCACCTTGGGATAGTGACGGTGTTCCAGGCCATGGATCCGTGCGGCCAGGGAATCCGGCGTGTCGTCGGGCAGGACCGGGCACTCGGCCTGGAAGAGGATCTTTCCGTGATCGTAAATCTCGTCGACCAGATGAATGGTTATTCCTGATTTTTTCTGTCCCGTCCGGATCACTTCTTCATGGACCTTCATCCCGTACATCCCCTTGCCGCCGAATGCCGGAAGCAGGGCCGGATGGATGTTCAGAATCCTGCCGGCATAAGCTTTCAGCAGGTAATCCGGGATCATCCATAAAAATCCCGCCAGGATGACCAGGTCGATATTCAAATCCCCGAGCCGGTCGAGAACCGATTGCGACCGGTAGAAGGTCTCACGGTTGAAAACCAGGGTCGGTACCCCGAAGGAACGGGCCCTTTCCAGAACGTAAGCATCAGGCTTATTGCTCAGGACCAGTCGTACCAGATGGTCGGGATCCCGGTCAAAGCATCGCATGATCTGTTCGGCATTGGTTCCCGATCCCGATGCAAAAATTGCTAAATTGCTCATTTTGAATCACTTATAGAAAACCGGTGAAAAAGGAGCCGAAGTTAACCGTTTGAATCGCTAAATTCAAAAAATAACCTCATTTTTAATATCTGGGGATAAAAAAAGTCGGTTTTTTTTGACAATGAGTGGCAGATGTGCTTTATTTGCATGGCAAATTTTGACTGGTTGACAGCATAATTAATTATTAATTAAATCTTTATAGCTATGTCAGACATTGAATCCAGAGTTAAAGCGATTATCGTGGACAAGCTGGGAGTGGACGAATCAGAAGTCACACGTGAATCCAGTTTCACGAATGATCTGGGAGCTGACTCCCTGGATACGGTTGAACTGATCATGGAATTTGAAAAGGAATTCAACCTCGCCATTCCGGATGATCAGGCTGAAACGATCTCGACCGTCGGGGACGCCATCAAGTATGTAGAAGACAACATCAAAGGGTAGCTTAACCATACATTTGGATAAGGAATTATGGGATTACGACGGGTAGTTGTAACAGGTCTCGGTGCACTTACACCATTAGGCAACACGGTTCCGGAGCTTCGCGACGCCTTGTTCCAGGGGATCAGCGGGGCTGCTACAATTACCCGTTTTGATACAACCCTGCACAAGACTAAGTTCGCCTGCGAAGTGAAAAATTATGATGCGGGCAACTATTTCGACCGAAAAGAAGCGAGAAAGATGGATCCCTACTGCCAGTATGCGATGATTACCGCAGATCAGGCATTAGCGGATGCCGGACTCAACGACGGAAACCTGGATCCCGACCGTGCCGGTGTGATCATGGCTAGCGGGATCGGCGGCCTGGTCACCCTGGAAGAAGAAGTTGTGCTTTATGCCAAAGGTGACGGTACCCCCCGGTTCAATCCCTTCTTTGTTCCCAAGATGATCTCGGACATTGCTTCGGGTCAGATTTCCATCAAGCATGGCTTGCGCGGACCGAATTACGGTGTGGTTGCAGCCTGTGCCACGGCTACCATCGCATTGATCAACGCCTTTGACCATATCAGGCTGGGGCGTACCGATGTAATGGTTGCGGGTGGTGCGGAAGCCTCCATTACGCCGGCCGCCCTGGGCGGGTTTAACGCCCTGCATGCCTTGTCCACCCGGAATGAGGATCCGCAGACAGCTTCCCGGCCTTTTGACCTGGACCGGGACGGCTTTGTGATGGGAGACGGATCGGGAACGCTGATTCTCGAAGAATATGAGCATGCCGTTAGACGGGGTGCACGGATTTACTGCGAGCTGGTTGGTGCGGGTTTGTCTGCCGATGCCTATCATCTGGTGGCACCCCATCCCGAAGGCCTGGGTGCCGCGATGGTGATGAAATATGCCCTGGCTGATGCCGGGCTGCGCCCTGAAGATATCGACTATGTCAATGTTCACGGCACTTCCACACCGCTGGGAGACCTTTCGGAACCGCTGGGCATCAAGACCACTTTCGGGGAACATGCTTACAAGATGAGCATCAGCTCAACCAAATCCATGCACGGGCATCTGCTGGGTGCTGCAGGAGCCGTGGAGGCCATTGCCACGATCATGGCTCTTTTGCACAACCGCATACCA
Source organism: uncultured Porphyromonadaceae bacterium (assembly GCA_964547475.1). Classification (GTDB taxonomy): domain Bacteria; phylum Bacteroidota; class Bacteroidia; order Bacteroidales; family UBA12481; genus UBA12481. Next base: position 19,476 of record CAZJNQ010000006.1, read on the forward strand.
CCGACCATCAACCATTTCACCGATGATCCCCAGATCGACAGCCGGCTTGATTTTACCTTCAACAAGGCCAAAGACCGGGAAGTCCGCTATGCATTAAGCAATACTTTCGGTTTTGGCGGTCATAACGCCACCGTTATTTTCAAAAAACTGGATACCTGACATGTGAAGGTCTCCTCCAAAAAGGCCTTTTTCAATGAATTGGTGCGGGTTCTCGGGTTTCCACCCGGGAAAGTCCGGTTGTACGAACTCGCCTTTATCCATAAATCCGCTTCCCTTTCCGACCCGAAAGGAAATCCTCTGAATTACGAAAGGCTGGAATACCTCGGGGACGCCGTTTTGGGAGCCATTACCGCCGAGTTCCTGTACAAACGCTACCCGGATCAGAAAGAGGGATTCCTCACCAAAATGCGGTCCAAGATCGTCAATGGCGATCATCTCTCGCTCCTTGCCCAGGCAATGGGTCTCGACCGCCTGATGGAGAACCGGCTTCAAAACGAACAGGCCAACCGTCACATCCTGGGTGATGCCTTTGAAGCTTTTATCGGGGCCGTTTATCTGGATAAAGGCTACCGGCGGACACGCCGGTTTGTGCTTAAGCGCGTGATTAAAAAGCATGTTGACCTGAGCGATCTGGAGAATATCGAGACCAATTATAAAAGCCGGCTGATCGAGTGGGCCCAGAAAAACAAAAAAGAAGTTATCTTTTATACCGACATGGAGCCCTATGACCCGACCCGGTTCATCTCCTTTGTAAGTATCGGCGAAACCCTGTTCGGCAGCGGTACGGGCATCAGTAAAAAAGAGGCGGAACAGAACGCGGCCTATGAAACCCTGCAGGACCTGGAAGAGTGACCATGAAGCCAACCCGTAAATTTCCGCTGAAGGATTCGAATCCTCCGGTATTTCATTGCCTGGGATTGCTCACGGATGTTCCTGACTACCGGATGTGCTGGATGCTGAACGAGCACTATCACCTGAGGCTGATCAGCTCTCCTGACCTCCAGGTGACCTTGCCTAAATCACCTGTTCCCCAGTCTTTTTCCCACTTCTCATCCAGGGACGGTGAGGGAAAGATCACTTTCAGGCTGGTATCGAATCAATCCCGCGAGGGGTTATGGCTGACCCGCTACCACCAGGTCAATTTCCTGCTTCTTACGGCCAACCCCCCGGATCCTTCGGGGATCCTGTCCGATCTTCGCCAGCATGGCAAGGAACATTTCCCGGAATTGCTGGGTATTTTCGACCTGCTGCCTGACGAGGTTTCGGGGTTGATCGGATAGACTGCTGCCTGCTAACCCATCAGCTTTTTATATCTTTGAGTGATGAGGAAAACGTTCATCCGGATATTGTCCTTTGTAACCATCGCGGCGGTCATGGCGCTGATATTCATCCAGGCAGCCTGGATCCGCGATGCCGTCAAGCTCCAGAAAGAACAATTCGGACTCCTGGTCAATCAAAGCCTGGTCAGGGTTGTCTCCAGGCTGGAACTGAATGAGACTTTCGACCAGATCCAGCAAGAAATGGTTCTTTCGGGGGATTCAGCGGGACTGAGGCTGTTGTCCGACCCAAAAAACCAGTCGCTCCGGCAGAGGGAAGGAACATACGACAGCCCTGAAACCAGCCAGAGCTATTATTACTCCGAGGATCAGAACCCGCCCTTCTCGGGGAACCAGATTGACCTGATCTCCGGAGACACCACCGTCTATGTGGAAGACAACACGATCTACAGCGGAGAAGCAGGTAATTCAGGGATCACAACGGTTTCGCCCCTGAACGAAGCGGACATTATCTATAACAGGAGGATAACCAGCAAAAAGGTTTATCTCGATAAGATACTGGACAAGGTCATCCTCAACGAGGGCAGGATCGAAGACCGTCTGAACTTTCCCATGCTCGACAGCCTCATCCGGAACGAATTCCACGGGAAGGGCATCGAAATCCCGTTTGAGTTCGCCGTCAGAAGCGGCAGCGTCCGGTATCCGATCCGAAGCGCGGGATTCAATCCGATGGTCTCTTCCACCTTGTACCCGATGCAGCTTTTCCCTCATGATGTGAGGGCCACACCCAATTTCCTGGTTGTTTACTTTCCGACCAGCGATAACTTTTTACGCGAATCCGTCGGGATCATGGCCGGATCGTCCCTCCTCCTGGCACTCATTATCCTTGTGGTATCCTTCATCGCCATTTATATTATTTACCGGCAGAAAAAGCTCTCGGAGATCAAGAATGACTTCATCAACAACATGACGCATGAGCTCAAGACTCCCATATCCACGATCTCGCTGGCCTCTCAAATGCTGACCGACCAGGGCCTCAACCAGGATTCCAAAAACCTCAACCACATTTCATCGGTCATCATGGAAGAGAGCAAGCGGCTCGGGAACCAGGTCGAAAGGGTGCTCCAGATGTCGATTTTCGAGGACAGCAAGGTCAAGATCAAGATACAACCGGTCCATTTCGACAAGCTGGTCGAGCAGGCCTCGGAAAAGATCCGGCTCCTGGTTGAAAAACGGAACGGCACCCTGACATTGGACCTGCAGAGCGGAAACGAACCGGTCCAAGGGGATGAAAACCATCTGCAGAATGTTGTTATTAACCTGATTGACAATGCATTAAAATATTGCCAGGATGTTCCTGTGATCCATATTCAAACCCGCTCAACCGGTCGGGAAATTGTTTTCCAGATCAGTGACAATGGCATTGGCATCAGTAGGGAATACCAGAAAAAAATATTCGATAAATTCTACCGGGTTCCGACTGGCAACGTACACGATGTTAAGGGATTCGGTATCGGATTGAGTTATGTGAAGAAAGTCCTCGACCAGCACCGCGGCACGATCGGGATCCGGAGTGAGCCCGGAAAAGGAACCACATTCACTCTTAACCTGCCCCTAACTGAAAGGAACCGGACATGAACAAGGAAAGAATTCTTTTGGTAGAGGATGATATCAACTTAGGATCCCTGCTCAGGGAATACCTGAACGCCAAAGGTTTTGAATGTACGCTTGAGCCTGATGGCGAGAAGGGGTTCCGTGCTTTCAAAAGAGATTACTACGACCTGTGCCTGCTGGATATCATGCTACCCGTGAAGGACGGTTACACCCTGGCCCGGGAGATCCGGATCCTGAACCCCGAGATACCCATTATCTTCCTGACGGCCAAATCCATGAACAAGGATGTTCTGGAAGGATTTCACGCAGGAGCCGATGATTACATGACCAAGCCTTTCAGCATGGAAGAACTGCTCCTGAGGATTGAGGCTGTGCTGAGAAGGAGCAGCAAGGCGAACCAGCAGGAGGTCTTTGTTCTGGGCAAATATCTTTTTGACTCGAACAAGCAGCTCCTGACTTCCCCTGATCAGACGGTCAACCTGACCACCAAGGAATCCGAACTCCTGAAAATACTTTGCCAGCATCCGAACCAGATCCTGGAAAGGAACCTGGCCCTCAAATCCATCTGGAAGGACGACAACTATTTCAATGCCAGGAGCATGGATGTATACATTACAAAGATCAGGAAGCATCTGGCTGATGAGCCCCAGATCCAGATCATCAACATTCACGGGAAAGGCTACAAGCTGATCCGGGGGGACGGATCTAATCCAGCTTAAGTACCGCCAGGAAAGCCGACTGGGGAACCTCGACGTTTCCGATCTGTTTCATTCTCTTCTTGCCTTTTTTCTGTTTTTCAAGCAGTTTTCTTTTACGGGTGATGTCACCGCCATAGCATTTGGCGGTCACATCCTTGCGGTAAGCCTTGACGGTTTCGCGGGCGATGATCTTGGCCCCGATGGCTGCCTGGATGGCAATGTCAAACTGCTGCCGGGGGATCAGTTCGCGGAGTTTCTCGCACATCCGGCGGCCGAAGCGGTAAGCATTTTCGAAGTGGATCAGGGTTGATAAAGCGTCAACGATCTCTCCGTTCAGCATGATATCAAGCCTGACCAGCCTGGCGGGTTTGAAGCCGGTCTGGAAATAATCGAAAGAAGCATAGCCCCTGGATAAGGATTTCAACTTGTCGTAGAAATCAAATACGATCTCTGCCAGCGGAAGCTCAAAGGATAACTCGACCCGGTCGGTGGTCAGGTAAACCTGGGATTTCAGCTCACCGCGTTTATCGAGGCACAGTTTCATGATGGATCCGATATACTCGGGCATGGTAATGATCTGTGCATGGATGTAAGGCTCCTCGATGTGTTCTATTTCCACGGGATCGGGCAACCCGGACGGATTGTACACATCGGTTTTTTCACCACGCTGGTTGTAAACGTGATAGAAAACGTTGGGTACGGTTGAGATCACGTTCATGTCGAATTCACGGTCAAGCCTCTCCTGGACGATTTCCATGTGGAGGAGTCCCAGGAATCCGCAGCGGAAGCCAAAACCCAGGGCAGCAGAGGATTCCGGCTCGAAGGTCAGGGAAGCGTCATTCAGCACCAGCTTCTCCAGTGCGTCCCTGAGGTCCTCGTAGTCATCGCTGTCGATGGGATAGAGCCCGGCAAAGACCATCGGTTTGACGTTTTCGAATCCGGAAATGGCATGCGAACAGGGCTTTTCGACGTGGGTAATGGTATCTCCCACCTTGACTTCGGTTGATGTTTTGATCCCGGATATGATATAGCCCACATCGCCGGTGGTAAGGATATCGCGGGGTTCCAGCCCAAGCCGGAGGACGCCCACCTCATCGGCTTCATATTCCCTTCCCGTGTTGAAGAATTTGACGTGGTCGCCGATCCGGATGACTCCGTTGACGATCTTGAAATAAGCCAGGACTCCCCGGTAAGAATTATACAAGGAATCGAAGATCAAAGCCTGCAGCGGAGCGTCCGGGTCCCCCTTCGGCGGAGGGATCTTCTCAACGATCCTTCTCAAAATCTGATCTATACCCAGACCTGTCTTGCCGCTTGCGGCAATGATCTCATCATGCGAACAGCCGACCAGGTCGGTGATCTGCTCGCTGACCTCATCAGGCATGGCGGCCGGGAGATCCATCTTGTTGAGCACCGGGATGATGATCAGGTCATGGTCAATAGCCTGGTATAAGTTGGAGATCGTCTGGGCCTGGATGCCTTGCGTGGCATCGACCACCAGGAGGGCACCCTCGCAGGCTGCGATAGCCCGGGAAACCTCATAGGAAAAATCCACATGCCCCGGGGTGTCGATCAGGTTGAGGACATAATCCACGCCATCCTGCTGGTAGTTCATCTGGATGGCATGACTTTTAATGGTGATGCCTCGCTCCCGTTCGAGGTCCATGTTGTCCAGGACCTGATCCTGCATATCCTTGCCCGTCACCGTGCGCGTCACTTCAAGCAGCCGGTCGGCAAGGGTGGATTTCCCGTGATCGATATGCGCAATGATGCAAAAATTCCGGATGTGGTCCATGGAGGGAGCCTGCTGCAAAATTTGCGCAAAGATATAAAAATCCTAACTCGTCGGCCTGGGCTTGATGGGCATGACCGCTACCGCCGATATTTCAACCGGGACGTCGAACGGCAGGCGGACGACCTGCACGGCAACGCGGGCCGGATATTTGTTGTTTTTAAAGAAGGAGGCGTAGACTTCATTGATGACCGCATAGTCATCCATGTTGGTCATGTAAATGTTGACCATGACCAGATCCTCATAGAGGAGCCCATGTTTCTTGAGCACTGCGCCCATGTTCTTCATGCACTGTTCGGTTGCTTTTCTTACGTCATTCGTGATCATGCTGTCGGTTTCCGGTACCAGCGGCAGCTGGCCGGACAGGTAAAGGGTCCCCTTCGCCATTATTGCCGAGGAGAAGGGCGCAACCGGTTTTTGATTCTCCTTTTTCTGCGGAAAAACCTGGCTCGCGCCAAGCAGGAGCAAGGCGGTAACAATTAACACATTCTTCATGGCAAAAACTATTTATCAGTCAATTCTTGATGATCTGCCGTGTGATCACCCGGGCTGCTGAATCGGTCAGGCGGACCAGGTAGACACCGGCCGGCAAGGTACTCAAATCCCACGAAACCCGGCCAGCCTGAGGAATGAGTTTATCGCTCCTGATAGGCTGACCCTGCAGATCCATCATGGTTAACTGAATACCTCCGGGGCGGGGTGTCGACCAGTTGATCTCAAGCTGATCGCTGACAGGATTGGGATAACATTCGGCCTGAAAGGAAAGGTTATCCGGATTATCGATGCCCAGGTTATAAAAATCACTGTACTCCCACTTCTCCGCATTCAGCCACCCGGGAGTGCCGCTCTTCAAACTGCCTCCGGTTGAATAATCCTGTTTCACCTTTTCAACCGCATGGTCATTCTGGTAGGTGATCAGGTTTCTGTACCCGGATAGCAGCTTCCACATTAGGTTTTCCCAAGCCTCGACCGTAGAGAGAATGTCATTGCCTTTATCATCTGTCTGACTGGTCAGCCTGTTTTTCAGCTCATACACCTCATTCAGCCACATAGACCAGATCGTGATCGCCCGGTTTTCATTGTCATACTCATAAACCAGCTTGACAAGGTTCACCCATTCGCTGTTTCTCCACCGCTTCTGTTCAGTTTGCTGGATCTTGTCCGGCTTGTCCAAATAATATTGATGGTTGTATTGAAAGGTGTTCTTAAAGGAGTTTTCGCTGTACGTTTCCTCTGTTTCTCTCGTTACCTGATTGTTCGTGTACTCATAGGTGTGTCTTTTGGATGGCACCATCTCCTTCGATTCCTGGTTATACCGGTGGATCTCCTTTTTCTTCATCTGGCCGTTCTCATACTCATAATTGGTGTCAGTCCGGTCAGTCAATACCCATTGACCGGTATCGGGATCAAAAACTTCCACTGTTATTTTGGTGATCTGCAAATTGTTGTCATAGGTGAAGCTGGTCCGGCTGACGTCGACCCATCCCAGTCCAACCTGGTAAACCTGACGGGTATAGGAGCTGACCATGCCGGCAGCTGTGTACTGGTAGGTGTCCTTGGTCTCTACCGCGGTCCCTGAATAGACGCGCATATCTATCAGCAGGTGGCCGGTTTCATCATAGGCGCAATCCGATGAGTAATTCTGGGTCCATTGACCACCGCTGGCCAGCCAATTGACAATCTTCCGCGGGTAATCACCTCTGAGTCCTGCAGCACCGGCGGCCAAGCCAGGCTCCTGACCAAATGCCTTAGGTGCCATAATCAGGCACCCGGTCATAAAAAAAACTGTCAAACGCTTCATGGGTTACTCCTTGACGATTTTATGAATGATACGCATGTTGTTTTCACCGGTCAGCCGCAACAGATAAATTCCGCCGGGAAGGTCACTGATTTCCCAGGTAAAGACTGAAGACATTGCATCAAAGACCTCCTTACGGACAGGCTGACCGGTCAGGCTAGTCAGTTCCAGCGTTTTGGGGCTGGCAAGGGTTGAATTGATTTCTATCCTCAACAGGTCATCCGCAGGAACCGGGTAACAGTTCATTTGCAGTGAGGCCAATTGCAGGGTTCCGGTTCCCAGGTTCAGGAAATCACTGTACACGATCCTGTAAGCATTCACCCATTCGCCGGATCCTGATTTCAGCCCTCCCGACTGCCAATCCCGGGCTATTTTCTCAGTCAGGTTGGTCCCTTCATAGGTCAGGATATACTGGCTGCCAAAGGTGAGTGTCCAGAGCTGGTTCATATAGCGTTCCTGCAAGTATTCAACCTGATTGCCCCTCTCATCGAAACGGTCCGTGAGGCGCAGGAACGGGTTCCAGGGAGAGGTTTCATTCAGGCGGGTGAAATAGGTCCAGGTATAGCTTTGATCATCGGTCCAGTCATATTCGAACTTTCCATTTTGAAGCCAGGCCGCACCGGTCCAGTGGGATTGCAGAACCTGGTCATATTGGAATTCGTTCAGCCAGGAATAATCCTCTTTTATATAATTGACAAAATTCCCGTCCGTAAACTTTTCCGTGACCATGCTGGAGCAGGATCCGGATTCCAGATAGGTATAGGTATACCGGTAAGTATACTCAGTCTGTTTGGTATCCTGGTTATATTCCGAAACAGTTCGCCGCCCCAGCCGGCCCTCCAGGAATTCCAGCCAGGCATTCCATTCCAAAACCTTGTACCAGAAGCCGTCAATGTACATCTCCCTGATATAATGATATTCAATCCCGGTTGCAGGGTCAAAATCCGAAACCTCCCGGGAAAAAGGCTCCCATTCCTCACCCGTAAATTTGCTACAATAGGTATAACTATGCTCCCCATCCCCTTCATAAATGAAACGATACTGCTCTCCATCGGTATAGGTTATGATTTCCGAAGTGACCTTCCCGTCGCTGTCATAGGTTACATCGGTATGCGCCATGGGTTGCCAATCACTTTCCTGCCAAACGGATTCGTCCCTGTGGGTGGGATAGCCGTTGTTGGGAGTCTGGGTGCTAATCAGGGAACCGGGTCTGTCGGGCCGATCCGGGATCCGGATTTCCTGCGATTGGACCGAAAGCCCTCGCAGCAGAAAGATCAATAGGAAAATTGGGACAAGAGATTTCATGATTTATTCTTTAATGATTTTCCTGGTAATCACTGAGGCGGATTTGTCGTACAGCAGGATTATGTAAATTCCGGAAGGGAGTCTGCTGATGTCCCAGGTAACGGTTGATGACATCGCATCAACCACCTCCATGCGGATCGGCTGACCGGCTAAATTAGTCATGCTAAGGGTTTTGGATCCCGGACCGGCAGAGGCGACCTCGATCCTCAAGAGGTCGCCGGAGGGAACCGGAAAACAGTTCAAGGCCAAAGGCTCCAGGGGTCGGTCCCCCTTCCCCAGGTTATAAAAACTGCTGTAAACTTCCCTGTATGTATTGACAAATTCTCCCGATCCACCTTTGAGTTCGCCTCCCATCCATTCCTGGATCATCTTTTCGACCAGATGAAGCCCTTCATAAAACAAAGCGACCATAAAGCCGAAGAATACATTCCATTGCCCGAGTACATATTGTTCATATATGTATTTTCTTTCATTGAAATATTGATCGAACTCATGGAAGCACCTCATATCGGGAGTCCATTCAGTGGTTGGTGAAGTCCTGTGATAGAGGGTCCATGTATAACTGAGCTCATCTGACCAGTTGTAAACGAATTTCGAATTCTTGTTCCAGAGATTGTTGTTCCAGTTTGACTGATAAACAATATCAAACTGATGGTCATTCAGCCAGGTATACTCTTCCTTGATATAGTTTACGAAGGCCCCGTTCTGGTATTTTTCCGTCAATATGGACGACCAGAGTCCGGAGTCATAGTATGAATAGCTATAGCGATACTTTGGCTCGAGTTGACCGGTCTCCTGATTAAAATCCGAGTAAGTACATTTTTGCAGCTGGGTTCCGAATAATTCCAGAAGCTGGCTCCATTCGTCGATCTTTACCCAGACTCCGTCCCTGAATTCCTCTTTGCAGTAATAGATGGTCATACCGGTAAAGGGTTCATATTCCCAGACTTCCCTCGTATATTCTTTCCATTCACCGTTTTCCCACTTGTCGCAGTAAGCATAATCGTGCTCCAGGTCCCATTCATATTCGTTGCGGTATTTCTCGCCGTTGGCGTAAGTGATGACCTCCGTAAGGATATCTCCTTCGTCATTATACGTAACGTCCGTATGTGAATGGGGCGCCCATTCTCCACTCACCCAGTTGTATGCGTCCACATCCTGCGGATACCCGTTATTGGGGGTTTGTGTTTTAAAAGGAATTTTGGCAGAATGAGTGGGGCCTGTCACCGGTACTTCCTGCGATAACGCAACAGGTCCCAACAATAAAAACATAAAAAAGCTTAAGCGTATCGGAGGTTTCATGGTTTTATTCTTTAATGATTTTAATGATGAGAGGTTTATGGGTCCGGTCCTCGAGGCGGACAAGATAGAGCCCAGCCGGGAGGTCCCGGATATCCCATGTAAGAGTGTTTGACGTACTGCTAAAAACTTCCTTCCGTAAGGATTGTCCTGATAAGTTGATCAACTCCAGGGTCTTGGATCCTGGGTCAATTGAAGGAACGTTTATCCGGATCCGGTCAATGGATGGAACCGGAAAGCAGGTCATCTCAAGGGGTACCTGCGGGAGGTTGCTTATACCGAGGCTGTAAAAATCGCTGTAGACTTCCCTGATCGTGTTAACCCAATCGCCGGATCCCGATTTCAGCCCATCCTCCAACCATTCCTGGATGATCCGCTCAATAAGGTTCACGCCGGCATAGGCCAGGAGGTTCTTCGTACCGAGCTTCACTTTCCATCCTCCGTCCGAAAAGTTTTCATAAACATCTTCGGTTTGATTGCCACGATCATCAAAACTTCCCGTATAGCGCATGCGGGGATCCCAGTCCGAAGTTTCCGATGTCCTGGTGGAATAGGTCCACCGGCGATTCCGGTCGTCAGTCCAGGTATACTCGAATTTCCCGTTCTGGAACCATCTGTTCTCAATCCAGTAAGATGAGAGAATATAGTTAAGACGGTTATCAGGCAAATAGAAATTCTCCTCCTTGTTCTGGTTAACAAAGGTCCCGTTATCGTAAACCTCTGTGGTTGTACTTGAGATCAAGCCTGATTCATAATGGGTGTAAGTAATTCGCTCAACAGGCTCAAACTGGCGGATTAGCGGATTGAAAACGGTATGGGTCTGCCGCTTCAATTGCTGATCCAGGAATTCCAGGATATCATCGAATCCGTCGACTACTACCCACTCACCGTTCACGAACTCCTCAGCCAGGTATAATTCGACATTCGCAACCAGGATATCGCTGTATTCCCATCGCTCGCGCAAATAGGAGACCCATTGTCCATCGACAAGTTTCTCCGTCAGGATAATTTCCGAGAATTCATCATATCCATAAGTTTTCCGGAAGCTTTGTCCATCCATATAGTTGATCACTTCCGAGGTAATCCGTCCAAGATCATTGTAGGTCACTTTCTCATGGCTGTGCAGGTCCCAGGTTCCGGCGTTCCATGTGTACCGGTCGATATCCCCGGGGTACCCGTTTTGTGGAGTTACTGGTGGAGCGAGATTTCTATCCGGATTTACAGGATCCGGCTTTATGCTTTCCTGAGCCCTGATATCCAAGTAAATGCCCAGAAAAACCATTAAAAAGCATATGATCCGTTGTTGCATATTCCATGTCTTGACTGAATGATTTCATTGCACAACAACACTTACTATCTCAGGTCGGAGAGATTGGTCTCTAAACACCAGCTTGTACAAGCCGGGGGGAATTCCGTCCAGGTCAACTCGGACTGGTCCGATGGAGTTATCAAGCAAGCTCCGCAACAGGATTTTACCCGTCAGGTCAATGAGTTCAAGCAAACCGGTAACCGGCCCGTCAGGTTGCCAGGTCACCAGGAGATGGTCCCTGGCCGGATTCGGGTAGCATTTGAGCTCCGTAAAAACAGCCAGAGGATCTTTCAATCCAGAGCTTTGAAAATCTGAGAATTCTTCCCTGGTAAAGTTATGCCAGCCGGCAGGATTGTCACCCTCGGCTGCCACCCAGGTTTCCGTAACGCGGCTGACGGCATGGCCGTCCTCATAGGCAATCGAAAAACGGGCGCCATCATCCGTGCTCCAGTTTCCGTTTTGCCAGGATTCCGTAGTGGAAAGAGTCTGGTTCCGGTGATCATCGTATTCACTGATATATCTTTTGGTGGGTATGTACACGCCGGTTTCGGGGTAAAACTGGTACAGGACCAGCGTGTTGTTTTGTTCGCCATTGTAATAGTACCTTTCCATGGCATCGGTGATCCATTCGGTACCGTTCCATTTATCGAACAACGAATAATCGGGACGGTTTTGGCTATCATAATAGAGAAATGCCCTGAAGTAACCGGACCAGACACCATCCGCGAAGGTTTCATTCACGTAGCCGATTTGGGTGTCGTCCTGGTAGGTATAGGTAAACCTCCAGAAATAATAAAAGGAGCCATCATATTCATTAAAAAGCGATACAGTTTCCCGGTAAACCCGGTCATCCCGGTATTCCCGGTCGGTTTTATACCCTGACCGGATCATCCAGACTCCGCTGATATAACTTTCATTGAGCCTCAAGGTTTGATTCCCTTTGTCGTCATACTCAAACGTCAGGCGCGACTGGTTGACCCAAAGGCCGTTCTCGCGGGCTTGGGTCAGTTCCTCAGTGAGCCGGTTTCCGGCGTCATAGGAATAGGTGTACCTCAAGTCTGTTCCTTCGATCCAATCATGAACTTCGGAGACCGGTTGGCCGTTTGAATCATAGGTAACGGTAACCGTTTTTTGAGGCGACCAGTAATCCTGGTTCCAGGAGTACCAGCGGATGGTTCCGGGGAGAATGCCCGGGAAGCCGGATTGAATGTCGGGTGACATCAGTCCGGAGTATTTCGAGGGTATTGGAAATTGTTGGGCGAACAGGAAGGTTACCTGCAAGAGGAGTGGCAGAATAAGAATCAACCTTTTCATTTTCGATGCGTTACCCCTCTTAAATATACAAAATAATATAAAAACAAAGCCCCACGGGAATCCGTGGGGCTTTGTTTTACTATCAGCCAATGGTTGTTACATCATGCCACCCATGCCGCCCATTCCCGGGGCGCCACCGCCCATGGGTTCTTTTTCTTCAGGAATTTCAGCTACAAGGGTTTCCGTAGTGAGGATCATGCCGGCTACGGAAGCGGCATTTTCCAGGGCGATACGGGCCACTTTGGTGGGATCGATGACACCGGTCTTATAGAGGTTTTCAAACTTCTCCGTATTGGCATTAAAACCATAGTCATCTTTTCCTTTTTTCACCTGCTGTACGGTCACGGAACCTTCCACGCCGGCGTTTTCGACAATCTGGCGAAGGGGTTCTTCCAATGCCCGTCGGACAATGGCGATACCGGTCGTCTGGTCTTCGTTCTCGCCCTTAAGCCCAGTGAGGGCGGTAATTGCCCGTATGTAGGCCACTCCGCCTCCCGGTATGATACCTTCCTCAACTGCCGCGCGGGTTGCGCTGAGAGCATCATCGACCCGGTCTTTCTTTTCTTTCATCTCGATCTCAGAAGGAGCACCCACGCGAAGCACGGCCACCCCGCCAGCCAATTTAGCCAGCCGTTCCTGCAGTTTTTCGCGATCGTAATCGGACGTGGTGGTCTCAATCTGGGACTTGATCTGGTTGACCCGGGCCTGGATCAGTTTCTTTTCACCATTCCCGTTGACAATGATGGTGTTTTCCTTGTCGATGGTCACTTTCTCAGCGGTACCCAGCGATTCGAGGGTAGCCAGCTCCAGCTTCATGCCGGTCTCTTCCGAGATGACCGTGCCACCAGTCAAAATGGCGATATCCTGAAGCATTTCCTTCCTGCGGTCACCGAAGCCCGGAGCCTTGACGGCGCCGATCTTCAGGCTTCCGCGGAGCTTGTTGACCACCAGGGTTGCCAGGGCTTCACCTTCCACATCCTCGGCAATGATGAGGAGCGGACGGCCGGTCTGTACGGCAGATTCAAGAACCGGAAGAAGGTCTTTCATTCCGGATATCTTCTTGTCATAGATCAGGATATAAGGATGCTCAAGGACAGCCTCCATTTTTTCCGCATCGGTGACAAAATAGGCTGAAATATAACCCCGGTCAAACTGCATCCCTTCGACAATCTCCACCGTGGTGTCGGTGCCTTTGGCTTCTTCAACGGTGATGACTCCTTCCTTATGGACTTTTCCCATGGCATCGGCAATCAACTTGCCGATTTCCTGGTCGTTATTGGCAGAAATGGTAGCCACCTGTTCAATCTTCTTGTAATCGTCGCCAACGGTCTGTGACTGGGTTTTCAGATGGCTGACCACTTTGGCGACAGCCATATCAATACCCCGTTTCAGGTCCATCGGATTGGCACCGGCGGTGACGTTTTTCAAGCCCACCGAAACGATCGACTGGGTCAGCACCGTGGCCGTAGTGGTGCCGTCACCGGCATCATCGGAAGTTTTAGAGGCGACCTCCTTAACCATCTGTGCGCCGATGTTCTCGAATTTATTGGGAAGTTCAACCTCTTTGGCAACGGTAACGCCATCCTTGGTTATCTGCGGTGAACCGAATTTTTTCTCGATCACGACATTACGCCCTTTGGGTCCGAGAGTGACCTTCACGGCATCTGCCAGCTGATCCACGCCCTTTTTAAGGGATTCGCGGGCTTCGATGTTAAATCTAATCTCCTTTGCCATATTATATACTTTTTAATTGTTTCAACAAACTTTAGATCACTGCAAGAATATCCGATTGCCTCATAATGAGGTAGGTCTTATCATCAACCTTGATCTCCGTACCGGAATATTTTCCATACAGGACGATATTGCCGACTTTGACTTCCATATCCACATCCTTGGTACCCGGACCGACAGCCAGGACTTTCCCTTTCTGGGGTTTTTCCTGAGCTGAATCAGGGATAATAATGCCTGAAGCGGTCTTGACTTCAGCTTCCTGCGGTTCAATCAGAACCCTGTCTCCTAAAGGTTTAACATTCATTGTAGCCATATCTGAAAACTTTGGAATTAATTATAGTATTTAGATTTATTCTTTGCTTCGTCATCATATTGCATGCCATCCGCTCAAGACTGACAGGCTGTCACCAAACAAAACATTCCTGAGTTTACAGGGATGTAAAAAGTCATTCTTTTCGTCCTATTGCTGTGGGGTTTGCGTTGTTCCGCCAGTTTGACCGGATGGAGCATTAACGGGCATCTGGGGAATCTCAGTCGGGTCAACCGCATTCTGGATTTGCTCTTCAATGGCGGAGCGGTTTGCCAGGCCGCTGCTGTTGGGTATGCTCAGGCTGGCCGCCAGGCAGAGGACCAGGAGAGCAATAGCCAGGGACCAGGTGGCCTTTTCAAGAAAATCGTTGGTTTTTCGAACACCCATGATTTGGTTTGATGCGGAGAAATTGGCTGCCAATCCGCCTCCTTTGGAGTTCTGAACCAGAACGATCAGCCCCAGAAGGACACAGACAATCAGGATCAGGACAGACAGAGCATAGTACATATTCAACTGAATTATTGGTTCTTGATAAGATCTCTAAGTTTTTCAATTTGAATGGCAAAGGTAATACTTTTTCCCGGAAATTTCAAACTCAGCTTTTCGTAAGCCTGTAAAGCCTTATGGTAATAACCCTGCTGGATGTAGATCCTGGCAAGGGTTTCCGTCAGCATTTCATCATCCTCCTTCAGGCTGTCGGCTGAGAGATCCTCTTCCGAGGCAGACAAACCGTCGGGCCGGATTACAGTTCTCTCGTTATTCCTGATGAATTGTTCGATCAGGTCGGTGCCGGTTTTCCGTGACGGGTCCTCGTCCGCGATCCAGCAGGTATTATTTTCCCCGCCTGTTACTTTTGGCGGTTCAGGGTCCGGGAACTCTCCCCGCCTGCCAGGAGGAAATCCGAAATGGATCAGATCCGCCTCGGGCAAAGGGCACGATTTCTCGACCTGCCTGACCATTTCCGGTTTTTGTGGGTTGGCCATTGATGACGGAGCGGAAATTCCAGATCCTTCCAGTCCGGCCACGGGACCGTGGTTTCCTAAAGGTTCCTGCCCCAGCAGTGAATTCACCAGCTTGTAGAGTACCCTCCTGTCGGGTGAATAGGTGGCTGCCAGCCTGAGCTGCTCGTTGAATTTAAGATCTCCCTGCTTTAGCAACGTAAGCAGATAGAGTATTTGCGCAGGCTGGCAATACGGATATTCCCGGATCACCTGGCCGAGCAGCGACCCTGTGGTTTCATCCAGCTGTTCCGGATGCAGGAGAAGACCGATAAACTGATTGGGATCCATCACCAGTTGACCACGGAACGGTTATAAACATCCTCGATGATCTTCTCAATGATGAGGGGGAGCAGTTCGCCTTCAACCGCGTCCAGGCCTTTGTCGCTGCTGTAATCCTCATAAGCCATAAACCGGGCTTCAAAATTCTTGGTCGGTTCAATCTCGTTGACGAACCTGACATTGATCGTGACCGTCAGGCGGTTCAGTGAAGCCTGGTCTCGCTGCGCATTCTGGCTCACAGCAATAGGCTTCGTATCATAGCCGACGATCTCCCCCTCGAATGAGAGGTCACCACCTTCACTGACCATCTGCAAGTTCGTCTGTGAAATGAACTTGTCCTTCAGCGTCTCGGTGAATTCCTGGCTGAGCGTAGGATTAACGATCGGTGCACGGTTTGGGAAATAGGTAACGGAAACGGTTTTTACATCCGGGTGTAATGAAGCACCCGTCATTGTAAAGCGCACCCGGCAACCTGACATTACCATCAGCAGTACCAATATGACAATCGTTATCCCCTTACTCATTGTTTATTACTTACTTTTTCCTGTTGCCTTTTCTCCTCCGGTCGCACCGGCTGCGCCGGGTGCACCGGAGGTTACTTCTTCTCCTCCGGTCGCACCGGCTGCGCCAGGTGCACCGGAGGTTACTTTCTCCTTTCTCCTTTCTCCTTTCTCCTTACTCTTTGATTCCGTACTCGTTAATCTTGCGGTAAAGCGTCCTTTCGCTGATCCCCAGTTCCCGTGCAGCCAGCTTGCGTTTTCCTCCATGCTTTCTCAGCGCCCTGTTGATCAGTTCGATCTCATTATCCTGAAGGAGCAGGGAGGTCTCTACGATCTCCTCGGTATCCTCGATCTGGGACTCATCCCTGTGCTTGGCTGTGGTTGGTTGGTTAAACACTTGATCATCTGATTCATACAGCCTGGTGATCAGGGATTGGGAATCCTGGTCCTGGGCAGTGATCAGATCTTTTTTCTGCATAAGGCCGTTGACCAGCTTTTTGAGGTCCGTGACGTCCCTTTTCATATCGAACAGGATCTGGTAAAGTATTTCCCTTTCCGAGCCGAATGACCTTTCATCATGCTCCCTGGGCAGCAGAACCGGAAGTGAGCTACGGGTTTCATCGGGAAGGTAGAAACGCAGGCGATTCGCCGTGATCAGCCGGTCCTGTTCGATAATGGACACCTGTTCCGTAATATTCTTCAGCTGCCGGATATTGCCCGGCCATTTGTAGTTTTCCAGCATAACACGGGCTTCATCATCCAGCCTGACAACCGGCATCATGTACTTCTCCGCAAAGTCCTGCGCAAATTTTCTGAAGAGCAGGTGAATATCCTCGACCCGGTTCCTCAGGGGAGCCACGATGACCGGTACGGTATTGAGCCGGTAATAGAGGTCTTCACGGAAACGGCCGTCCCTTACCGCTTTCTGAATATCGGCATTGGTGGCAGCAACCAGGCGGATGTTGGTCTTCAGGACCTTGGATGAACCCACCCGTATGAATTCACCGGTTTCGAGCACCCGTAACAGGCGTACCTGGGTCGAAAGGGGCAGTTCCCCGATCTCATCCAGGAAGATGGTTCCCCCGTCGGCCTCCTCGAAATACCCTTTTCGGGCTTCATAGGCGCCCGTGAAAGCACCCTTCTCATGCCCGAACAGTTCTGAATCAATGGTTCCTTCAGGAATGGCGCCGCAGTTAACGGCTATATAAGGTCCGTGTTTGCGTGAGCTGTACTGGTGAATGATCTGCGGGAACCGTTCCTTACCCGTCCCGCTCTCACCGGTAATCAGTACCGACAGGTCTGTCGGGGCCACCTGCACGGCAATCTCAATCGCACGATGCAAGGCCGGAGAATTCCCGATGATCTCAAATCGCTGTTTTATCTTGCTAACATCCATAAGCTGCTTATCGGACATTTTTTCATGTGAACGGTAAAATTACAACTTTCTCCGTTTTTTATATCTTCATAGCGGTAATTCAATGAAATGAGCAACTTTGCCAGGGATCGCAAGGATGAGGTTTTGGGTATTATTCCTGCCAGGATGGCATCTGTCCGTTTTCCCGGGAAGCCCCTGATGATGACGGGAAATCTGCCCATGGTCATCCGGGTTTACCGCCAGGTTTCAGCTGCCCTGAGTCACGTGGTGATCGCGACGGGTGATGAGGAAATCATTCAGGCAGCCCGGGAATATGACGCCCGTGCGGTCCTGACCCGGGAAGAACATGCCAGCGGGACCAGCCGGTGCCAGGAGGCGGCTTCCATCCTTTCCAGGCAGACGGGTATCCGGTATCGCGCCGTGATCAATGTCCAGGTTGACGAACCGTTGATCACGCCGGAAGCCATCACCGCACTGGCCTCGGTGATGCTGAAACCGGGCACGGCCATTGCGACGATGGTCAGGAGAGAGTCCAACCCGGCTCTTATGAATAACCCCAACCGGGTTAAAGTGGTCATTGACCGGGAAGGTTTTGCGCTTTACTTTTCACGTTCCGCAATCCCTTGCTTCAGGGACCCGGCTACCGGAAAACGGGAATGGTTAAGCCACACGGGGATCTATGCCTTCAGGCCGGACATCCTGGAGAAGCTGGTCAGGCTGGGCCCCTCACCTCTTGAAACCGCTGAATCCCTGGAGCAGCTCCGATGGATGGAGAACGGTTATCGCATCCGTTGCTGCGAAATCGAATATGAAGGGTTCGGGATAGACACGCCCGAAGACCTGGAAGAGCTGAACCGTTCAGGGAAGGTCTGAACCACCGGCTTTGAGCAGTTTTATCTCAGCCTCAAAATCCAGCCAGGGATGGTCCCTGATGATCTCCCCGATTCTTAACAGCTGCTTTTTAACAAAAGCCTCGTGCGCTGTGGAATGGCGGTCGGTTGGCCTGTGCCTGGCAGCCAGTACCAGCGGTTCAATCCTGTTCATCAGTTCAGCCGACGGGGAATCAATACAGGTTTCCCTGAACAGATCCCATACGTAAGCTATTCCGGCCTCGCCCGCGTGCACCATGTCATTGGCATAAAAGCGGTAATCACGGAGATCATCCATGAACATCTCGTATGCCGGGAAGTAATAACTGTGAGGATATTGGTGCAGCAATCCTGCCACCATCCTGATCAGGTTCGCCTTGGCAAGCTGATTGCCGGGGCTTCCTTCTTTCAGGTACCGGACCGGGCTGATCGACCATATCAGGCTGATACCCGGATTCGCCTGAATGACCGAGTCAATGGCAGGCACCATGAATTCCAGCAATTCATCCGGTTCATACAGGCGGTGGTCAAAATCCGGTTCGGGAAATCTGTGGCAATTTGCCACGATCTGACCTGTCTGCTTCAGACGGTATACACGTGCGGTCCCAAAAGTCAGGATCAGATGACCTGCTTTCCGGATGAAGGATGACGCCTGCTGGAGGCTGGAATTGATCTGATCGAGGCATTCGCGGGGATCCGTAGCTGAGAAACGGCCGTGATGGTCAAAGGAATACCAGACTTCGTCACGGCATACCAGGTCATTCTCGGCATACTCCTGAGGATTGATCAGCCTCTCAAGCTGTGCTGCCACCGCTGCGGGATTATAGACTATCCCGAAAGGATTCATGTCAACGGGAAACTTGTACTGCTGAAGCAGTGTTCCGATATTCTCGGTAAAGCAGGAACCGATCAGCATGATACCGCTCCCGTAACCGATCCTGGTTTCCGGATATCCGGGCCTGACGGCGGTACGGAAAGGGTCGGGCCTGTAAGATGATGACTTTCCTGGCATATTATGTTATACAATTATAATTCCGCACCAAACCGGACAATCCGGCCCTCTTCAGGGGTGTGCCACCGTATTTCTCAAAGAAAGCCTTTGAATCGAGTGACCGTAAGGACTCGGCGGCCTTTCTGTCCATCCTGACAACCGGAAAGAATTCAGCCATGCGGGAAATTTCGGGAGCCGCGTTCCAGGGACAGGCCTCCTGACAAATATCGCAACCATAAATGGTATGGTCCCATTTGCCCTTCAGGTTCTCGGGTATTTCCGCCTTGCTTTCTATCGTCAGGTAAGCAATGCAGGATCGCAGATCGAGCCGGCCGGCACTGGCAAGCGCCCCGGTCGGGCAGGCCTCCATGCACCGTGTGCAGGTTCCGCAACGATCATTCACCAGGGTGTTTTCTTCTTCCACTTCCAGATTGGTCAGGATCTCGCAAAGCAGGAACCAGGAGCCTTTTCCCGGGATGATCAGCAAGCCGTGTTTCCCAATCCAGCCGAGACCCGCCCTCCGGGCCCACTCTTTTTCCAACATGACCCCCGAATCAACAAATATCCGTCCGCTGACCGGGCCATGAGCGGCATGGATCCATGCGAGCAATTTCTTACACCTGCTTTTCAGGACTTTATGATAGTCCTTCCCCCGGGCATAGCGGCAGACCAAATTGTCGGCCGTATTGTTTCCGGCAGTAGGATAGTAATAAGAAGCTGCAAGGGATATGACTGTTTTCGCACCTGGCAGCAAGGAGGCGGGATTAAGCCGTAGCGCCCGGTTTTTTGCCAGATAATCCAGGCTTCCGTGTTTCCCTTCCGCGATCCACTGGTCATAAAAGGATTCCCATTCACTCAACCTTGCAACCGGGGCAAACCCGCAGGCCGAGAAACCCATTTCCAGGGCTTTCCCCCGGATGCCGGAAGCTATCTGACCGTTTTCAGCCATCGTGCCTAGAGAAATCCCATTTCAAGTTTTGCCTCATCAGTCATCATGTCCCTGTTCCAGGGAGGGTTGAAGGTCAGCCGGACATTGACCCGGGTGACCCCTTCAATCTGGCCGACATGCTCCTGGATCTCCTGCATCAGCTCATCCACCATGGGGCAGCCAGGGGCAGTGAGGGTCATTAAAATATCAACCACGCCGCCGTCTCCGGCAATGATTTCATAAATCAGGCCCAGATCATAAATATTGACGGGAATCTCAGGATCATAAATATTCCTGAGGACCTTGACTATCTGCACTTCGATTTGCATGATCACGCTGGGTTTTTAGCCTGGTAAGCCATCGCATAATAACGGATCTGCCTGATCATGGAGACCAGCCCGTTTGAACGGGTAGGTGAAAGATGTTCCTTCAGACCGATCGCGTCGATAAATCCCAGGTCGGCTTCGAGGATCTCTTCGGGCGTATGTTCCGTAAAAACGCGGATCATCAATGCCGTGAGCCCCTTGGTTATGATGGCGTCTGAATCGGCCGTGAACACCACCTTTCCGTCAGCCAGTTCGGCATTGAGCCAGACTCTCGACTGGCAGCCCCGGATCAGGTATTCATCCTTCCGGAAGGCCGGGTCAATGAGAGGCAGCTCTTTTCCCAGGTCGATGAGGTAGTTATAGCGTTCCATCCATTCTCCCAATCCTGAGAATTCCTCGATGATTTCGTCCTGTATTTCCTTAATTGTCATAATGATCCGATCAATCACGCAAAAAAGTCAATGACCGTTCTCAATCCTTCGGCCAGCCGGTCAATCTCACCGGTGGTGTTGTAAAAGCAGAGTGAAGCCCTGACGGTACCTTCGATGCCAAACCGGTCCATCACAGGCATGGCGCAATGGGTTCCGGTCCTGACCGCAATCCCGAGCTTATCGAGGATCATGCCTGTATCGTAAGGATGAATGCCACCGAGGATAAAGGAAAAGATGGCCACCTTTTGCCTGGCGGTCCCGAAGATGCGCATGCCTGGTAAGGAGCCCAGCATCCTTTCAGCATAGTCTTTCAGGCTGAGCTCATAATCACGGATAGCCTCCATGCCCGCCTCCTCCAGGTACCGCAAGGCTTCTGCCAGGCCTATCGCACCGATGAAATTGGTGGTTCCTGCCTCAAACTTGAATGGCAATTCATTGAAGGTGGTTTTCTCGAAGGTCACCCTGTCAATCATGTCGCCTCCGCCCTGCCAGGGTGGAAGCCGATCGAGCCATTCCTCCTTGCCGTAAAGGATGCCTATCCCGGTAGGGCCGTAAACCTTGTGGCCTGAAAAGGCATAAAAGTCGCAATCCAGATCAGTAACATCAACCTTTTCATGCTGGATCGCTTGGGCGCCGTCAACCAGCACGGGCACCCCATGTTCGTGCGCGATCCGGATCATCTCCCTGACCGGGTTGATGGTCCCGAGGGTATTTGAAACATGCGTTACGGCTACCATCCGGGTCTTTCCCGTGAAGAGTGACCGGTAAGCATCCAGGTCAATTTCCCCGGCATCCGTGATCGGGATCACCCGGATCGCGGCCCCATGCCGGTCGCAGCTCAACTGCCAGGGAACAATATTGGAATGATGCTCCATGACCGACACCAGCACCTCGTCACCCGGCCGCAGGACAGCCTCTCCGTAAGTGTACGCCACCGCATTGATTGAGGCTGTTGTTCCTGAGGTGAAAACGATTTCGGCTGTTTTCCCGGCCCCTATGAAACGGCGGACCGTCTCACGGGCATTTTCATAATCCTGCGTCATCCTCTCGCTCATAAAATTAACTGACCGATGGATGGAGGCATTCTGCTCACGGTGAAGACGGTTGACGGTTTCAATCACCTTAAGCGGCTTCTGGGTGGTAGCTCCGTTATCGAAATAGACCAGATCTTTCCCGTAGACCTTCTGTTTCAGCAGCGGAAAATCCTCCCGGATCGTATGGATGGGAAAATCAGTCATGTCTCAACAGGTTTCCTGACATTGAAGAGGGCAGCTGTTGCAACGTGAAAGTTCTCCGCGCAACCTTTTCCCCACCAGGTCTTCGAGCCGTTCGCGCAATGGTTCGACCCGGACCGCTTTCAGGATCTCGTATCCAAAAGCGCTCATGAGCAGGAGCCTGGCCTCTCTTTTTGAGATACCGCGCGTCCGGAGGTAAAAAAGGGCATTTTCGTCAAGCTGGCCCACCGTGGCTCCGTGACTGCATTTCACGTCATCGGCATAGATTTCCAGTTGAGGCTTGGTGCTCATCCGGGCTTCATTGGTCAGAAGGATGTTGTTGTTGGCCTGATAGGCCAGGGTTTTCTGGGCTCCGGGACGTACCAGGATCCGGCCGGTGAATGCTCCTGTGGCCTGTTCGTCCAAGATGCCCTTGAAGTTCTGGTTGCTGGTGCAATTCGGGTAGGCATGATCCACAAATGTGTAACTGTCCACATGCTGGGTCCGGTCGGCCAGGAAAAGTCCGAGCGTCTCGTTTTCCGCACCCTCGCCGTTCAGGCGAACCTGCAGGTTGTTCCGGATCAGGCCGCCGTGGAGGGTCACGGTATTGAACATAACGTTGCTGTTTCTCTCCTGAGTGATAAAGGAAGAGGAGAGCTGGCTGGATTGGTTGTGCTCGTTCTGAAGCTTCATGTAATCGAGCGAAGCATTCTTCCCGACATGGATTTCAGTAACCGTATTGGTCAGGAACTGACGGGCCGACAGTGAGTGATCGCACACCACGATCCGGGCCATCGCCTGATCCTCGACAATCACGAGGTTCCGGTGCTGGACGAACAAGTTTTCAGGAGAAAGAAGGATATTGACGATCTGTACCGCCTTGTCATGGCCGGAGCCTTTCGGAACATATACGAAGGTACCGTCCTGGGCAAAAGCTGTATTCAGGGCAACCAGGCTATCTTTCCTGAAATCCGCGTAGCGGGTATAATGTTTTTCCAGCAGGTCAGGGTATTGGCGGGCAGCTTCAGCCATCGAGCCGATGATCATGCCGTTCGGGAGAGTCTGGATTTTGGGCCTGTTCTCATAGAACCAGCCATTGACCAGCAGGACCAGTTCGGTATCCAATGCCGGAATATCGCAGTGGAACAGGTCCCCCACGTCAAAGAGGATCTTCCGGGGCTCGATATAGTGGTTCAATGGGGACAAAAAGGCTTCCCGGATGTCGGTGTATTTGTAATTCTCCGCCGACCGGTCGGGTATTCCCAGCGCCCTGAAACTCTCCATCGCTTCTGGCCGGTAAGCATTGAAAACAGAGCTTGACGAAGCCATCAACCGGTCGCGGTTGGCAAAATACCAATCAGCCAGCTGAGTGTCGGGAATCGGTTTTTCCAGAGTTTTTTCCATACCTGTCAGTTAGCTTCCCGGATCCAGTCATAGCCTTTTTCTTCTAGCTCGAGGGCCAGGGCTTTATCGCCCGATTTGACGATCCGGCCGGCAAAGAGGACATGCACGTAATCCGGAACAATATAGTCAAGCAGACGCTGGTAATGAGTGATCACCACAATGGCCTTGTCCGGGCCTTTGAGGCGGTTGACTCCGTTCGCCACCGTTTTCAGTGCATCGATGTCCAATCCTGAATCGGTTTCGTCCAGGATGGCCAGCCTGGGCTCGAGCATGGCCATCTGAAAGATCTCATTTCGTTTCTTCTCGCCACCCGAGAAACCTTCATTGACCGAACGGTTGGTGAGGGCACTATCCAGGTCGACCAGCGCTTTTTTCTCCCGCATGAGTTTCAGGAACTCAGAGGGGCCTAATTCTGCAAGTCCCTGATATTTCCGCTGTTCATTCAGGGCTGAACGCATGAAATTCACCATGGAGACACCCGGAATTTCCACGGGATATTGAAATCCGAGGAAAATCCCTTCACGCGCCCTGATTTCCGGATCCAGCGACAGCAGGTCCTTGCCGTTGTAAGACACGCTTCCGCCGGTTACCTGAAACAAATCCCTCCCGGCCAGAACAGCCGCAAGAGTGCTCTTTCCGGAACCGTTGGGGCCCATAATGGCATGAACCTCCCCGGCATTGACCTGAAGGCTGATACCCCTCAGGATCTCCTTCCCTTCGATGGAAGCATGCAGATTTGTGATGGTAAGCATGTACAATTTCTTATTTACGAGTCAGTTAAAGATTATGGATCATCCAACATCCTTCTTATCCCACACTGCCCTCCAGTGTGATTTGCAACAGCTTCTGGGCCTCGACGGCGAATTCCATCGGAAGCTTGTTGAGAACTTCCCTGGCATAACCGTTGACGATCAAACCGACAGCGGTTTCCGTGTCAATGCCTCTCTGGTTGCAATAAAAAATCTGGTCCTCCCCTATTTTCGAGGTTGTCGCCTCATGCTCGACGATCGCCGACTGATTGTCGACCTCAATATAAGGGAAAGTGTGCGCACCGCACCGGTCACCCAGGAGCAACGAATCGCACTGGGAGAAATTCCGGGCGTTTTCAGCGTTTTTCGACACCCTCACCAGGCCGCGGTAGCTGTTCTGGCTGACACCGGCCGAGATGCCTTTGGATACGATGATGCTTTTGGTGTTTTTCCCGATATGGATCATTTTCGTACCGGTATCGGCCTGTTGATGATTATTGGTGACAGCGACGCTGTAAAACTCACCGGTCGAATGATCGCCGCGAAGGATGCAGGATGGGTATTTCCAGGTTATGGCGGAACCGGTTTCCACCTGTGTCCAGGAGATCTTTGACCTCTCTCCCAGGCAGAGTCCGCGCTTGGTGACGAAATTATAGATCCCGCCCTGACCGTTCCTGTCGCCGGGATACCAGTTCTGGACCGTGGAATACTTGACTTGTGCGTCGGCATGAGCCACTATCTCAACGATTGCCGCGTGCAGCTGGTTCTTATCCCGTATGGGAGCGGTGCAACCTTCAAGATAGCTGACGTAAGCTCCTTCCTCGGCAATGATCAGCGTACGCTCGAATTGTCCCGTATTGGCTGCATTGATCCGGAAATAGGTCGAAAGCTCCATCGGGCACCTGACGCCCTTGGGTATGAACACAAAGGATCCGTCGCTGAACACGGCGGAGTTCAGGGCCGCAAAATAATTATCCCGGAAGGGCACGACCGAGCCCATGTATTTCCGGACCAGATTGGGATGTTCCCGGATCGCCTCGCTGAAAGAACAGAAAATAATCCCCTGTTCAGCCAGGGTTTCACGGAAAGTGGTTTTGACCGAAATGCTGTCCATTACAGCGTCCACCGCAACTCCCGCCAGATGGTTCCGTTCATTGAGCGGTATCCCGAGCTTGTCGAAGGTCCTGACCAGTTCAGGATCAACCTCACCAGGGGTGCTGGGTTCTTTCCTGCTCCTGGGAGCCGCATAATAGATGATATCCTGGTAATCAATCCGGGGTAATTTTAGGTGAGCCCATTCCGGGAGCTTCATCTTGATCCAGTACCGGTAGGCTTGCAACCTGAACTCGAGCATCCAGTCGGGTTCGGCTTTCTTGAGCCAGATCTGGCGGATAATATCCTCATTCAAACCTTTCGGCAGCGTATCATTCTCAATGTCAGTGACAAATCCATATTTATACTCACTCTGGGTGACCTGGCTGATGATCTGATTTGAATCGGAATTCATGACCGTAATTGATTCGTCCGTATGAAACGGCACAAAGTTATTTAGAATATTTCTAAATAGAAAGCAAAGGTACTGATTTAGGCAGGAAAAATCTTTCCGGTTGTGCTATTTTTGGATTATGAAGGAGGAAGCGTGCACATGGGAGATCTGAACAGTGACAGGCTTTCCGGGCCGGGGGAATTCGGTTTGATCCGGAAGCTGACCTCCGGCCTGTTGCGGCATCATCCCAGCACCCGGCTGGGTATAGGCGATGATGCCGCAGTATTGGACTATGCCGGTTTCAACATTGTGGTAACGACCGATCTTCTGCTGGAAGGGGTTCACTTCGACCTGGATTATGTTCCCCTGAGACATCTGGGTTACAAGTCGGTCATAGTGAATTTGTCAGACATCTGTGCGATGTGTGCCGTGCCGTTGCAGATCACGGTCAGCCTGGGCATCTCCCCGGATATGGGGATTCACGAGGTGGAGGAGCTTTATGACGGGATCAGGTTAGCCTGCAACCGATATTCGGTGGACGTCATCGGTGGAGACACCTCGGCCAGCAGGAGCGGGCTGACCATCAGCATAACCGCCCTGGGGGCCGCCCGGCAGGGGCAGCTGGTATACAGGAAGGGCGCACATCCCGGTGATCTGATCTGCGTAACGGGCAATCTCGGAGCCGCCTATCTGGGTTTGCTGTTTCTGCAGAGGGAAAGCAGGCTCTCAAAAGAAAACCCCGGTTTTTCACCCAACCCGGATGCCTACCCTTATCTCGTCGGGCGCCAATTGAAGCCCGAAGCCCAGACGGACCTGGTTGACCATTTTCTTTCCCGGGATATCAGGCCGACTGCGATGATCGATCTTTCAGACGGGCTTTCGTCCGATCTCCTGCATGTCTGTGAGGCTTCAGGCACGGGGAGCCGGATTGATTGTGATAAGATCCCCCTTCATGATGAGACGGTCAGGTTTTCAGAGGAAATCCAGGCCAGTCCATTGGTTGCCGCCCTGAACGGGGGTGAGGATTATGAGATCCTGTTCACCGCGGGTCAGGAGGATGTTAAAATTATCTCTGAAATACCCGGTGTTACTGTTATCGGGAGCATGACGGAAGGTGAGGCAGGCAACTGGCTGATCTTACCGGATCATTCAACCGTTCCGATGGCAGCCGGAGGATGGGATGCATTCAGGGTACGCTGAGAAGCATGGTCCGTGATCACGATTCCTCGATTCCGTCGAACGGGCCTCTGATGATGCCCCGTTTAGAATTTCGGATGAAAGACACGATCATATCCCTCTCCCCGTTTCCGACCAGCTCATTCTCTATCCGCTCCAACGCCTGGCTGGTATTCAGTCCACGCTGGTAAATGAACCGGTATATCTCGTGTATTTCCTCGACCAGTTCCTCCGTGAAACCGCGCCTCCTCAGCCCCACAAGGTTGAGCCCTTCGAACCGAACCGGATCGCGGCCGGCTGTCACGAAAGGCGGAACATCCTTTCCGACCTTTGATCCCCCTTGTATCATGGTGTGAGCCCCGATCCTGACAAACTGATGGACACCGGTCTGTCCTCCGAGAAAGGCATAATCCCCGATTTCAATTTCTCCTGCCAGTCCCACATAGTTGACCAGGATGACATGGTCGCCGATCCGGCAATCATGTGCGACATGACTGTAGGCCATCAGGAGGCAATCCTGTCCGATAATGGTTGTTCCAAAGGCATTGGTACCCTTGTTGATGGTCACGCATTCGCGGATGATGGTGCGGTCGCCGATGGTGACGCGGGTTTTTTCGCCCTTGTATTTCATATCCTGGGGTACCGCGGAGATCACGGAACCGGGGAAGATCCTGCAGTCCCTGCCGATCCTGGCCCCGTCCATAATGGCGACATGAGGTCCGATCCATGTTCCCTCTCCGATGACAACATCCTGCGAGATGGTAACGAAAGGTTCAATGGTGGCGCTTCCGGCCACGGCAGCTCGAGGATGAACAGAAGCGAGAGGGTGTATCATAAGCGATGTTCTATTTCGTTTCCTTGTTGCGTACCACCTGGGCCATCATTTCCCCTTCGGTTGCCAGTTGATTTCCCACGTACGCCTGCGCTCTCATGTGGACGATCCCGCGACGGATCGGTTCCAGAAGTTCAAGCTTGAATAGGAGGGTATCTCCCGGAACCACTTTTCGCTTAAACCGGATATTGTCGATTTTAAGGAAATAGGTGCTGTATTCCTTCGGGTTATCCAGAGTATGCATGACCAGTATCCCGCCGCACTGGGCCAGCGCTTCCACGATCAGCACGCCAGGCATGACCGGCTCCTCGGGAAAATGACCCATGAAGAACGGTTCATTCATGCTGACGTTCTTGATCCCCAGCACGCTGGTATCGGTTATGCCGACGATCCGGTCGATCAAAAGGAACGGAGGCCGGTGAGGCAGCATCGACATGATCTGGTTAATGTCGTAAACAGGCTTGGCGTTGGGATCATAGGAGGGGACGATATTCCGGTTCTTTTCCTTTTTGATGGCCTGTTTGACCAGTTTGGCAAACTCAACGTTAGCGGTGTGTCCCGGACGGGTTGCGATGATTTTGCCCTTCAAGGGAGTTCCAATGAGCATCAGGTCGCCTATGAGGTCGAGGAGTTTGTGCCTGGCCGGTTCATTGCTGAAATTCAGTTGGGTAGTGCTGATAATTCCATGCACTTGTCCCTGGACGCGGGGTTTGCCGATCAGGTCAGCCACGCGGTCGAGTTCGGCCTGGGTCACTTCCCTCTCCAGGATGACCATGGCGTTGTCAAGGCTTCCTCCCCTGATCAGGCCGGATTTCCACAAGGTCTCCAGTTCGCGGAAAAAAACAAACGTACGTGCGGATGCAATTTCTTGTGCAAAATCCGATAGGCTCCCCAGGTTGGCGAATTGATTACCCAAAACAGCCGATTTGTAGTCGATCATGACGCTCAGGTTGTACTCATCAGCCGGAAGGGCCATGATTTCAACTCCTTTTTCCTCGTCTGCATAGACAATCGGTTCCCGTATCTCAAAAACCTCCCGGTCGGCATCCTGCTGAGCGGTTCCTGACGCCATGAGTGCATCCACGTAATTCCGGGCGCTACCGTCAAGGATCGGCAATTCCGGACCGTCAGCGCTGACCAGCAGATTATCCAGTTCAAGCCCGGCAAATGCAGCCAGGGCATGTTCCACCATTCCGATGCGGGCACCCTGGTCTTCCAGGACTGTATTCCGGGTGCTATCAGCTACATGTTCCGGGATAGCTTTTAGAACCGGTTTCCCGGGAAGATCAGCGCGCTGAAACAGGATGCCCGAATTCTCGGGAGCCGGGTGGAAGGTCACGCTCACCGCTGTCCCGGTATGAAGCCCGGTTCCTGATAAGGTTGCACTTCTTGAGATGGTTCTCTGTTTGGCCATCATCTGTTTTGAGCCAGGATATGTTTGTAAAAATAGAATTTAATCTGATTCAAGACGGTTCAAGCGATCGACGATTTCCGGGAGCTTCCTGAAATAAACGTAAGACCTCTGGTATGGGATCACCTCAAAAGCTGGGCTGCCCTGGACTGCAGTACCGGGTTCGCGGATCGACTGTCCGATCCCGCTCTGGGCCGCTATTCTTGTTTGGTCGGCAATCGTGATATGCCCGATGATCCCCACCTGTCCCCCGATCATGCAGTTCTTCCCGACCTTGGTGGATCCCGATATTCCGGTTTGGGCAGCAATCACCGTATTTTCGCCGATTTCCACGTTATGTGCGATTTGGATGAGGTTATCCAGTTTCACTCCTTTCCTGATAATGGTGGACCCGATGGTGGCCCGGTCAATGGTGGTGTTGGATCCGATCTCGACATTGTCTTCGATAACCACGTTGCCGGTCTGGGGCACCTTGGTGAAATCGCTTCCCGATACCGGGGCAAAACCGAATCCGTCACCCCCAATGATGGCACCGCAGTGGATAATGCAATTGCTGCCGATCACTGTGCTGTTATGAACCCGGGCTCCCGAATAGATCCAGGTATTGTCGCCGATTATCACTTCCTCACTGATATAAACCTGCGGAAAGATCTTCACGTTGTTACCGATACAGGCTCCCTTGCTTATATAGGAGAAAGCCCCGACATATACTCCGGTTCCGAGCCGGGCCTCTTCATGAACAAAGGCCATCGGTTCGATGCCGGAACGGTTCGGGCGCTTTTCAATCATGGACAGCAGGCGGGCCAGGGCACGGTAAGGATCATCCACCCGGATCAGGGTGCACGGAACCGGTTGACTGGGGACAAAATCCTGCCTGACGAGAACAACTGATGCAGCCGTATTGTACAGGTGTGCCTGGTACTTCATATTGGCCAGGAAACTCAGCGTGCCCGGACGACTTTCCTCGATCCTGGAAACATCATTGATCCTGGCTTCGGGATCTCCTTCAACGACCCCGTCCAGGAAGACGGCTATCTGTTTAGCTGTGAATTCCATAGGCTTAGGCGGTTATCAGTTTTTAACGGAAAAGGAGAGGGGATTATTGCCCTCTTCCCTAAAAAGCCCCTTCGGGTAGCACAAAAAATACCGCGAATCGGTACGGCTTAGCAACGGGACATTGAAAATATCGCTGGTTTCAGACATGGGCAGGAGATTGCCGTTATTGTCCAGGAACTGGATCTGGTCCTCCTCGCCGGTATAAGCGTTATTGGAAATTATGTCCGTCAAGACCAGGTATCGTGCTTCTTCTTCCGATAAACCGGTCCGGTTCCGGATTCCCCGGCGGAGCTCCTCAACCGTTTCCGGCTCCCAGGGTGTCTTCCTGAACCGGATCGCAAACAACTGACGGTTCACAAGCCCGTAAGAAAGCCAGGAGAGCACCTTGTCGGTATGGCCGGCCCAGACTTTCAGGACCGCAAAAATATCGCTGTCATCCAGGTTGGAATAACTGCTGATTAAATGATCGGTATCGGACAGGGGATTTTCGCTCAAAGGCCCGGGGTTGAGAAACCCTTCCAATGCGGGAGTGGTAAACAGCTTTGTTCCGTTCCAGGCCAATTCCCGGGCCCTGCTTAGTGCCTGCACCAGCATCTGCTCGGCCGCAATGACTGTTTTGTGGAGGTACACCTGCCAGTACATCAGCCTTCTGGATATCAAGTACTTCTCAATGGAATAAATACCTTTTCTTTCCACGACGAGGCGGTCATCAACCACGCGAAGCATTTTGATGATCCTTTCCGATCCCACGACTCCTTCCACCACACCTGTAAAGAAGCTGTCGCGGTTCAGGTAATCCAGCCGGTCCATATCCAACTGACTCGAGACCAGCTGATGAAGAAAGGACCGTTGACAAGTCCCTGCAAAAATCCCGATGGCCTGTTCAAGCGCGCCGCCCGTGGTACGGTTCAGATAGTCCATAAATAACCTCGAAAGCACCTCATGATCAACGGTTTCCACTATGCTATGCTCCAGAGCATGGGAAAAAGGACCGTGCCCGATATCATGCAGCAGGATGGCGGCGATGGCCCCGTCACGTTCGGCTTCGCTCACGGGGAAATCCTTCCTGGCGATAACTTCAAGAGCAGACGACATCAAATGTGCAGCCCCAAGGGCATGCTGAAATCGGGTATGGTTTGCCCCGGGATAGACATAAAAGGTCAAACCCAGTTGGCGGATTCTTCTAAGTCTTTGAAAATATGGATGATCCACCAGATCATAGATCAATTCTGAAGGGATGTTGATGAAACCGTAAAGAGGATCGTTGATGATCTTCTTTTTGTTGGGTAATGTCCTGAAATCCTCGGGCATAATCAGAAAATTTGATCCAAGTGCCTGCAATGTTACGATTTATTAAATTAAATGACTACTTTTGCATCCGATTGCGGGATTTTTGAATTAGGGGACGAGGTCCCCTATTTTTTGATCTGTTAGAAAATGATAGCGAAGGAATACATCATCGAAGCGGTACATGACATTCTCGGCCATTCCGGTTTTTTCCTGGTTGACGTTCAGGTCTCCAGGGGAAACTTGATCCGGGTTTTCATGGACCATCCCAATGGCATCAGCCTGGATGATTGTGCGTTCTTCAGCGGAAAGATCGAACAGAAGCTCGACCGCGAGCAGGAGGATTTTGAACTGCAGGTATCATCCCCGGGGCTGGGTGAACCGATCCGCGTGATTGAGCAATACAGGAAATCCATTGGACAGAAACTGGATATCCGGCTGGTTGACGGTGATTCGCTGAAAGGCCGGCTGGAATCCCTTAGGGAGGGTCCGGGCGAACCGGAACCGGCCCTGGTCATCAAGCTAGCCGGATCGAAAAGGAAACCGGCCCCCGCCGAACCGGCCGTGAT
This sequence comes from uncultured Porphyromonadaceae bacterium, assembly GCA_964547475.1. GTDB lineage: Bacteria > Bacteroidota > Bacteroidia > Bacteroidales > UBA12481 > UBA12481. The sequence goes on from CAZJNQ010000006.1 coordinate 51,807, forward strand.
CGGGATAAGCCGTATCCATTCGGCGCGTATTGAGATAGATTTTAAACAGGTGTAAACATCAGGTTATGGAAAGTATAAACCTCATTGATACGTTTTCGGAGTTCAGGGAGCTGAAAAGCATTGACCGCACGACCATGATGAGTGTCCTGGAAGACGTTTTCCGGAGCATGCTGATCAAGCGCTTTGGCACCGATGAGAACTTTGATGTCATCATCAATGTTGACAAGGGTGACTTCGAGATCTGGAGAAACCGCGTGGTGGTGGAAGATGATGAGTTGACGGATGCCAACCTGCAGATCACCATTTCTGAAGCTAAAAAGATTGATGACGATTATGAAGTGGGTGAAGACGTGACTGACGAGGTGAAGCTGGATGACTTCGGCCGCCGCGCCATCCTGTCCCTTCGCCAGAACCTGACCTCCCGGATCATGGAGCTGGAAAAGGACCACGTTTACTCCAAATACAAGGATAAGATCGGTGATATCATCACCGGCGAGGTTTACCAGGTATGGAACCGCGAAATACTCATCCTGGATGATGAAGGGAATGAACTGATCCTTCCGAAATCCGAACAGATCCCTTCGGATTATTTCCGCAAGGGTGACACCCTGAGGGCCATCGTTATCAAAGTTGACATGCGGAATAGTAGCCCTGTCATCATCCTGTCCAGGACAACCCCCGTCTTTCTGCAGCGTCTGTTCGAGCTGGAAGTTCCCGAGATTTTTGACGGCCTGATCACGATCAAAAAGATTGTGAGGATTCCCGGGGAGCGCGCCAAGGTTGCAGTCGAATCCTATGATGAAAGGATCGATCCTGTGGGAGCCTGCGTGGGAATGAAAGGATCAAGGATCCACGGGATCGTCCGGGAGCTCCGGAATGAAAACATTGACGTGATCAACTATACATCCAACCTCCAGCTCTTTATCCAGAGAGCCCTGAGCCCCGCCAAGATCAGTTCGATACGGCTGAATGACGAGGACAAGAGAGCCGAGGTATTCCTGAAACCTGAAGAGGTGTCACTGGCTATCGGCAAAGGCGGGTTGAACATTAAGCTGGCCAGCATGCTGACCGAATATGAAATTGATGTCTTCAGGGATATTGCTGAAGCTGAAGAAGATATCGACCTGGAAGAGTTCGCCGACGAAATCGAAGGCTGGATCCTGGACCAATTGAAAGCTATCGGTTGTGATACCGCCCGAAGCGTGCTTGAATTATCGGTTCAGGAACTGGTAAAACGCACCGACCTGGAAGAGGAAACCGTCAAGGAGGTGATCAAGATCCTCCGTTCGGAATTTGAATAATCTGAATAATCAATATGTCAGAGCTTAAACGATTAAGCAGGGTTGCCAAGGAGTGTAATGTCGGGATTCAAACGATCGTTGAGTTCCTTCACAAAAAGGGATTCCCGGTCGAAAACAATCCCAACGCCAAAATTCCGCCCGAAGCGCTGCTGCTCGTTATGAAGGAGTACCAGAGCGATCTGGCGGCCAAGAAGGAGGCAGAACAGTTCAAGGAGGAGCATAAGTACGAAACCCGTACCTCCATCTCCATTGATGACACACCTGCCCTGAAAGTCGAAGAGGAGCCGGAGCAGGAAGATATGCTTCTGATACAGGATACCCGGACTTCATCCACGTACAGCCTGCTTGACCAGGAACCTGCCGTGAAGGAGAAACGGGCAGTCAAAACTGAACCGGAAGTTACCACCATCGGACCTGCCAAGTCGGCGGGTCCCAAAGTGGTCGGGAAAGTTGAGCTGGAGAAACCGAAGAAGAAGAAGGTTGAGAAAGGTGAGAAAATTGAGGAGGTAGAGGAAGTTGCGAAAGATGAAGGGACAGGGATTTCTGAAGGGGAGGCATCGGTGGCGACAGTTAAGGAAGAGCCCGAGGAAGAGGTCATGCAGCTTACACAGGCGAAGGACCTGATCGGTGAAGTCAAGGTTGTAGGCAAGATAGATATAGATGCCCTCAATCAGAAAACCCGTCCGTCGAAGAAATTTGGCAGGGAGAAGGAAGCCGGGAAACCCGGTGCAAAGGGCGTCGCGGAAAAAGAGGGAAAACCGACAGAGGAAGCAGCAGCGGAAAAAGAGGCCAGGGGCGAGCCCCGGAAGCCTGCCGGAACCCTGGCAGGTCCCGAGCATAAAGTGCCGGTCGGAAAGCTGGCTGGCCCGACCGTAGTAGGCCGGATAGATCTGCCTGAAGAAACTGAGAAGAAAAAAGAAAAGATCACCGTCACCCTGGCTGATGACATAGCCAAGAAGAAGAAAAGGAAAAGGATACGGAAAGACAAGGTTTCGCTGAATGAACCGATAACCGAACGGGAAACGGTCAAGGTCGGCAAAAAGAAAGCCAAGGTCAAGAAAAAGATCACCAAGGTTGAGATATCCGAAGAGGACGTACAGCGCCAGATCAAGGATACCCTGGCCAAGATGACCCCGAAGGGCAAGTCCAAAGCCTCGAAGCATCGGCGGATCAAGCGCGAGCAGATCAGGCAATCGGCACAGGCGGAAGCTGAACAGGCCGAGCTGGACAGCCACACGATCCAGGTCACTGAATTCGTTACCGCCAATGAACTGGCCAACATGATGAATGTCCAGGTCAATGAGATCATCTCCACCTGCATGTCGCTGGGGCTGTTCGTTTCGATCAATCAGCGCCTGGATGCGGAAACCATTTCGGTCGTCGCCGACGAATTTGGCTTCGAAGTGGAATTCATCAGCGTTGAGGTTCAGGAAGCCATTGAGCAGGAGGTCGATGAAGACGATGAACTTCTGCCAAGGCCGCCTATCGTAACGGTGATGGGACACGTTGACCACGGTAAAACCTCGCTTCTCGACTATATCCGCAAAACCAATATCATCGCCGGTGAAGCCGGCGGTATCACCCAGCATATAGGCGCCTACAAGGTTGTCTTGGAAAACGGGAAAACCATCACCTTCCTTGACACGCCGGGACACGAAGCTTTCACGGCCATGCGTGCGCGCGGAGCCCAGGGAGCGGACCTCGCGATCATTGTGATTGCGGCTGATGATGCCGTCATGCCCCAGACCATTGAGGCCATCAACCATGCGGCCGCTGCAGGAGTGCCAATGGTGTTTGCGCTGAACAAGATCGACAAGGAAGGAGCCAATCCGGAGAAAATCAAGGAGCAGCTCTCAGGAATGAATTACCTGGTTGAAGATTGGGGTGGAAAATACCAATCCCAGGAAATCTCGGCTAAAAAAGGGAAGGGCGTCCATGAACTGCTGGAGAAAGTCCTTCTCGAAGCTGAAATCCTCGATCTGAAAGCCAATCCATACAAGAATGCGCTCGGTACCGTGATCGAATCCTCCCTCGATAAAGGCCGGGGATTCGTGGCCACCATCCTGGTACAGGCAGGCACTCTCCGGGTAGGGGACATTCTGCTGGCCGGAAGTTATTTCGGGAGGATCAAGGCCATGTTCAACGAAAGGGGCAACCCGATGACGGTTGCCGGTCCCAGTGAGCCGGTGCTGGTTCTGGGCCTTAACGGGGCACCCCAGGCCGGCGACAAGTTCCACGTGCTGGAATCAGAACGGGAAGCCCGCGAAATTGCCACCAAACGTGAACAACTTCAACGGGAACAGGATATCAGGACACGTAAGCATATCACCCTCGATGAGATCGGCCGTCGCATTGCGATCGGCAACTTCCAGGAGCTTAATATCATCGTCAAGGGTGATGTGGACGGTTCCATTGAAGCCCTGTCCGATTCGCTGATCAAACTCTCGACCCCTGAGATCCAGGTCAATATCATCCATAAAGCTGTCGGGCAGATTTCTGAAAGCGATGTCCTGCTGGCAACCGCGTCAAACGCGATCGTTGTTGGGTTCCAGGTCCGTCCGTCCCTGAGCGCCAGAAAACTGGCCGACAAGGAGGGCATTGAAATACGGCTCTACTCAATTATTTATGATGCCATCAATGAAATCAAGGCAGCCATGGAAGGCATGCTCAGCCCTGAGATCAAGGAGGAGATCATCGGAACGCTGGAAGTACTGGAAGCCTTTAAGATTACCAAGGTGGGAACGGTGGCAGGCTGCATCGTTCGTGACGGCAAGATCGTCAGGAGCGCGAAAGTACGCGTGATACGCGACGGCATCGTGGTCTATGACGGCCTGCTGGGATCTCTCAAACGGTTCAAGGATGATGCCAAAGAAGTGGTGAGCGGGCTGGAATGCGGGCTGAACATTGAGAACTACAATGACATCAAGGTAGGGGATGTGATCGAACCTTATATCAGCAAGGAAATCAAAAAAACGTTGTAGGGTAAATACGCGTAAGGACGCATGATTATGCGTCCCTGTCGGGGTACAAAATTAACCGATCAGTTGGCTGTATGCGGCCGAATCCAGCAACCCTTCAAGTTCAGAGCGATCGGCTATCTTGACCTTGATCATCCAGCCTTCCCCGTAAGGATCCTTGTTAACAGCTTCAGGATTGGCTTCCAGTGCAGGGTTGACTTCCAGAACTTCACCGGAAACAGGCATATACAGCTCCTCGACGGCTTTTACGGCTTCAATATTGCCAAAAGCTTCACCTTTCCCAAGGCTCTCGCCAACGGTTTCAATCTCGACAAAAACAATATCTCCCAGATTGGACTGCGCATAATCGGAAATCCCAACAAACCCGTATTCGCCTTCGGTGCGGATCCATTCGTGGTCCTGAGTGTACTTGAGGTTCTGAGGTACGTTCATGGTTATAAGATCTAAGATTAGTACTAGGGTATTTCATTCCAAAAGTAAAAAAATACTTACTTGTTGGATAAAGTAAATCTCAGGTTGAATCCAATCTTGGTGTTGGATGTCGGGTAAGAAGTCGTGACAATCGGGGTATTGACCACCTGATCGTAGTAAAACCGAAGGTTGAAACGGCTGCTGAGGCGGTAATCCATGGTGAATTTAGCGGTCACGACCGTCTGGCCCGAGGTCGGCTTGTTAACGTCTTCCTCCAGCTTGCGCATGATCATGATATTTTCCCGGATCGACAGGTCGAAACGCAGGTCGAGGTCAGACTCAAATTTACGCTGGGTTCCTCTGGTGCGAATGGTGATGGGAACCTGTTCAAACCGGTAACCGGTCCCGATGACTAGCTCGTCCGAACGGTTTTCCATCATCTGGTTGTTGCTGAGGCTTAATGTCAGATTCCGGGATTTCTTGAGCTCTACCCTTGCCTGCAGGCTGTTTGACAGTTGGGCGTCCAGACCGATCAAGGGGCTCAATTGTTCCGATATGCTTATGCTTCCCAGCTCCCGCGCAGGAAGGAAGTTTTCCTGGACATCCCGGATATAGTTCAGGCCGTCAATCTCATCCGGGTCATAGTAAAGATTGGTGGTATAGGAGCCCACCGAATAAGTGCTCCGGTACTGATGACTCACATTGAAGTTCTTGACGTACTTCTTGAAAAAATCCATCCGCTGTAACCCTCCGTACTGGAATCTCCAGTTAGGCATCATGCTCAGGACACCCGGCATGACATCCAGGCTCACCAGGTTCGGATCCTTGCCGGTATAAGCCGCAAGGAAAGCAGGGACCAGGACCTCCTGGGAGGTCGGGCCATATCCATCCGCATAGCCGGGGTACTGGCCGGCATCCGGGTCATAGGATTGACTTCCCGTGACCTGTCCTGCCTGCCGCTGTTCGGCCAGGCGCCTCGATATTACCGCCCGGTTATTTTTAAAAACTTCAAATGCATGGGAGGTATAGTTATTGTCGGAGGTCAGCTTTTCAAAAGTCGAATTGATCGTCAGCACGGTCATGCTGAAATTGCCTCCGTAAATGATGTTCTCAGCTCCGAATTTGCCGTCGTTGTAAATATAATACTGCTCCAGCTCGGTGTTGGTTGCATGCGACGCATCGAGCGAAAGGCGGAAATCCGTAAACGGCTCGATGCTTGCGGTCAGGCGCAACGCCTGGTCGTAACTGTTGGTATAAGCCTGGTTAAGGGTTGTATCGGAAGTGAGCCAGCCATTTTCAGCGGCAAAATCACCAAAAGCCGGGTCCTGGATCCCGAAGGCAAATCCCATTCCCGGTGTCAGCACCCCGTTGGAGGAGCGGAGTCCGAACAGTTGAGGTTCAGGCATGAACCCGGGAAGAAAGGTTCCGTTATCGCCGGTATAGGTCAGGCCTATGTTTTTAACTCCCATGAGGATCCTCAGGAAATTATCCGTAATGAAAATCAAAGGATTTTCTTTTACTTCCACCGTGCCGGTTACTTCAACCCGGCCTCCCCCTATTTCCTGCTCCGAGGTGATCTGGATGCGCCGTTCGTTTATCACCTGCATCTTGACTTCAATCACGCGGTTGTTCTGGTCGTAGACCTTGACCTTGACATCCTTGGTCATCAGGTCATGAATAATGATTTTCGGCACCTTCGGAGTCATGGTGATCTTATCCGCCTCGAAGGTAACATCCTTGGTCTGCTTGGCCTTGGTCGCCGTAGCACGGCGCTTGTACTTGTCGTCGACCTTTTTCAGGTAGCCTATCTTGTTGTAAAGATTTTGCATGTTGGCCGTGCTGTTTAGCTGGACACTGCCGCTGTTCTGCACCTGGTTGCCCAGGACGACCGTATCCGCCGTTATCGGGCCGGCAGCCCAGTCATATTCAATCCGGTAGGTGGCGTTGGCGGTGAGCCAGTCGAACAGCGGGATTTTGCTGATGGGGATGTTGTAGCTGGTATTCAGCGAATGGTGGTATTGAATGGGCCTTCCGAAGGAAATGATATTGTTCCAGATGCTATCCCGCTTCTGTTGGTAATCCTCGTCGCCCCGCCGCATGGCACCATCGGGTTCATCTATGCGGGCCACATTGGAGCTGTTGAACTCCAGTTTCAGGTTGCGGGTAAGGTCCCACCTGAAATCAAAATCCGTGGTCCAGTTGAAATTCTTGTTAAAGGTCGGTTCAATCTTCAGATAAGGATTGGCCACATTCCTTAACTGTAGCTCACTATAGCGCCTGACCAGGCTGGTCTGGAAGCGGATCATCGAAGGCTGGTAATAGAGGTTGAAATCCTTGATCACGCGAAAGGCCGGCTTATCCATGGAAGGGCTTTTTTTCCAGGGTTCCCAGGGCTTGACATTGCTTCCGGAATAAACATAGCTCAGAACCCCGTTGTAATTCCTGCTCAGGTTGTTTTCAGTGGTTATGTTCCTGGCGAAAGTTTCGCTGTAAGCATAGGAAACGGACCAGTTCGACAGGCTGTACACCTTGGGATCACGGCGCTGTTTTGCACTGGCCGGATCGATCCTGACATTGGTGAAGTTGATCGATTTCCTCCGATTGTAATCCTGTGAAATAAAGATAATTGAGTCCTTCTCGGCTTTGGTTTCCGCGTTGTTAAGCGCAGCTTCCAGCGGGATATCGGGATCCATGGGGTTATACTGCGGATTTCTCATGAGCTCGGAAAAACCGACATACATCGGGATCTGTACCCCGATCTTGCGCGGGAAAAGCTTGCCCAGCTGCAGGCTTGAGGAGACGTCATATTGCAGGATCTGTTCCTTGCTCCGGTCGGCCACCTTCTTATCGATGCCTCCAAAGCCGGGTACGCTGCTGCTGCCTGAAACGGAAAGATTTCCAAGGTCGGCCAGGGTGGCAGACAACCGTGCATTGGCAGCCCATCCGCCCTTTTCATCAAAATCAGTCAGTCTCAACTCGTTGAGCCAGATAATGGCCGATTTTGACAGCCCGTCATCCGAGCCGGGGTTGTTGGCCTTGGATGGATTCCTGATCCCGATCATGACCGTCCGGATATTCATCATGTTGGGATTGCCGATGAGCAGGATGCGATTATTCCCGTCGTACCGGGCATATAAGGTCTGAAGCGTCACACCGGATCCTTCCTGGCGCATCTCGTCGTTCCGGGCCTGCTTGATGTCCTGGAACTTGATCAGTTCGATGTTGAAGCTGTTAATGTCAGGCCAGACAGTGGCCTGATCGGCGTAAGCGTCCTGGTCGTACTTGGCCGGTGGCTTAAGGTGGGGCGTCAGGGTCAGGGGCACCTCATACTCATAATAGTTTTCTGTGTAATCGGACCCGATCCTGATAAATGCCCTCAGGTCACCATCCTTCAGGAGGGCTTCGTCAATGGCTTCGGCGTGCACGAACATCCTCAGCCTTTTGTACTGCCTCATGTCGATGTTCATGCTCCGGAAGGAGGCACGGGCATCGCCATCTTCCAGGTCGGTCACCTTGAATTCGATGGCCTGCTCGTTTTGCTCAATCATGACGGGATTGGTCGGGTCGGTAATTCGCTGGATACCTGGGGGCAGAACATAATTCACAGGATAACGGTTGCCGTTTTCTTCAATGTTGACGGCTGATACCTCAAACTTAGCCCGCGTATACTCCGGGGTGCTGAGTTGTTCGCTCCCTTCCATGAGGCTGAGGTTGTATTTGCGCCACTCGCCTCTCACGAGCTCCAGGGTGGCGAAGCGCATGAAAACCGTTTCCCCGAATCCTTTCAGGAACATCCTGATGAACCGGATGGATTTGAAATCCTGGATATTGCCGATGGCCTTCTGGGGCTCATAGACCGGCACTTTGAACTGGAACCAGGTCACGGGTTCGCCTTCATCGTTTTTCCCGACGATGGCATCGGTTATATAGTTTTTCCCTATCTGAAAATCCTGCTTGCGCATGCTGATCTTATACTGGAAATAGGATTCCGATTCATTGAGGGTATTGTCGAGATTGATGTCCTCCACGTCCGGCAGCGTGGTCGATTGTGTGGGATAAGTTTCAGTGGATTGCTCCGAGGTGGGCGAGTTGCCCTCCAGGCCGTTGAAGTGGCGGTAGCGATCAAGTATCCCGACTTGTTCGGTATCATAGTCCTGTCCGCGATAATAATGGTAGTCGTCGTTCGACGGGTCCTTCAGGAAATCCTGGTAACGCTCCGATGCCGGGTTGATGATCTGTCCAAGATTATCCAGATAGGGCTGGAAAAAGGTCCTTTCATCGTCATCCCCCAGTCCGTCCAAACCGACATCCTGCAATCTACGGGCCTCAATGTCATTGTCGAAAGCATTGACAAAGGATTGTACCACCGGCACCCGGCCCCAGGCAGTGGTATCGACATAGTTGAGAGTTGTGCCTCCGCTCAGCCCGTTTTCAAATGATTTTCTCCCGTCCTTTAGAATATCTTCTGATATATTGCCCAGGTTGAAATAGAGTGCCGGATCCAGGTCGTCCCGGGTAACGCCATCCTTTTCATCTTCCACGTAAGGATCCATCAGCCAGAATTCCAGGTATTCGACGTTCGCCGCTTCAAAATCATTCTGGGTCAGCTTGCTCATGATGCCGCCCCAGCGGGTTTCCGGGTTCCTCAGATTGCCGTCGTTGTCCAAACCGGCCGAATAGGCGGACGAGCCCGTATCATAGTTGTACGGACCGCGTTCACCCGGATAAAAGGCCAGGTTCAGCACCTGGAGGTAGGTCGGGATGTTGTTCGGGCTTTCCTTGTAAGGGAAGATCTCCTGTTCCACGATTTCCCGGGTGAAATGGCTGTTTTGTTCCTCGGGATTGTTGGCGATATGACCCGGCGTTGAAGAGTTGTTCCGGAGGAAGAGGGGGTCGATGTGGTACCAGGCGAATTTAGCCCGGTTGAATCCATTTTCCAGCCCATTGCTCACGCCGGCTTCGGGGAACAGGTCGGGTTGGCCGCCGGGAGTGCTGGCCATGACCCAGTTCTGCCTCTGCCGGAGTGAAAAGGCCACTTCGCTGCTCTCGAAATCATCCACCAGGGCTTCGCCTTCTTTATTCGCATCCGAATTGATGACATTCGAGTGACCGGGGATCAGGTGGGCAAACTCACCGCTGAAATTGATCATCGAACGTTCCTTGGTCTGGATCAGCGGCAGCTTGTCGATCAGGCGGGTCAGCCAAGGGGCTTCCTTGCGGTAATTGGTGTTCAGTCCCCAGATGGTGTTGGCGATCGGGATGTTCGAAAGGTCAACCTTGTTGGTCAGCGGCCTTTCCCTCAGGTGAAGGATGGTCCCCCCGACATTAAAGTCCTTGTTGAACCGGTAATCCAGGTGCGTTCCGAGCATGGCCTTCGATTGCATGTTGAAGGTGGAATTGTCTTCCAGGGATATCTTGATGGCAGTTCCTGATTCCAGCAGTCCCTGGTTGATGATCTTGACCGTGCCCATCGTGTAATCAACCGTATAATCAGAGTTTTCGGTCAATTGCATGCCCCCGGCCGTGACAATCACGCTCCCCTCGGGAATGTTCATGGCATTGAGCCGGATCTCAGATGACGAGGCCGACCGGTAGGAACCGGTCATCAGGAATTTGTTCTTTTCCGCCTTTTGCTGGGCCACGGTCTGCGTCTGGGTATAGAGCTCCTCGAAAACATACTGGTCGGCGATCTCCGCATTGCCGGGATTGCCACCCTCGATCTTCTTGCGAAGATAGGAGCCAAAGGGTTCCAGGACAGGAAAGATGATCCGTCCCTTGGATGCATTGACCGTAACCTGCTCGATGAAATCGAACACTCCGTCGGGTTGCGGATCCAGCTGGGTATTGAGCCGGTCGAGATTGAGCACCTTGAGCAGAATCTCCCCGTCGATGGCTCCTCCCGGAATATAGTTGATGGCCGTTCCCGTCTTGTCATTCTGATAGAGCACGTTCATCTGAAATTCCTCGCTGTTCAACTGGCTGGCACCAATGCTGTAAATATTCTTCATCATCAAGTCCCAGGTCGGCAAGACAGGGGTCTGGTTGGTGCCCTTCAGCAACTTCAGGATCAGGGAAGGAGCATTGGATTCGGCATCCTTGTTGACCTCGGAGGAGAATTCACCCACCCGGAAAACCTGGCCGCCGACCGTGTATTCAAAAGCCACCGCCAGGATCTCATCCGCATTCAACTGCTGGTTCAGGGAGATATACCCCAGCTTGGCATTCAACTGATACTCATCGGATGAAAGTTTACGGGCGTTTTCTATTTTTTCGTAATCCTGCCCGCCGATAAAACCATAAGAAGATAAGGGTCCCAGCACACTGGTAACCTGGCCGATGTTCCGGATGCCGGAATATTCCGACAACAGGGTCTGGTAAAGGGTATTCAGGTCATTGTGCGGATAGCGACCCGAACCGTTGTACTTTACGAAGCTGTTGTTGTAGATGTTCGTGTCGCCCGGAAGGATCCCCTCGGCCAGGTCAAGGAAAGCCACGATGTTCCTGGATTCTTCAAAATTGTTGGTTTTATTGGTCACCCAAACCTCGATCTTGGTCACGTTGATCCCGGAATTGATGACAGGGGTGTTCTTAAGGGCCTGGTCATAGATATCCCTGAAATACTGGGTCAGGAAAAAGTGCTTGTTGGAATCATATTCATCCGCCCGTATTTCAAATTCGTTGGAGACCGCTCCGCCCTCAACCTCGATGGATTCCGACTGGCCCTGCTGCTGTGAAAAAATACTGGTTACGGTCAGCCTCCCGAACTGCATCTCCGTTTTGATGCCGAACAGGCTCTGGCTGCCTGTGATGAGGGATCCCGACAAAGGCAGGCTGACATTCCCCGCCTCGATCTTTTTCAGGATCTCATCTTCCTTGCCGGTATAGGCAATCCGGGTTTTATTCTCAAAATCAAAAGTCGCTTCGGTATTGTAGCTTATGCCCAGCTCCAGCTTGTCACCAATCTGGCCCGTGACATTCATCTGGATCTTGTTGTCAAAATCAAAGGTGACATTCTTCCTCACCTTTTCCGACAGGTTCGGGTTATTGGTCTTATTGATCTGGACCCCAAAAATCAACTCGGCGGATCCCTGCGGATTGATGGTTATGTTGTTGGAGCCGAATATCCGGTCGAAGGCTTCGCCGCCTATGTACAATTTCGGGATCAGTCCCTGCTGCGACTGGAAGGTTTCCCCGCCAACCCGCTGTTTCCAGTAATCCCTGATGGATTGGCTGAAATCATACTGACGGTATTGATCAGGAGACAGGTAATAGGGATCGCTCAGGCTCTTGCCGCCGAGTTTGGTCTCGAACCGGTATTCGTTAAGATCAGCATCATATTCAACGGTTGAGGTGAGGTTTTTCGGATCCTTGAGGTAAAGAGGAGATTTTGGCACTCCTGACAGGGACCAGGGAAAACCCGGGTTAACCGGAACCGGATAGCGGAGGTTGAGTGTCGTGTCCCTGCGGGTTGTATCGGCCGCCAGGCGGTTCTGCGTGACCGGATTCCGCTGCTGGGCCCATGTCTCATCCGTGCCGCAAACAGACGACAGCAGAGACAGAAAGCTTACCATCAGGAATTTAATCGACGGGCGATACTGCATAGAGGTTCCGGTAGATGCAATTAAAGTTTCTTCAGGGCTTGCTTGACCAACTCTTCGGGTCCGATTTCCGGAGCATCCTGAAGAATCTGATCCAGGGCTTTGGCCGATTCACCACGGCTGAACCCAAGCATTACCAATGCTGATAACGCTTCATCCCGGGAGGTATTGCCCGTTACGGGTAAATTTCCTGAAGCTTCTTCCGTTTTCACAAGTTTATCACGCAAGTCGACGATAATCCGCTGTGCTGTCTTGATTCCGACCCCTTTCACGCTCTTCAGGAGGTTGGCGTTTTCGGTCCGGATGGCCCTGCGGATATCCGGAGTGGTAAGGGAAGAGAGCATCATCCGGGCGGTATTGGGACCGATGCCGCTGACCGTTATGAGCAGCCGGAACATCTCGCGTTCTTCACGGGCATGGAACCCGAAAAGGATGTGATTGTCTTCCCGGATGATCTCCTCGACAAAGAGATGGACCTGCTCCTGTCCCCTGATTGCAGCATAGGTTTGCAGCGAGATCTGCACCTGGTATCCGACACCTGCCTGTTCGACAATCGCACATGCGGGTGTGAGTTCGGCCAGTTTTCCGGTTAGGTATTCAAAGATCGCCATCTGATTGATCCCTGTTTCTATTGTGCCCCGAGGGCATTCCGTTTCAGTTCCCTGTTGGCTTTCCGCGTTTTATAGATATCCACTGCCAGGTATATGGCCTGCCTCATGGAATCGGCGCTGGCCTGGTCAAGTCCCGCGATCTCATAAGCCGTGCCATGAGCGGGGGAAGTCCTGACCACTGGCAGCCCGGCGGTAAAATTGACGCCGTTATCGAAGGATAGAGCCTTGAATGGAGCCATGCCCTGGTCATGGTACATGGCCAGGACCGCATCGAACTTCTGATAGAGCCCCGATCCGAAATAACCATCCGCAGCGTAGGGACCCAGTGCCATGATGTTGTCCTGGCGGGCCTTTTCCATGGCTGGTTGGATGATTTCAGTCTCTTCCCGGCCAATCAGGCCCTGATCACCCGAATGCGGGTTCAAACCCAAAACGGCAATTCGGGGTGACCCGATGTTGAAATCATACCTCAGGGAATGATCGAGTAATCGCAATTTTCTGATTATCAAGTCGTTTGTAAGCTCGCCGGGAACACTCGCCAGAGGTATATGTCCCGTGGCAATGCCCACTTTCAGGTAGTCGCTGACCATCAGCATGAGGACCTCGTGGACGCCCAGCTTCTCCTGGAGATATTCCGTATGGCCGGCAAAGCTGAAGTCTTTGCTCTGGATATTGTGCTTATTGATCGGTGCGGTGACCAGCAGGTCGATCTGGTGTTCGGTCAGGTCCTTGACGGCCATTTCAAGGGCTATGAAAGCCGCTTCGCCGGCGTAGCCAGAAGATTTTCCCAGCTCGACCCTGACATTGTCATCCAGGCAGTTGATCAGGTTAGCCCTGCGGGGATTGGCTTCTTTGGCACTGGCGATCGCATTCAGGCTGAAATTCGGGATATTCAGTGCTTTCCGGTGGTAAGCGAGCACCTTGGGAGAACCGTAAACCACCGGGGTGCAAATTTCCAGGATGCGGGGATCCAGCAAGGCTTTGATGATCACCTCATAACCGATCCCGTTGATGTCGCCCTGAGTGATTCCCAGCATTATTCTTTGATCTTCCATTGTTTTCAGAGTTGGTAGTGATGTTTAATAAATTCGAGCAGGAGCCTGACCCCGGTTCCGGAGCCTCCGATACCCCGGTAGGATTCCCGGGCAGTCAGGTAAGCTGTTCCGGCTATATCAAGATGGATCCATGGATAATCCGTAAAATGTTCCAGGAACTTGCCGGCAGTGATTGCACCGGCCTGCCGGCCGCCGATGTTCTTCAGGTCGGCCACTTCGGAATCGAGCATCTTCCGGAATTCCTGCCAGAGGGGAAACCTGACCAGTCTTTCATGAACAGAAAATCCGGCCTTTTCAATCGTTGAGAACACCTCTTCAGGAGCCGTCCCCATCATGGCGGAAGCTTCCGTACCGAGGGCCATTTGAGCCGAACCGGTGAGGGTGGCGATGTCTATGACCAGATCCGGGTTGTATTTTTTTGCATAATTGAGGGCATCAGCCAGGATAAGCCGTCCTTCTGCATCGCAGTTCAGTACCTCTACCGTCGTTCCGTCATGCATCCGGATAATGTCTCCCGGGGTAAAGGCATTGCCGTCCGGGCGGTTATCCGTTGCAGGGATTAGGCCCACAGCCTTAACCGGCCACCCCATGCGTGCCAGTGCGTAGAGAATCCCGGTCACGGCCGCCGCACCGGCCATGTCGGATTTCATTTCATCCATGCTGGCAGGGGTTGGTTTAAGGCTCAAGCCCCCGGTATCAAACATGATCCCCTTTCCGACCAGGACCAGAGGAGCCTTGTTGACCGCTTTCTCAGGCTCCCAGTTGAGGATGATGAACTGCGGAGGATCGATGCTCCCGCGGTTCACGGCCAGAATCCCTCCCATCTTGAGGGATTCGATCTGGGTCTTGCCGAGGATTTCCACGTCCAGCCCGACCTCGCCCGAGATCCGGGTTATTTCGTTGCTCAGGCGGGGCGCGTTCAGAAAGGAGACCGGTTCATTGACCAGGTCGCGGGCCAGGCAAACAGCATCCACAATCGCGGTCAGCTGCCGGATGCGGGAAGGCTTTGCATTCAAAATACCGAGACGCAGGAGTGAGTGTTTTTTACTCTCCGGGTTTGTGAAATACTTGAGAAACTGATAGCCGCTGAGCAGCAACCCCTCGGCCAGCGCTTCGCCATAGGATTCCTCCGGTGTGCGGTTATCCAGTATCAGTTCTTCCCATTTGTTCTTTACCGCCAGTTCATGGATTTCATTTCCGGCAACTCTCAGGGATTCGAGCAATCCGCTCTCCTTTTTCTCGGGATCGGTTATTACGATCACCTCGACATGGTCAAAACGGTTCAGATGAATGAGACGCTGCTTCTTGTCCAGTGACTGGCAAACGAACTCCTTTTCCGGGGAGGGCCAGGTCTCCTGGCGAACCTTTTCGGGTGAATCAAACAGCAAAATCCGGTTTTGGACCGGCAGCAGGATATCCGTACTGAAAAGCAGCATACCGATTAAACATGATATAGTCCGTAAAGTTAAAAAAATCCGGGTAACCCGGTTGGCAGGCTTCACAATTAGCCTAACTTGCATCCCCGGGTCGCGGTACTGATGGGAGCTAACGAAAATATTCTGAATAAGGCAGTTGACGGGATTTTCCTCTCGAAGGAAGAGGCGAATGACCTGTACCTGCATGCCGGTGACGGAGAGTTGATGGAGGCGGCTGACCGGATCCGCTGGAAACTGCATCCTTCGCCCGAAGTCACCTGGATCATTGACCGTAACGTGAACATCACCAATGTATGTGTCTCCTTCTGCAAATTCTGCAATTTCTGCCGCAGGAACGATGATGAAGATGCATACGTCACGACCCTCGATCAATACCGTGAAAAGGTACTCCACCTGTTCAGCCTGGGAGGCCGCCAACTGTTGCTGCAGGGAGGCTTGCATCCCGGCCTGGGGCTTGAGTTCTACACCCACCTGTTCCGTTCGCTTAAGGGAGAATTTCCGGAGCTTCGCCTGCACGCTCTGGGGCCACCGGAAATCGTGCATCTGGCAAAAATGGAAAAAACCGATTACCTGACCGTTCTTAATGAATTGCGTGCTTCAGGGCTGGATTCCCTGCCCGGTGCCGGAGCGGAGATCCTGTCCGACCGGGTCAGGCGCATCGTTTCCAAAGGGAAATGCACGGCTGATGAATGGCTCGAAGTCATGAGGACAGCCCATAAAATTCCGTTGCCTACATCAGCCACCATGATGTTCGGCCATGCCGAGACATTGGAGGAAAGGGTTGAACATATATTCAGGATCCGTGACCTTCAGGCGGAGAAACCGCGGTACAGCCAGGGATTCCTGAATTTCGTCCCCTGGCCTTTCCAGGATGAAGGGACCGTGCTTCGTGAGGAGATGGGGATCCGGAATTCAGCCGATGCCAGGCAGTACATAAGGCTGCTGGCCCTCTCAAGGATTCTTTTGCCCAATATCAGGCACATCCAGGCTTCCTGGCTGACTGTGGGCAGGAGCGCCGGGCAGATCTGCCTCCATGCCGGAGCCGATGATTTCGGATCGGTGATGATCGAGGAGAATGTAGTCTCTGCAGCCGGATCCCGGAATGTCATGGACATTGGGGGAATGGAAGAGGCTATCCGGGAAGCCGGTTTTATCCCCCGGCTCCGCAATCAGCTTTTTGAACGTTTGGATTAATCGGGAAAATCAATAGTCTTCAATATCCCCTCGATTTTCCTTACCTGGTTCCGCTTGTTGATCTTCGGGGCGTAGACATAGCCAAAAGCCGTCACGATCCGGTTCCGGTTTTCGTCCACAAAGGACCACGAGATAAAAGGCCCGCCCATAAAATCGCCCGTTGTCTCCCACAATCCTTTCAGTTCCGCGACGAAATTCCCGTTAACCGACAAGGTCCGGGTCAGGATGGGCACATCCATCTCCAGCGCCATAAAAGAACCTTTTGACGGTCCGGGAACTCTCGGTTTTAAGTGCTTATCGGTAAAGGACACCAGGTTGGGGTAAGCCAGCTGGGCCTGATCGGTATAAGGATAATCCCAGATCAGCATGCCCAGCGTCATGTCAGCCGGATCATAATGGATCCAGGTGAAGCGGCCGGTATCGAGGCGGATTTCGAATCCTTTCGGGAAACTGGCGATGATCTCATGATTCCTCAACAGCTGGGCAGCCAGTTCGGCATTCCCGTATTGTTTGCTAAGGGTCGTCTGGCGGTTCACTTCCCCTTCCCGGAAAGTTTCAATAATGAAATCCTTATACTCCTGAATGGTTGCCATCAGTTGATCCCGATCGGCCACGTCAATCTTGATCAGGATCTGCTCCCTCGACCAGTAATCCTTGAGAGCGGTGACAGCAGGCTTGGCGTACTGCTGGTCGACATCAACGATCAGAAGGTTTCGGGCAGGACGGATAATATTGGTCAACCCGGATGGGGGAAGGTGCACGACGTCGAACATCGACTCGGCTCCTTCCATGCCTGTACCCGGCAGGGCGGGCTCATCCTGAGTCAGGTAATGGATCAGGGAATCCCCGACGGCTCCCTTGTAGAGGTCATCAGCCAGGATAAGGACCACTTCTCCGGGCTTGCCGGTACAGGGTGGCAGGACAGCCTGGTTGCCGCGCTTGCATCCGGACAAACCAAGGATCAGGAGAGAAAGGGTGATAACCAGGAATTCCTTCGTCTTCATAGCTGTTATTTTTGGAACAACTTCAGAATATCATTTCCGTTAGCATAGAGGACAAGGGCAAGCAGGAGGACCATACCGATGATCTGGGCGATTTCCATGAACTTGTCGCTGGGTCGCCGGCCGGTGATCATCTCAAAGCTAAGGAAAAAAACATGACCTCCATCCAATGCCGGGATCGGGAGAACATTCAAGACTGCCAGCATGATCGACAGGAAAGCTGTCATGTTCCAGAAGATCTCCCAGTTCCAGGCGGCGGGAAATATGTTGCCTATTGCGATGAATCCCCCCAGGGATTTATAGGCCTTTGTTTCGGGATTGAATATCAGCTTAAGGTCCTTCAGGTAAGAGGAGATGGTTTCAACGCCCTTCTTGATGCCCGCCGGGAACGCGGCAAAGAGGCCATACCTCACCTCTTTGAGCTCGAAGAACGATTTCGGGTCGACAGGATAGACGCCGATCTTGCCATTTTCGGGGACGACCACCGAAAAGGCCAGGCTTTCCCCATTCCTGTCGACATTGACCAGCACGGTGTCCCCGATCCTGTTCCGGATCTCCATGGCAAAAAGGTCAAAAAAGGGCAGTTCCCTGCCATCGATGCCAACGATCCTGTCATCGGCCAGGATCCCTGCCTGCCTGGCGGGTGAACCGCTTACGAAATCCCTCACCACGAATGGATAAGCGTAGTATATGAAGCTTTTCTTTTCCAGGTACCGGGTTACAAAATCATCCGGAACGTTGATGGTAAGGACCTCCCCGTTTCGGTCAACCTGGATGGTTTTTGCGCCATTGTAAACTATTTCCGGTACGAGGTCATGAAAATCCTCGATGGTTTTATGGTCGACCGTCAGGATCTTGTCGCCATGCTGAAGGCCCATGTCCAGGGCCAGTGTATCGCAGATGATCCCATACTTGAGATTGGCGGTCGGCAGGTATTTCTCGCCCCAGGCAAAGAGGATCATCGTATAGATCAGGAAGGCAAAGATGACATTGAAGAGCACGCCGCCGAGCATGATCAGGAGCCGCTGGCCTGAAGGTTTCGAGCGGAATTCCCATGGCTGGGGCTCCTTTTTCATGGCTTCCTTGTCCATGGATTCATCAATCATTCCTGCTATCTTGACATAGCCGCCGAGCGGAAGCCAGCCCAAACCGTATTCGGTTTCTCCTTTTTTAACCTTGAACAGGGAGAACCAGGGATTGAAGAAGAGGTAGAATTTCTCCACCCGGGTCTTGAATATCTTGGCAAAAGTGAAATGCCCGAATTCGTGAATGATCACCAGGATGGATAAACTGAGAAGGAGTTGCGCTGCTTTTACCAGTACGGTCATGCCAGGGATTATTAAAGAAATGAAAGAGCCAGTTTCCGGGCTTCCAGATCGGATTCAATATATTCGGTTAAACCGGCTGAAGAGAGAAATGTTGCTTTCTCGATGGTTTTTTCGATTACACGGGTCATGCCGGAAAAGCCGGTGCGGTCATTCAGGAAGGCATCAACGGCCACCTCGTTGGCGGCATTCATGATACAGGGCAGATTTCCTCCCTTTCTCATGACCTCCAGGGCGATAGCCAGGTTGGGGAACCTTTCCGTATCAGGAGTTTCGAATGTAAGGCTGGGATATTCCGAAAAGCTGAACCTGGGGAAAGCGCTGGCAAGCCGGTCGGGATAGCTGAGAGCATACTGGATGGGCAGCCTCATGTCGGGCAGCCCCATCTGGGCCTTGATGGAACCGTCGCAGAACTGGACCATCGAATGGATGACCGACTGCGGATGAATGATCACCTCGATCTGGTCGGGATGGACTCCAAAAAGCCATTTGGCTTCGATCGCTTCCAGGCCTTTATTCATCAGGGTGGCGGAATCAACCGTAATCTTGGCGCCCATGTTCCAGGTCGGGTGCCGCAAAGCGTCCTGCCAGGTAGCCTTGAGGAGTTCCTCACGGGATAGCTGCCGGAATGGACCCCCTGAAGCAGTGATCCAGATCTTTTCCACCTCCTGGTACTTCTCACCGGCCAGGCACTGGAAAATGGCTGAATGTTCCGAATCGACGGGAAGGACCGGAACCTGGTGTTCCTTTGCAAGGCGGGTTACGAGTTCGCCTGCGACCACGAGGGTTTCCTTGTTGGCCAACGCGATGGGCTTGCCCGCCTGGATGGCATGGAGAGTCGGGATCAGTCCCGAAAAACCGACCATGGCAGTCAGCACCATGTCAATCCGTTCATCCGTAACAATCTGTTCCAGGCAGGACGGGCCGGAAAAAACCTCTATCCCCGAACCGGACAATGCCGTTCTGACCCGGTCGGTGTAATGGGTATCGGTAATGACCACTGCCTGCGGCCTGTATTGCCGGGCTTGCCTGATCAGTTCCTGGTAATTGGAACGGGCGGTCAGGACACTGGCCTGAAACCGGCCGGGATGATGACTGATCACCTCGAGAGCCTGCTTGCCGATCGAACCGGTAGAACCAAGGATGGCAATCCGCTTCATCATTCAAAAGCAATAAAGTATTCGGGATTGAGGGCTTTCCCCTGGTGCCATAGTTCAAAATGAAGGTGGGGTCCGGTAGTCAGTTCGCCGGTGTTTCCGACAGTGGCAATGACTTCGCCTGCCTTGACCCGGTTGCCCATTCGCTTGAAGAGTTCCTTGTTGTGCTTATAGACCGAGATCAGGTTAAAATCATGCTGTATCTGAATGGTATAGCCTGTTTCACTGGTGTAATCCGCAAAAATGACCGTGCCGTCGAGAGTCGCCTTGATACCCAGGTTGGCGGCAGTGGCGATATCAATTCCAAAGTGCCCTCGGGCGTAGTCAAAGTGAGAGATTATCAAACCCCTGACCGGCGGGAAGAAATAGAGCTGGTTCAGGTTGCTGCCTGCCGAGGAAGGGCTTTGGGGACTCAGGTTGAACCTCTGCGCCTGCTCCACTTCAAGCCTGAGAAGAGAATCATCTTCGGAACGGTTGTCAGTGATATCCTGGATCGAGACCTGTGAGGTCCCGCCGTCGGTCGAATGAATTTTAGTGTCGCCGCCATTGATGACCGTGATCAGGTTTTCGATGAACTGGTCTTTCAGGGCTAACTGGTAATCCAGGGAATCCAGGCGAATGGCATTCATGCGGATATTACGGGTCATTTCAGCATTCGGGTAGCCGGGGATCAGGCGCTTGACCGGCGTATAGACGATCAGGGCTACCACGATGACCGTATAGATGGTGAGGGATATAGCCAGCGCGGTGATCACATTCATTCTCGAAAGCTTCATCTGCCAGACTTCCTCGAAGGATGTTTCCCTCATGATAACCAGCCTGTACTTGCTCTTCAGCTTGTGCACCAGCTTCTTCTTTACAGGCTTGGCGGTCGTGGTTTTAGTGGTCTTCCTGGCCATTTTGGCGATCGGTGTTTTGTTGACAAAGATAGATATTATGTTGAGAAGGTTAAGATGTGATGATGTGATGATGTGATGATGTGATGATGTGGAAATAAATATTATCTTTGCGGTCGCTAACAATGCGGGGTGGAGCAGTTGGTAGCTCGTTGGGCTCATAACCCAAAGGTCGCAGGTTCAAGTCCTGTCCCCGCTACACGATGGGACAAATCGGGTGAATCCGGTTTTGTCCCACTTTTTTATCCCCACAACCATCAGAAACAGAACGTGATATAAAAATAAAGAGTTAACCTTTCAGGTTATATTCTGGTTTTTCCTTTTCAAAGTTGACACCATCATAAAACCCTCATATGCCCGAATTTTCCACTTTAGAGTGTAGCTAAAATCGGGGAACTCTCCTAAGCCGGAATCTCTACTTTAGACCGGTACGGTTTTTAGGGGGGGCACCTTACAATGGCAAGTTTAACAATTACCTAGCCTTGAAAAAAGGATACATCATTCAAGTTTACCGACAAAGCTTATATCGAAGAAAAAAAATTGGTTATAAAATCACTGGCAGTTATTGCTTTTCAAATTTTTAACCCAAATTATGCATTAGAAATTTGAAATGGGGGTGATAAATTCGATACTT